>URCS01000046.1 GCA_900546455.1 uncultured Collinsella sp. | reverse complement strand
ATGAGCGTGGCGGGTTCCTGGTCGCGCGAGTTGCCCAGGCCACCCGCAAAGCCGCCCGCGAGCGCGACGGCAAGGTCCCACACAGTCGGTGTCGAATTGTCGAGGATAGCGGCCGTGGTGGTGCCAAGGGGCGAGAGCTTAAAGTACAACGTGGACGTGACCAGGCAAAAGGCCATCTGTAGAGCCAAGCCCGCGACGGCCTCAAGGGTAATCTCGCGGTCGAGCGTGGCGATGCCGTATGCCATGGCAAGAACCGAGCCCATGAGCGGGCAGATGAGCATGGCGCCTACAATGGCAATATCCGAGTCGATATCGAGGCCGATGCTTGCGATCAACATGGCAATGATCAGGATGCATAAGTGCGAGCCAGTCAGGCGCGCCCCGTTTACAAAGCGCTTGCGAATCACGTGATAGGGTGCGCGTCCCTCGCGAATGTTGAATGCCTGCTTTAGAAAGCGGCTTGCGTTCTCCATGGCCTCGCTGTGAGCGGGGCGGATGCCATGGCGCCGATGATGGCGCTCACGCAGTCGCTTGAGCTGTTGTTTGTCGAGTTCCATGTCCACCTCGTATTGCCGCAGGAACGCGGGTGCGTTCGCAGCATGTACTCTACACCGTGACGGGCGGGGCGGTCATCTTGACATGGAACTTAGGCGAGCAGGCAAAGGAAGACAGGCCACATGCGAGTGCTGCTGAGGGTTTCGGCAGATACAAAAAAGCGCGGGGCCGGATAGCCACCGACCCCGCGCTCTGTGCGGTTACGTTGTTGTTGGGTTTATCCCAGCAGGCTCAAGCCCACGGAGACAAACGCCAGGATAACGCCGACGATAGACTCGCCACCGAGCAGGCCGCTGGCGACAACCAGGCCCTGCTCCTGGAAGGCGGCGTCCTTGGCGGCCTTCTCCTCGTCCGAAAGACCGGCCTCGGCGTCGCGGTGAGCGGCCCATTTGTCGTAGGCGAGCTTAACGCAGGAGCCTAGGAAAGCCGTGAGCGACATATAGAACGGCAGGTACACGCCCAGACCGATCATCATGGCCGGAATGCCGAGCCAGTACATGACGATGCCGGCGATAAAGCCGCCTGCGAACCACGGCACGCTCGGGATGCCCGAGACCATGGTGGCGACCACGCTTGCCTGTGCGGCAACGAAGCTCTTGTCGGGACCAAAGGCGTCCGGACCATAGGCGGTGACGAGCGCGACCATGACAGCGGCAGCGACCAGGGCACCCACGATGCCGCCGATGGCCTGGCCGACCCACTGTGCGCGCGGGTTGGTGCCCAGCACGGCACCGGCCTTAAAGTCGTTCATGACGTCGCCCGCAAGGCCGCACGCTACGGCCACGATGCCGGCGATAAAGAACAGCTTGACCTGAGCGAGCTGCGCGAAGGCGGCAACGATGAGCATGACGATGAGGCCGAAGATCTCCATGGGGTCGATGCCCGTCTGGCCGCAGCTCTGCGCGCTCATGATGGTGGTGACAAAGGTGAACAGCGTGACGATGACGGCTGGAACGGGACCAAGGTCGAGCGCGATGGCGACGATCACGGCGATGGCGGCGGCGCCCAGGCCGATGATGCCGGCGTCGAGCTTAAGGGAGCCCGAGATGAGCGACTGCTCGTCGGTGTCGGTGGAGCTGTCGGCGGCGAGGCCGCGGACGATACCGGCGACCTGCGGCAGGATGTCCTTGAGGACGACGGCGACGCCAAAGCCCATCATGAGGCCCATACCCAGGGACTTAACAATGCCCTGTGCGGTCATAACGTCAAACAGACCGGCAGCGGTGCCGCCGACAATGATGCCAAAGTTGCCCAGCAGCGCGCCGGCAAACCAGAACGCGACGGGGGCGAAGCCCACCAAAAAGCCGATGGACAGCAACATGGGCGAGTTATAGATGGCAAAGGTCACGCCGGGGATATTGAGCGTACACAGCATGCTGGGCACAATGCCCAGAGCGTCGCGCAGCACGCTGTAGATGCCGGCGATGGCCATGGAGCCAAAGAGCTGCTTGCCGGTCTTGCCGCCGGCCTCGGTAGCACGCAGGGTCTGAGCCGCGGCGTTGCCGGTGGGGAACTCAAGCGCGGCGTCCACGATAAAGTGACGGTGGATGAGCGCTGTCGCCAGAAGGCCCAGGATAGTGCCGGCGAGTGCCACGATAAACATGTCGAGCCAGCTGATCTGGTCGGCATAGCCCAGCATCCAGGCGCCCGGGATGGTAAATGCCAGACCGCCGGCGACCATGGCGCCTGCGGACATGATGGTGTGGGTGACGTTGGCCTCGTTGAGGCTGGCGTTGCCCATGAGCTTAAGGAAGAACAGCGAGATGACGGCAGCGAAAATGATGGGCCAGGGGAGGGCGCCCATCTTGAGGGCCGTGTAGGCCGAGCTTGCCGTGATGATCACGCAGCCAAGGACGCCGATGACGACGCCGCGCAGCGTGAGTTGCCCGCGCATCGAAGCGCGGTTCGAGGGATTGCTCATATAGAACTCCTTTGCGTATATCCGCTTCCCCCGGGAGCGCCGCTACGGATACGGCGCGGGAAGTCGGGTTACCAAGGGCCGCCGCGTGAGCTCGCAAACGACCGCGCACCAGTATAGCCGCAAGTTAGTCATTTTGGGATGACTGGTTTAGGTAGGCGATATACTGCTGGGCAGACGAAAGGAGCGCCGACGATGCATAATGGGTGCGCATATATATTGACGGTCGACGTGGGCAACACGTTCATTCGTTTTGGCCTGTTTGCAGAGGATTCGGCCGCGGCACAGGAATGCCCGCTTGCGACGTGCGAGATCACCACGCCGTCGAGCATCACAGCCGACGAGGCGCGCATGAGGCTCACGCAGGTCATGGCCGCGCTGGCGGCCGATGCGGGCATGCCGGGTGCGCTTGTTCCCGCGGCTGCTGTGCTGAGCTGCGTGGTCCCTGCGCTCGAGCGCCCGTGGAAGGCGGCACTTTCCCGTACCTGCACGGGGCGCGTGCTCACGGTGGGGCCGGGACTTAAGACCGGCATGCCTGTGCACTACGACGATCCGGCCGAGATCGGTCCCGACCGCATCGCCGACGCCGTGGCTGCCCGCGCCGTCTACGGCTCGCCGTGCATTGTGATCGACCTAGGCACCACGACCAATATCGAGGTCATCGACGCGCACGGTACCTTTGTCGGCGGCGTTATCGCGCCGGGGCTGGCGCTCGGCGCCCGCTCCCTTTCGGCCGCTGCGGCGCGCCTGCCGCAGGTCGAGCCCTCGGCACCGACGCGCGTCATCGGTCGCAACACGCGTGAGGCCATGCGCTCGGGCGTGGTTTTGGGCGAGGTTGCCCGCATCGACGGCATGCTCGACATGGTGCTTGCCGAGATGCGTGCGACTAAGGCCGCGGGGGAGGGCGATGTGCCCATCGTCATTACCGGCGACGATGCCGAGGCGCTTGCGGCCCTTGTCGGCCATAGCCTGACGGTCGACGATGCGCTGACGTTGCGGGGTCTCGCCGAGCTCTACCACATCAACCAAAAGCCCCGCCGCGCGTAGCGATGGGGGCGATGGGACAAAAACGTCTCCACCTTCCACCTGCTACAATGGGTCAAACTATTGCGATTTCGGAGGTGTCTGCCATGTCGGACGATCTTCATCAAACCGCGTCGGGCAAGCGCCGCGACGTTATTAGCTGGGATGAGTTCTTTATGAGCGTGGCCATCGCCGCGCAGCGCCGCAGTAAGGACCCCAACACGCAGGTGGGCGCGTGCATCGCCAACACCAACCACCGCATCCTTTCGGTGGGCTACAACGGTACGCCCTCGGCACTCAACGACGACTTTTTCCCGTGGGGCACGAGCGACGACCCGTTGCAGGATAAGCACAACTACGTGGTGCATGCCGAGGCCAACGCCGTGCTCAACTACCGCGGCTCGCTCAAAGACCTTGAGGGTTCCACGGTCTACGTCACGCTGTTTCCGTGCCACGACTGCGCCAAGATCCTGGCGCAGGTGGGTGTGGGCGAGGTCGTCTACCTGGACAATAAGTATGCCGACACCGATGACGGCCGTATCAGCCGCCGCATTCTTGACTCCTGCGGCATCAGCTACCGCCAGGTCATCGTCGATGTCCAGATTGGTACCGTGGGACAGGCTCAGCGGTAGCGCGTGCCAACGCCAGCTGGCGGCAAAACAGCCAAAAGAGCCCCGTCCCAAATTGACTACTCGTGAAAGTCGCGTCTGCGCGCATGGACGGCTCGTGAGCGGGTACATGGCTGTAGTAACATAGCTTCTGTCCGCGGGCGTGCCCGCGTTATTGTGAGAAAGGAGCCCCTGTGGCTGTTAACGAAGAGCTGCTTAAGAAGGTTCTTGAAGAGATCCGCCCCAACCTGCAGGCCGATGGCGGCGATATGGAGTATGTGGGCGTCGACGACGAGGGTGTTGTCAAGCTGGAGCTGCAGGGCGCCTGCGCCGGCTGCCCCATGAGCTCGCTAACCCTTTCCATGGGTATCGAGCGCATCCTGAAGGAGCACGTGCCCGGCGTTACCCGCGTTGAGCAGGTCAATGCTTCCGGCGAGGCCGAGGACCTGTACGACGAGTACGCACCGTTCTAAGATGCGAAAGCTGCGGACGGTACGCTCCGCATAGACGTTACGCCCAAATATGCGGCTGCGAGCGTAAGGCCCGCGGCCGCATTTGTATGTAGGGAGCAGAGGGATCGATATGCTCAACGACCTCTACCATATGCTTGACCCCGTTGCGATCTCGGCGGGCCCCATCACCATCTACTGGTACGGTCTGGCCTACGTGGTCGGCGCCCTGCTCACGGCGGTCGTTATGTACCGCACGCAACGTCGTTGGGGCTTCGACATTACGATTGATGACCTGACGAGCGTCGTGGTCGGCGCGGTCTTTGGCCTCATCATCGGCGCGCGCCTGTTTTACGTCGTCTTTTACGGCGATGGCTACTATTGGGCCCACCTGCTCGAAATCTTTGCCACCAACGAGGGAGGCATGAGCTTCCACGGCGGCCTGGTGGGCGGCATCTTGGGCGGCATCATCGTGTGCCGCATGTATAAACTTGATGCATGGACCGTCGCCGACCTTGCCGTGATCGGCGCCCCGCTAGCCCTGTGCCTGGGCCGTTGCGCCAACTTCGTGAACGGCGAGCTGTGGGGCAAACCGACCGATCTGCCCTGGGGCGTGATCTTTGGCGGTACCGCGGGCGATATGCCGCGCCATCCCTCCCAGCTCTATGAGGCGTTTCTTGAGGGCATCGTGCTCTTCTGTTTTTTGCAGGTGCTCAGCCGCAAAAAGCCGCTGCTGCCCCAGGGTACGTTTATGGGCGTGTTCGTGATGGGGTACGGCATCGTCCGCTTTCTCGTTGAGTTCGTGCGCGTGCCCGATGCACAGCTGGGCTATCTGCTGGGCGGCGTCATCACTATGGGCCAGCTGCTGAGTTTGCCGCTCGTGATCGCCGGCCTGGCGCTCATCATCTTCGCCCGACACCGCAATCGCCCCCAGCGCGTCTATTTGGACGCCTAACCACTAAGACCACCGCAAAGGGGACAGGCGCCTTTGTGGTGGTCTTGCCGAGTTTGATAGGTTTCTAGAAAGGCTTTCGGACTGTGAAGGATTCCGACCTCTCCACAACGGCTGCTCGCGACGCTGCCCGCATCGTCTGGTTTAAGCGCTACCCCGCCAAGCAGACGCTCATCGCATTTTTGCTCGCGCTGTTGGCAACCACGGCGTTTTCCATCGATCCCGCCCCGGTGTCGAGCAACGCGGTCTTGGCGATTGACCCCAAAGCCTCGGGCATGCTGTACGTGTGCTACGAGGTACTCCTCTCGTTTGCCGGCCATACCGACGCGGTCATGCTGCTTGCGCTTGCCTGCCTGCTCACGCTGCCGTTTCGCTACGTATTCTTTGGCCGCGGCGACGCCTGGCGTCCCTCGGTGATCCTTCCGTCGCTGTTCTTTGCCGTCTGCATGGTGTTTGGCCGCAGCTACGACCTCACCGATTCGGCCGAGATCGTGCTCGGCGACAAGGCGCGCATCATCTGCGCCTGGATAGGCGGTGCGGGCTGGATGCTCTTGGCGGTCGTTGCCTTCTACCTTGCCTTTGAGTGTCTAGATTGGCTGAGCTCTCGGCGCATTCCGTTTTCCGAAGCGCACTTTGGCCGCGTATGGCGTGTGGCTCACGCCGTGCTCTCGGTCCATCCCTTTGCCGGGCCCTTCCTGGTGCTTATGATCGCCTGGGCGCCCACGCTCATCGCTTCGCTGCCCGGCCTTTTTATGGGAGATACGGGTGCGCAGATTCGCCAGTGGTTCAACTACCCCAACGGCACGAGTGACTACTTGCGTCTGCTCAATCCCAATGTGTTGCTCAACGGACATCACCCCGTGGTGCATACGGCTATCATCGGTTCGTGCGTCCAGTTGGGGCTTTCACTGTTTAACAGCGCCAACGCAGGTCTTGCCATCTACACCTGCGCTCAGTTCGTCATTACGGCCGCCTGCATGGCCTATTCCATTTCGTCGCTGCGCAAGCTGGGCGTGAGCCTGCCGGTCCGCGGCGTAATCTTGCTGTTCTTTGTGTTTATGCCCATGTTCTCCAACTACGCGGCCCTGCTTACCAAAGATGTGCTGTTTGCCGACGCGTTTTTGGTGCTGTTGGTGCAGACCGTGAAGGTCGTGGCATGCGGCCTGCCCCGTCGCGATGCCAATGCCGAGCGTGCGGGCGAACAGAGGCCCGTGCTCTTTGCGCGCCATGATTGGCTGCTGCTCGCTCTGGGCGCCATGGGTTCCACGTTTCTGCGCAACGGCGGCCTGGCGTTTCCCCTGGCGGCATGCGTAATCGCGGCGGCGTTTTGCGCATGGGACGCACATGTGGCTCGCCGTGCGGCCAAGCAGGCTGGTGCTGCGCCATCGTGCGCCATCCCGCGTTTCCGCTGGGTGGGAGTTCTTGCGGTGCTTGCACTCTGCCTTGCCTCTAATATGTACTTCACCAAGGTCTTTATGCCGGCGCACGACATCACGCCTGGTTCCAAGCGCGAAATCCTCTCGATTCCGTTCCAGCAGACGGCTCGTTTCGTCCAAAAGCACGACGGCCTCAACTCGGGCGTCAACCCCACGGTTAAGGAGGACGGCACCATCGTGGAGGCTCCTTGCGACGGCTTGGTGACCGACGAAGAGCGTGCCGTGATCGACCGTGTGCTCAAGTACGAGAATCTGGGCCGCCGTTATAACCCGGATAAGTCGGACGCCGTCAAAAATTGCTTTAACGAGTACGCCTCGCAGGAGGACATCAAGGCCTATTTTGAGGTGTGGGCTCAGATGTTCAAAAAGGATCCCGAGTGCTATATCTCGGCGCTCATCAATAACTACTACGGCTACTTTTATCCGAGTGCCCGCGATGCGTGGGTTTACAGCACGGCGCGCAGTGCCGAGATTATGGCAAAGCCCGATAACCTCAAGTACTTCGACTTCCATCCGGTCGATAGCAAGGTTGTGCGCTGGTGCGACCACCTGATCAACCTGTACCGCGTGGCAGTACAACGCATCCCGTTTATCTCGCTCGCCATGAGCTCGGCCACCTATGTGTGGATCATGATCGCCGTGGTGGTCTATCTGCTACGTCGTCATTCGTGGCGCGGGCTGGCCATTTGGGTGCCGCTGCTGGGCGTGCTCGCCGTGTGCCTGATCGGTCCCTGCAACGGCTCGACCTACATGCGCTACCTGTACCCGGTTATCGCCTGCATGCCCTTTGCCATCGGCGCCACCATCACCCGCAGCGACCTCCTCTGGTCCTAATTTGGTGCATAGGGGGCAGGTTACTTTGCACCAAGGGGCTGTATCATCACGACGCCTTCATTTTGGGGTTTATCTCGCAGGCCAGTAGGTATATCATAACGACGTTTGTTTATATTGCCCGAGCATCTGCGCTGGGCTTTAGGTCGAAACCGATAGGAGACACGTATGTCCGGACACTCTAAGTGGGCCACAACCAAGCATCGTAAGGGCGCGCAGGACGCCAAGCGTTCCGCCCTCTTCTCCAAGCTGAGCCGCAACATCACCGTTGCTGCCCGTCTCGGCGGCGACCCGCTGCCTGAGAACAACGCCAGCCTCGCCGCTGCTGTTGCCAAGGCCAAGGCTCAGTCCATGCCTAAGGACAAGATCAAGTCCGCTATCGACAAGGCCTTTGGTTCGGGTGCCGACGCCGCCGTCTACGAGAACATCGTGTACGAGGGCTATGGTCCCGCCGGCGTTGCCGTTTACGTTGACTGCCTGACCGATAACCGCAACCGTACCGCCGCCGATGTCCGTTCCGCCTTCTCTCACGCTGGCGGCAACCTGGGCACCTCCGGCTCCGTCGCCTTCCAGTTTGAGCGCAAGGGGCAGATTGTCGTCGCCAAGGAGATCCTGGACGAGAACGCCAAGAAGGAGACCATGATCGCCAACGGTGCTGCCGGTGACGAGGATGAGTTCATGATGGCAATCGCCGAGGCCGGTGGCGAGGACTACGAGGACGCCGGCGAGGAGTGGATTGTCTGGACCGCTGCTAACGACGTCATGGCTGTCTCCAAGGCACTCGAGGAGCAGGGCATCCAGGTCAAGGGCTCCGAGACCACCATGGTCCCGACCACCCCGACTGAGGTCTCCGGTACCGACGCCAAGAAGGTCCAGCGCCTCATCGATCGTCTCGAGGAGCTCGATGACGTCCAGGACGTCTACAGCACCATGGATATGACCGACGAGGTCATCGCTGCCCTCGAGGAGGAGTAGCGCCTGCGCGGGTTAAGCCGCGCATATCTGGGCATAATGAAGCGAGCATGCAAGCCTCGTGGAATAGATGAGCCGGATCCGCGTGCGTACAGCACCGGACCCGGCTCTTTTATAATGATGCGAATCGTTTTGCATTCTGTGGACCGAAACCTGAAGGGAGCGCGCGTGCGCGTACTCAAACGAGCCCTAGCGATCGTGTATCTTGCCGCCGCCATCGTGGCGCTGGGCACGCTTGTCTGCCAGTTCTGGGGACCGTATACGTATCGCTTTATGCTGCTGTTGCGTGACACCATGCCTCGCGTCGTCGTTACGGTGTGTGCCGCCATCGTGGCACTTGGCGTGCTCATCGGTTTTTTCCGCCTGATGTTCGCGCGTCGCGAGCCGTCCTGCGTGCATCCGGCGGGGGAGCGCAATATCGAGGTCACGCTCGCAGCGCTTTCCTCGTGCGCCCGTGCCGCGGCGGAGTGCGATGATCGCGTGATGGTTGAGCATATCGAGGCGCGCGTTCAAGGCCCCGACGAGTCGCGCGTTCGTTTTAAGGTCGAGGCCATCGCCCTCGATGATAAGGACGTTGCAGCTCTTGCCACCTCGATGCAGCAGCGCATCGAGAAGGCCTGCGACACCATGCTCGGCACGCCGGGCACGACCGCGCGCGTCCGTTTTTTGCCGTCCAAGACTACCGTCCAGACCGTGGAGGTTTCCGGTGAGTGATACCAATCAAGATAAGACCGCTCGTACGCCGCGCCTGACGATTGACCAGAGCGCCGCACCGGCGAGCGAACCTGTTGATTCCAAAGCAGAGGCAACCGAGTTACAAGACGCGGCAGCCGCGGATTTTGACGAGGCTATGGGTCTCATCAAGGGTACGGGCGCTGCCATCTGGAGCTATGCTGTGCGTCATCCCAACACCACGCTCGGTGCCGTCGCTGGCTTTATCCTTGCCGTGTTGGTGCTCACGTTGGGCCTGTGGGATACGCTCGTCATTGCATTCTTCGTGCTGATCGGCGCTGTGATCGGTCAAATTCGCGACGGCGAGAACGGGATCGTCAACTTCTTCGGCCGTCTGTTTAGCGGCCGCTAATATGTATTCGACTGTCGCATCCGCGGCAGGTATAAGGAGGAACCATGGCTTTTAATACGAAGGTCGATGTAGCCGATACCGAGCTCGAGGAGAACGAGGCGGTCGTCGCCGAAGCTGAGGATGTGACGCTCGAGGACGAGGCTCTCGTCGAGGCCGAGTCCGATACGGATGAGGACGACGAGGAAGCAGACGAGTCCGAGGACTCGCTGACCTATTCCAACGGCGTGATCGAGAAGATCGTTGCCATGGCCACTCGCGAGGTTCCGCACGTTCTGGGCATGAAGGGTAACCTCATGCACTTTGTGCAGGAGCAGTTCGGTGCCGAGAATCTGACCAAGGGCGTGACGGTCGAGGTCACCGATGACAACCGTGTGGTCGTCAACATTTCCGTCATTATCGAGTACGGCGCCTACGCGCCCGCGATTTTCGACGACGTTAAGGCGCGCGTGACCGAGCGTCTGGCTGCGATGACCGGCCTTGAGGTGGCAGGCGTCAACCTGCGCATCGAGGATGTCATCACCCCCGAGGAGTACGAGCACCGTACCAACCAGCACGAGTAACCTACCAAAAAGGGATGTTTATTTTGGCAGGTTTTATCTGCGAAAACGTCAAACGGCCGGTCGCACGGATGTATGTGCGGCCGGCCGTTATTTGTATGCCCCCGATGTAGGCATACCGCTCGTCTAACTAGGGGTTGCAATCGTCGCGTTCCGCGTTACCCTAATGGGCGCATTGTTTCCAAATTGTTAACGAGGGGTTGCCGTAATGGCTGACGAGCACGAAACAGAAAGCAAGGCATGGGCGATTGAGGCCGCCGCGGCAGAGGCGGCATCGCGTGCTGCCGAGGAGATGCATCGTCCTCCCGTGGTGCCGATGGAGCGCGTTGTCGGTCGCGAGGATATCGAACGTGGCGAGCGCGCTGGTCGCAAGCGCAGCCAGGAGCCCGGCTTTCCGCGCTTTTTTGCCGAGCTCAATTTGGGCCTGATCCTCACGGCCTTTGCCATCGTTGCGTTTAAAACACCTAATCACTTTGCTTTTGGCGGCACCTCGGGCGTGTCGGTCATTCTGTCCACGCTGTTCCCGACCCTGCCCGTCGGCGTTTTTATGTGGATTATCAATGCGGTGCTCGTCATCCTGGGCTTTATCTTTTTGGAGCGCAAGGCAATCCTGTGGAGTGTCTTCGCCTCGTTTGCGCTGTCCGCCTATGTTTCGCTGTTTGAGCTCTTTATTCCGACCGATGTCTCGATGACGGGCGATATGTGGCTCGACCTGTGCTTTGCCGTGATTCTGCCGGCGCTCGGCAGCGCCATCGTCTTTGATATTGGCGCCTCGACGGGTGGCACGGACATTCTTGCCATGATCCTCAAGCGCCGCACGACGCTCGAGATTGGCCGCGCCCTGCTGCTGGTCGATATCGGCATCGTGACCATCGCGGCCTTCTTGTACGGTCCGCGCGTCGGTCTGTATTGCGTGCTCGGCTTGTTTGCCAAGACGCTTGTGGTCGACAAAGCCATCGAGAGCATTCACCTGCGTAAAGTCTGCACGGTCATTTGCTCCGAGCCCCTTAAGGTCGAGGAGTTTATCGTCAAGCATCTCAACCGTACGGCGACTATCAGCCGCGGCTACGGTGCTTTCTCGGGCAAGTGCGTGACGGTGATCATGAGCGTGCTGAGTCGTCGCGAGGCCGTGCAGCTGCGTCGCTACGCTCGCGAGATCGATCCGGGTGCCTTTATCACGATCGTCGACAGCTCCGAGATCGTCGGCAAGGGTTTCCGCGGAACGAACTAACGCGGTCGAGCTTATCAAACAATCGAATAGCGCCCTGCGCATTGCAAATGCGTCATGTTGGAGTATTTGTCCCCACATTGGGTGATAATGATGCCAAAGACATCGTTTGCGATCCAGATGATTCGCTCTAGATACGAAGGGATGATTTCGATGTTCTGTTCGCAGTGTGGCGCCCCCATGGGCGATAACGACAAGTTCTGCGGCGCGTGTGGCGCTCCTAATGCCGGTGCTGCAACCTCTGCTCCTCAGGGGCAGTCTCAACCTCAGCAGTTTGTTCCTCAGCCTAACGTGAACGTGCCCAAGGGCTGTGTAGCTCAGGCGTTTGAAGACATGACCAAGACGCCGGGCGTGCTGCAGCGCGTGTGCCAGATTGCCTTTTTGCCGGCGCTCATCTGTGTCGTGTCGGTGCTCGTGCTCTTCATTCCCGTTATCGGCGGTATCGCGGCTGCCTTCGGCTTTTTGGCTGCCTGTGTGGCAAGCGCGTGCGGTTCTGGCTTTGGCATCGAATGGGGTCGCGACCTGTCGCTCAAGGTCGATGACGGCATGGATCGTCCGTTGATGCGTTCCACGTCGTTTGGCCTTGGCGTCTTTTCGGGCGTTATTTCGAGCGTGCTCAAGGTTATCGCGGCTATTCCCGTTATTGGTGTAGCGCTTTCGCTGGTGGAGAGCGTGGTAATTGGTGCCGCGGGTGCGTACTCTTATTGCGGCTCCTATGCGCTTGAGGCCGCTCTGTTTGGCTCGCTGGGCCTGTTTGTTCTGGCTATGATTGCCACGGCGGTCCTGGGTGTCTTCTTTACTATGTTCGCCGACATCGCCGTGATGCACTTTGCGGTGACCGGTCGCGTCGAGAGCGCGTTTTCGCTCGATAAGGTCTGGGCGGCCTTTAAGAACAATAAGACCAAGCTGTTCTGCGCATCGTTCCTTCCCGAGTTTTTGACGGGTCTGGTCGCCAACGTTATCACATGGATCCTGACGCTCGTCTTTGGCACCATTGCCTCTGTCGGTATGTATAGCTACTACTACCGTCCTACGGCTATTGAGGCGCTTGTTACCGGCGGTGGCATTACGCTCGTATTGTTCTTGGTGCTGACGGCGTTTGTCACGGTATTCCTCACGGTCTTTGGCAACATGCTCAAGCATCGTGCCGTTGGCTATTGGGTTGCGCGTTATGCAAGCGAGTGGGCCGACGAGGACAAGGATGACGTCCTGACTTTTGTGTTGCCGTTTGAGAAGAAGTCCGCTCCTTCGGGTTACAGCGCTCCGGATGCTTCGCCGGCACCTGCGCCCGAGCCCGAGCCCGTGCCCGAGTCTGCGCCTGAGCCGGCACCTGTGCCCGAGCCTGCAACGTCGCCCGCGCCGACGTCTGCCCCGGCACCGGCCCCCGCGCCCGAGGCGACGCCTGCGGAACCCGATTGGAATGCCGTTGCCACGCCGGCGGATGAGCCGGGCGATAATCCTGCTGCCGAAAACAATCAAACCGAATAGTCGGTCGAGGCGCCCTGGGCAACTGAGCCCGGGGTGCCTTTTTCTACTGCGAAAGCAAGAAAATGCCTGGGAAAACGGTTGCAGCAAAATTTCTCGGAAATTGGCCAATGTTGCGCAACAACGTCGCGGCTATTGTTGAGAACATAGACGTGTAAGGTTTGAAGGCGTGCAACGCCTTAGGAAAAGGAGAAGCTTATGTTCTGTCCCACTTGTGGTTCTCCCATTTCGGATGATGCCAAATTCTGCCCCGTCTGCGGTTCTGCCGTCGGTGCCGCTCCCGCTGCTCCTGCTCCGCAGCCCGCGCCGCAGCCTGCACCTCAGCCCCAACCTGCTCCGCAGCCCACGCAGATTCAGCCCACTCCGGTTCAGGCAGTTCAGCCTCAGCCTCAGCAGCAGTACGCCGGCCAGCAGCAGTACACCGGTCAGCAGCAGTATGCTCAGCAGCCTGCACCCGCCCCGATGGGCTATGCTCCGATTAAGACCGACCGTGGCGTGATCGGCTGGCTCCTGCTTTCCATCGTGACCTGCGGCATCTATTCATATTACTTCCTCTATTGCCTCGCTCGCGACATCAATGTCATGTGCCAGGACGACGGCGATTCCACGCCGGGTCTGGCAGCATTTATCCTGCTGTCGTTCGTGACCTGCGGCTTCTACGCACTCTACTGGTACTACAAGATCGGCAACCGCCTGCAGGCTAATGCTCCTCGCTATGGCCTGATGTTCCAGGAGAACGGTACCACCGTTCTTATGTGGCAGATCGTCGGCGCGCTGCTGTGCGGCCTTGGCCCCATCTTTGCCATGAACATCATCATCAAGAATACCAATGCCATGGCAACGGCTTATAACGTCCGTCTTGGCGCTCGTGCCTAACGATAAGAGCGGCGTGAACAGCTCCCAGGGACATAAGGGCGCGGCGGAACTCATTCGCCGCGCCCTTTCTTGCATCGGCGCGCTCTTTGTCGCCTGGCTCGCACTCTACCTGCTCGATATCGGCTGCGTGTTTCGCCTGATGACGGGCATTCCCTGTCCGGGATGTGGCATGACGAGGGCCTGGCTGGCAGCACTGCGCCTCGATTTTGCGGCGGCCTTTGCCTACCATCCGCTGTTTTGGGTGGTGCCGATTGCGTTTGTGCTCGCGTTCGTGCGCGAGGAGGTGACGTCGAGCAAGCTAAAGCGCGGCATCGACATTGCGGTTATTGTTCTGTGCGTGCTGGTCGTTGCCGTATGGATCGTGCGCCTTATCAACCCGGCAGACGCGGGCCTGCTCTTTGGTGGCCACGCTCCCGCCGGAGTTCCCACCGATATCATCCACCTCGAAACCCCACGCTGGCTCACCATCCTTCGCTCTTACCTGTCGTGACGGAGGACGCGTTAGAAAAACGGTCGACACATAAGCGGGGGCGAACGTTGAGATAACGTTCGCCCTCGCTTTGCTCTAGCTAGGTTGTTATGGGTGGGCGTGACGGCTACTCGTCGCGCTTCTCCTCGTGGCGAGCGGCGGCACGGGCATCGTGAATGCCCTTGATGGCGGCATGGCGGGC
>URCS01000045.1 GCA_900546455.1 uncultured Collinsella sp. | reverse complement strand
AGTTGCCGAGGCCGCGCGTTGCGCGTGCCGGACCACCGGCTCGACAGCTCGATCGCCGCCCGCCAGCCCAACCCCTCAAACGACAGAAACCCCGGCAGCTCTTCGCAACTGCCGGGGTTTCCGCGGAAAAGGGGGACATGATCCTCGAGCGAACGGCAAAGGGGCAAACCGTTTTCGCTCAACTGCTTTATGCCCCTCAGCTGGCGGCTCAATCAGCGCGTGCCGCGCCCACACAAAGCCGCTACACCTGTGACGGAGCTGTGAAGTGGTATCTATTGCCGGGGCGGGCTATGCCAAGGGTGTCCCTAATGACTAGTCATTTAAGAACGTCCCCAATGACTAGCTGCCGGGGTGCGGGTGTGACTTTCATCCCGTTTGGCGCTCCGGTCGCCTAGATGTTTGTCATGCGTACCCGCAAACGTGGGACAATGACGCTACTGGTATCACAGACAAAGGATGTGCCTATGAACGACCCCGTTGCCAAAACCTGTCGGCAGCGCCGCCTGTTTGCGCGATTTGCTTCCGTCTGCGCACTCGTCGCGCTTGCATTGCTGCTACTGCCCGCCGCCGCACACGCCGACGGTTATTCCATGACCCAAACCTATATCGGTGCCACGGTCGAGGCCGACGGCTCGCTAACCGTTGTCGAGGGACGCCAGTTTGATTTCGACGACGACATCAACGGCGTGTTTTGGGAGATCAATACGGGCACCAACCAGCAGGGCGGCACGGCGGGCGTCGACGTGCTGAGTGTCGAGGAAGAGGACACCGCGTTTAACAAAGTCGATAGCGCGAACAAGGGCGACTCTGGCGTCTACACGGTCGAGCAGACCGGTGACGGCGTAAGGATTAAGGTATTCAGTCCTCACGAGAGCGGCGACAGCGCGACCTATTACGTGAGCTATACCATGACCGGTGCGGTTATGAACTGGGCCGATACCGCCGAGCTCTACTGGAAGTTTGTGGGCGACGGCTGGTCCGCGGACTCCGACGATGTCGAGATGGAAGTGTACTTCGCAAATGCCGCTGCCGGGACGGCGGCCGTCAAGGGCGATAACTTCCGCGCATGGGGCCACGGCCCGCTGACGGGCGATGTATCGCTCGATGCGGACGAACCCATGGTCACCTATACCATTCCCTGCGTGCATCAGGGCGAATTCGCCGAGGCACGCATCGCCTTCCCCAGCGACTGGGTGCCGCAGCTTGCCGCCTCGGGCGAAGAGCGCATGTCAACGATCCTGAGCGAAGAGAAGGAATGGGCCGACGAAGCTAACGCCCGCCGCGCTCACGCTCGCATGATTGCCAATGCACTTGTCGTGCTAAGTGTTGTTGCGGCGGTGGCCTTTACCGGCACAATCGTTATGCTCAAGCTGCGCAAGCGCAAGCCCAAGCCGCTTTTCCAGGACGAATATTTCCGCGATGTGCCCTCGGCCGACCATCCCGCCGTGCTTTCGGCCCTCATGAGCTGGAACGAGGTGCCCGATCAGGCATATATCGCCACGCTCATGAAGCTCACTGACGACCGTGTGATCAAGCTGGAGCAGGCGACCGTGACCAAGGCCAAGAAGGGTCTGTTGGGGCGTGAAAAAGAAGAGCAGACGTATCGCGTGACGGTGAGTGATGCGGGCTGGAAGTCGGCCAAGGGCATTGACCACATGGTGCTCAAGGTCTTCTTTGCCGGTACTAAGCCTGACGAGAACGGCGATCGCTCGCGCACGTTCGACGAGCTGCAGCACTACGTCAAGCAGCACGCTACACCCGTGGGCGACAAGCTCGAGGACTATCAGAACACCGTTAAGGGCAAGCTGGCCGATAGCGAGTACGTTGCCTCAGACGGCATTGTTGCAATGGTGTTTTGCCTGGTTCTTGGTATCCTGATTGCCTTTGTTCCCGTGGGATCCATCTTCTTTACCGATGGCGCACAGGCGAACATTACCGCCGCGGTTATCTCGGTGCCGATTGTGCTGGTGGGTATCGGCGTGGGCCTTACGTTCCGCCGCTTTACGCCGGAGGGCGCCGAGGTGGCGGCTCGCTGCAAGGCGCTCAAGCATTGGCTCGAGGATTTCACACGCCTAAAGGAAGCCGTCCCGGGCGATTTGGTGCTGTGGAACAAGCTGCTGGTGATGGGCGTTGCCCTGGGCGTTTCGAAAGAAGTGCTGCGACAGCTGGCCGAGGCCGTGCCTGCGGACCTGCGCAACAGCGACGATTTCTACGACAACTACCCCTGCTACTGGTGGTATTACCATCACTACGGCAACGAGTCTCCGCTCGATTCGTTCAACGATGTGTATCACGAGACCATCCGCGAGCTGGCTTCGAGCTCCGATAGCTCGAGCGGCGGCAGCGGCGGCGGCTTCTCTGGCGGCGGTGGTGGCGGCGTCGGCGGAGGCGGCGGCGGAACGTTCTAACGGTCGTAAATTATGGGATGGGCTTTTCTCGACAGCCGTCGGGGAAAGCCCATCCCCTTTTTACGCGCTACCTACGAAGACTGTCCCCAGCGATTAATCATTTAAGAACGTCCCCAACGACTAGGTGCGGTTGCTGCCAAGGAGTGTCCCGGGGTGCCGGCACAAAAGGAACGTCCCTAACTGCCGGGTTTAGGCTGTTAGGTCGAGTTCGTAGAGGAAGCTTTCGCGCGGCATGTCGTGACGGCGCTCTTCGCGGTTGGCGCGGTGCGTGGCCGTGCGCTTAAAGCCGTGCAGTTCGTAGAACTTCCACGAGCAGTTGGAGTCGGTGTACAGGTGCGCCCTTGTCGCCCCGCGCGAGGAAAGGTACGAGACAGCGGCATCGAGCAACACCGAGCCTACGCCCAGGCCGTGGACATCGCGATCAACGGCAAGCAGCGTAACCTCGTTGTCGTGTGGCAACGGGCTGCTTTCGAGCAGGCGGTTGTTGGTTCGGATGGTTGCGCGTACAAACGAGAGATACTCGGCGCAGGCATCGGGCTCCAACTCGCGCATTTGCGATAGCAGTGCGCGTTCGGTATCCAGCCAATGTTCCTTAACGGTGGCGCCGGAGCTCTGTCCCGCACGCGCGAGCGCAATGCCGCGCGCCTGACCGTCGATTACGGCAACCTGCGAAAACGTCGAAGACGAAAGGCAATAGGCGAGGTCGCACGCGGCCTCGAGGCGGTTGTACTCATCGTTATCCGAATTGTTATGCCAAAGCTGCTGCAGAATTAACGCAATGGCGTCGAAGTCTTCGGTATCAAACGGTCGGTAGAGAACCCGCGAGACCATGGTGCCTCTTTCTTTTGCGGATGCATATCGAGCACAGTTCTACCACGCTATTGGCATCTAATTATGGTGCCCCTGTGTTCCATGAACTCACCGTGCCCGGTGCCGCACCCATCGCCTCCGCTCACAAACTTTTTCTGCATATGCGCCCGTTGCGGGGTGCATCGTCGCGCTCGATGCGCTACATTGAATCAGTATTTTCAATGCCGCTGCGCGAGCGCTGCAGATCGACGTATCACCGACTCACAGAGCACGGCGGCGTACCAGACAGGAGGACTGCATGGGATCTGATGTGAAGATCGCACGCGCGTTGATCTCGGTTACCGATAAGACGGGCGTCGTCGATTTCGCACGGACGCTGGTTGACGACTTTGGCGTCGAGATCATCTCTACGGGCGGCACGGCTCGTGCTATCGAGGACGCGGGCGTTCCCGTAACCCCCATCGAGGAGTTCACGGGCTATCCCGAGATGATGGACGGCCGCGTCAAGACGCTGCACCCCAAGGTTCACGGCGCGCTGCTGGCCCGCCGCGATTCCGAGCAGCACATGCAGGAGGCCGCTCAGCACGGCATTAAGCTGATCGACCTGGTCGTCGTCAACCTGTACGAGTTCGAGAAGACCGTCGCCAACCCCGAGGTCACCTTCGCGGACGCCATCGAGCACATCGACATCGGCGGCCCCTCCATGCTGCGCTCTGCCGCCAAGAACGCCACGAGCGTTACCGTCATCTCCGACCCGGCCGACTATGACGCCGTCCTGGCCGAGATGCACGAGACCGGTGGCTGCACCACGCTTTCCACCCGTCGTCGCCTGCAGGTGAAGGTCTACCAGACTACCGCCGCCTACGACACGGCTATCTCCCGTTGGCTTGCCGCCCAGGCAAGCGACGTGGCGGACACCTCTGCCAAGCTCGAGATCTCGCTGGAGAAGGTCGACGACCTGCGCTATGGCGAGAACCCGCAGCAGAAGGCTACGGTCTATCGCTTTGCCGAGGGCTGCGAGAACACCGCGAGCTCGCAGTTCCCGCTCGTGGGCTCCGAGCAGATCCAGGGCAAGCCGCTCAGCTACAACAACTATCTGGATGCCGACGCCGCCTGGAACCTGGTCCGCGAGTTCGACGAGCCGGCCTGCGTGATTCTCAAGCACCAGAACCCCTGCGGTTCCGCCGTTGCCGAGGATATTACGGCTGCCTACGACCGCGCCTTCGCCTGCGATCCCAAGAGCGCCTTTGGCGGCATCATCGCCTGCAACCGCGAGGTTCCCTTTGATCTGGTTGAGCACTTCGCCGATCAGAACAAGCAGTTCGTCGAGGTCATCATCGCCCCGAGCTACACTGCCGAGGCGCTCGAGCGCATGGCAAAGCGCCCCAACCTGCGCGTGTTGGCGACCGGCGGCGTGGACCACGGCGCCCAGGTGGAGCTGCGCTCCGTCGACGGCGGCATGCTGGTGCAGGAAGTCGACCACGTGACCGAGGATCCCGCGACCTTTACGTTCCCCACCGACCGCAAGCCCACCGACGCCGAGATGGCCGAGCTCGAGTTTGCCTGGAAGGTCTGCAAGGGTGTCAAGTCCAACGCCATCCTGGTCTCCAAGGGCAAGGCCGGCATTGGCATGGGCCCGGGTCAGCCCAACCGCGTGGATTCTGCGCTGTTGGCCTGCGAGCGTGCCGAGGACTTCTGCGAGCGCGAGGGTGTGGAGAAGGGCGGCTTTGCCTGCGCAAGCGACGCATTCTTCCCGTTCCGCGACAACGTCGACGTGCTTGCCGCGCACGGCGTGACCTGCATCATCCAGCCTGGCGGCTCCAAGCGCGACGACGAGAGCATCCAGGCCTGCAACGAGCATGGTATTGCGATGGTCTTTACGGGCGCCCGCCACTTTAGGCACTAAGTTTCGCCCCGGGACAAAATAATCTCTGCAAAAGACGGCTGCTCCGTTTGGAGGGCCGTCTTTTTGGTATAAGAGGACGGAATGACTAACACGAAAGGTACAACCATGCCCCAGATTGATGATGCCGAGCTGTTTGGCAATGCCGAGGATCAGCGTGCGTACGAGGACTTTTGCGCCAATCAGGAGGCGGTCGAGAAGTTCACGCTCGACAAGCCCGCGCTCATCTGCCGTTGGCGTATGTCCAACAAAAAGGTGCCCATGCTCAACCGTCACATCCGCGCACTGTCCGAGCGTCTGGTGCAGGGCGAGCCGCTTACCCATAACATGCTCAGTTGGGCCAAGCAGCACGTTGAGTGGTCACTTGCCGAGGGCGATTACACCGCCCACGACGGTGTGCTCATGCTAGTGATCGACGTTAACGGCAACGCCGCCATGACGGTGGGGGAGTACGAGCCGCTGTCCGACACGTCGGCCAAGGCGCTGCGTGCCCGTTCTGCCGAGGCCCGCTCCGAAGCCGACGAGACCGGCGTGGCGCCCGAGCTGCTCGCTGCCGTCAACGACGGTGAGCTGGCCTTTGTGGCGCCGGCGGACGAGTGCCTGTGCGGCACGGCGACGCTCATCGAGCAGCTGGCCCAGACCAAGGGCATCCCGGTCACGCGCGTAGATATTCCCGCGCAGCTTAAGGGCGCGCTGTTCCTAGTGAGCGACGAGCACGGCGTGGTCCCCGCAACCGAGACGGACGCCGCCGACGCCGACGCCGCCACGGTCGCCTTCTTCGCCGAAGGCTACGAAAAGCTCCGTGCCCGCCGCTAAATGATTATTCTGGGACGGGGATTTCATAATCATGTGATCCCCGCACCCGTTGCGAGCGAGGGGCGAGCCAAACGCCCCCGCTCGCGAACAGTTCTGTCACCTTGGCGACGTGCGTGGCGCACACCTGCAGTTTGGCAGCCATAATGGTGGCAAGACAACCAAGAGGGGAGCGGAATCCATGGCGCTAATCTATATCGTTGAGGACGACGAGCCCATTCGTCGCGAGCTTGCCGATATCCTTGCCCGTGCCGGTTTTGAGGTCGAGGCCTGCGAGTCGTTCGAGCATGTCTCGCGTGACATCCTGGCCGCTGCACCCGACTTGGTACTGCTCGACCTGACGCTTCCCGTCAAAGACGGCCAGCATATCTGCCACGAAGTCCGCCGCGAATCCGAGGTTCCCATCATCGTCCTCACGTCGCGCACGACCGAGATCGACGAGGTCATGGCCATGACGCTCGGCGCGGACGACTTCGTTCCCAAGCCCTATAGTGCGCGCGTGCTCGTGGCGCGCATCAATGCCTTGCTGCGTCGCACCGCGGCGGCGGGCGAGCGCAGCACGCTCGTCCACAAGGGGCTGGAGCTCGACCTCGCCCGTTCTATGGTCACCAACACGGCGACCGGCGACAGCACCGAGCTCACCAAAAATGAGCTGCGCATTCTCTCACTGCTCCTGAGCCGCGCGGGCAAGATCGTCTCGCGCTCGGCCATCATGCAGGACCTGTGGGACTCCGATGCCTTTGTGGACGACAACACGCTCACTGTCAACATCAACCGTCTGCGCACCACGCTCGAAAAAATCGGCGTCAAGGGGTATCTGACCACGCATCGCGGTCAGGGTTACTCGGTCTAGGTGCCGGTTATGTCGTTTGCTAAGTTCTTTAAAGATGCGCTGCTTCCCGTCGCCGTGTGGACGTGCGGCGTGCTGTTGAGTTGCTTTGTGCTGACGGTCGCCGGGGCACCCGCTTCCATCGTGGTCGTGGCGGTCGGCGTGTCCTTTATCTTTGGCATGCTCGGCATCGTGATCGAGTACGCGCGCCGCCGTCGATTTTTGCACCAGCTGGAGCGCGCGGCCGAGGAGCTCGAGAGCCCTGCGTGGGTGCAGGAGATGGTGCAATGCCCGACCTATGCCGAGGGCGAGCTCGAGTACGAGGTCTTGCGCCGGGTGGGCAAAGCTGCCTGCGACGAGGTTGCCGAAGGCCGGCGCCAGACCGATGACTATCGCGACTATATCGAAAGCTGGGTCCACGAGGCCAAGTTGCCCCTGGCGGCAGCCCATCTGATTCTTGAAAACCTGGACGGCAGCGAAGACGACCTGTCGCGTGTGGATGACCTGGGTCGCGAGCTGGCTCGCGTTGAGCGCTATATCGACCAGGCACTGTACTATGCGCGCTCGGAAGTCGTGGAGCGCGACTACCTGATTCGCCGTTGGGATCTCAAGACCTTGGTGACGGGCGCGATTAAAGCCAACGCGCGCGAACTTATCGCGGCACATGTGGCGCCGGTGTGCGAGGACCTCGATTTTGAGGTGTTTACCGACGAGAAGTGGCTCGAGTTTATCCTGGGTCAACTCATTCAGAACAGCATTAAATACGCGCGCGATGACGGGGCGAAAATCACTTTTTCGGGTGCGCTGTTGGACGAGGGTCTGGCGAGCGAGCGCATCGAGCTCGCTGTCGCCGACAACGGTTGCGGTGTGAGCGCGGCTGATTTGCCGCGCGTGTTCGAGAAGGGCTTTACCGGCGACAACGGCCGCACGACCAAGCGCGCAACGGGCATCGGCCTCTACTTGGTGGCGCGCCTATGCTCCAAAATGGGCATCGACGTCACCGCTGCCTCGGAGCCCGGCAAAGGATTCACCGTAACCTTCGCCTTCTCAACGAACAAATTCCAATACTTCGAGTAGCCGGTCCGCGTGGCGCGATCGACGGAATCTTCCCGTTTAGGAGGATGGCGATCGCTTTGGCTACTATGTTCACGAACGTGAGTATAGGTATTACTTGTAAAGCTATAATCACGTTCGGGAACATAGCTATACAGTTCTATACTATGTTCACGACTGGGAACATAGCTAAGGAGCGACATGAGAACGGTGACAACGACTAAAGTGCTCGATGGGCGCATCAAACTTAAGCCGTCTGAAACTGCTTTCTCGGAACGCATGGTTTTCGATCCGGGCGAGATGGGGAAGGCCCTTAGGCTTAGAAGGCGTGAACTTGGTCTAACTCAACGCGACGTCGCGACTATGACGGGTCGCAGCCTTCGTGTGATAGGCGATATCGAGCGGGGGCGGACAACGGTCGAAATCGGCGTCATTTTCGACTACGCCTCCATCGTGGATATCGATTTTATTCTGAAGGTGAGGGGAAAATAATGGGCGGCACGCTGTTCGTTCATCGTGAGTTTAAGGGATCCTACCAGCTGCTTGGCATATTGGAAGAGAATGCTGGGCTTCCGCTATTCACCTATGTCCCCGAGTACCTCGAGAATGCTGACGCGGTTCCGATTTCGTCCTCGTTGCCCTTGTCGGCCGAGACATTCAGCCCGGACGTAACGAGCTCCTTTTTCTCCGGCATTATTCCAGAGGGACAGCTCAATAGAGACCTTGAGAAAAAGGCTCGGGCGGAACGCGGCGATTACTTTAAGGTCCTCGATTTGGTTCGCAACGAACCCGTCGGCGCTTTGATTTTGACGCGAGAACCTTCGGCCGACGGTCTCGAAATGGGCTATGAGGAGATAGGGGAGAAGCAGCTGAACAAGCTGGCGTACGCGCCAGCGGAGGTGGCCTTTGGTCTTGCGCTCGAGAGTCGAATTTCCCTTGCGGGCGCTCAGGCGAAAATCGGCCTCTACCATGCGGGTGATGACTCATGCGGCGGATGGTATCTGCCCCACGGGGCAGCCCCATCGACGCATATCCTCAAAGCGGGGTCGAAGGCGTTTCCGGGCGAGACGGTTTGTGAAGCGATGTACGTGAGAGCTGCTTCGCTGATGGATCTATCAGCCGAAGAGTGCTTTCTAATTCGAGTTGAAGATGCCGAACCGATTATCGCCGTGAAGCGGTTTGACCGAGCGATGTCTAATGGTGGTCGTTCGCTCGATGGGCTGCTGGTTCCAAATCGTCTGCACCAGGAGGACATTTGTCAGGCAAAAGGCATTTCGCGCGAGCTTAAATATGAGCCAACGGGCGTCAATTACCTGGGGCTTATCGTCGACGCGGTACGAAGGGTGTCGACGAATCAGATGGAGGATAGGTTTCTTGTTGGCTATAACCAACTGTTCGATTATGCCGTAGGAAACTGCGACAACCATCTTAAGAATTGGTCACTCGTGTGGGACGAGGACTGGAAGCAAGTGAGGTTGGCGCCGCTCTACGACGTGTTGTGTACAACGATCTATCCCAATCTCGTTCGCGAGATGGGGGTTTCGTTTGGCGGAAGCCGAAAAATCGATGATGTGACTCGCGAGTCGGTGTTGAGGCAAATGGCCGAGGCGGGTTTGCCCCAGGGGATCGTCACCGGAATGATTAACGACACCTGCAGTGAGGTGCCAGACGCACTGAGAGATGCAGCGCGCAGCCTCAAAGAAGAAGGTTTCCCTGAGGCAGAAGCAATGTTCGATAAGATCATTCCAGAAGTACAAACCCGCCTAAACAGAATCGCCCCATAACAAAAACGTGCCGCCCCAAACGGGGCGGCACGCCATCTTTTAATCAGATAACTCGTTGAAGTACGGTGACGAAGGCGCAAGGCCGGGAGGGGCTATCTAAGCCGACATCCCGCAGCCGCGAAGCGGCGAGGACGTCGGCGTGATAACCCCGCAGGCCTTGCGCCGACGGGAAGGAACCTACTTCACGACCAAAATGTCGCAGTCCGTGTTACGCAGCAGGAACGTCGAAATCGAGCCCAGCAGCGCATACTTAATCGAGGATAGGCCGCGGGCACCGCAGAGCACCAGGTCGGGCTTGACCACGTCGAGCATCTCGTCCTTGAGGGTTTCGCGAATGCGGCCGGCGCGAATCATAACTTCGACCTCGGGAATGTCGGGATTGGCCTTGGCTTCCTCGAGCTGCTTGGCGATCGAGTTGTTAAAGGCCTCCTCCAAGCCATTAACTAGGTCGACCGGGTAGGCTCCGGCACTCTCGAGCGCCGTCGAATCAATCACGTGCCCGATAATCAGCTTGGCGCCGTTGTTCGCGGCGACCTTGATGGCGCGCGCGAGCACAAAATCCTGCTGCTCAGTACCATCGAGTGAAACAAATACCTTGGTGTAGCCCTCGTTCATGGTTTCCTCCTTGGTCTATCGCACGGGCGCGGGGCTCGTGCGTCGGGCGGACGCGGGTGCGTTGGCCGCCGGACACTTTACCTTGTTGCAGTTATACCCAAGGATTCCAGTTTGACCGCTCGCAATTCTGTGAACGGGCGAGTTTTTTGGTAAGGGTCGGTTTGGGCACGCCGTTACGGTTGATAATGGGACATCGCCCGCATCGTCCGCAGAACATCTACCGGCGGGTGTCAAACGAGGGGGTCCCTTTGGATATTATCGAGCTTCTAAAATCTGCCTTCATGGGCCTGGTCGAGGGCATCACCGAATGGTTGCCGGTTTCGTCGACGGGCCACATGATCTTGGTGGACGAGTTCGTCAAGATGAACGTGAGCGAGACGTTCTGGAATATGTTCCTGGTCGTGATTCAGCTTGGCGCCATTCTGGCCGTCTGTGTGCTGTTCTTCCACGAGCTCAACCCGTTCTCGCCTAGCAAGGGCAAGGAAGGCCGTCGCGACACCTGGGTGCTGTGGGGCAAGATTGTGCTCGGCTGTATTCCCGCCGCGGCGATCGGCCTGCCGCTTAACGACTGGATGGAGGAGCATTTCTATAACGCTCCCGTCGTGGCGCTGGCGCTCATCGTGTACGGCGTGCTGTTTATCGTGATCGAGAACTGGCGTGCCAGCAAGCGCGAGGAAATGGCCGTTGCGGGTTCGTTTGGCTCGCGCGCCGTGGTGGCGGGCGGACGTCCCGCCGGTGCGCACTTTGCGGCGCCCGCGGCGGCTGTTGCCGAGGATGAGGACGATGACGAGGACCTGGACTTTGGCTCCATCACTACGCTCGAGGACCTGAGCTGGAAGACGGCGCTGGGCATCGGTTGCTTCCAGGTACTTTCGCTGGTGCCGGGTACGTCGCGCTCTGGCTCCACCATCATCGGTGGCCTGCTTTTGGGCTGCACGCGCTCGGTGGCATCCAAGTTCACGTTCTTCCTGGCCATCCCCGTTATGTTCGGTGCGAGCGCGCTCAAGCTGGTCAAGTACTTCATTAAGGGCGGCACGTTTGGCGCCAACGAGGTCGCCATCTTGGGCGTGGGCTGCGTCGTGGCCTTTGTGGTTTCGCTCATCGCCATCAAGTGGCTCATGGGCTTTGTCCGTCGTCACGACTTTAAGTGCTTCGGCGTCTACCGCATCGTCCTGGGCATCGTGGTGCTCGCATACTTCTTCGTCCTGGAGCCTATGCTCGGCCTGTAACTTGGTTGACGCTGCGCGGCGTCCAGAGCGACAACTTGTCATTCAAAGAGGGCGGCATGACCAAAAGGTCTATGCCGCCCTCTTTTCATGCCAATTTGTTCGCTCTGGCCGCCGCTCGCTGCCGTTGCCATGGCATCGGCGGTTCCGTGATTGGTGCATTGGGGTCAGGTTACTTTGCACCAATTATTCGGTAACGGTGTGTTCGGGCTTGCGGTTAAAGACGAGCTTGTCTACTACGGCCTGCAGCGACATGCGACGGACGGTGTCGTAGGCTTCCTGCGTGCTGTACGCACAATGGGGCGTGACAATGCAGCGCGGGTGCGCGATCAGAGCCTGGTTGGGCGCGGTCTCATCGGCGAGCACGTCGAGCGCGGCGCCGCAGATGCCGCGCGTGCCACCGCTGGCGATGCCCTCGTCCAACGCGGCGACTAGGGCATTCTCATCCACGATGGGCCCGCGGGCCGTGTTAATCAAAAATGCCGTGGGTTTCATAAGCGCAAGTTCGCGCTTGCCAATCAGCTTCTCGGTCTCGGGAATCAGCGGACAATGCAGGCTGACGATATCCGATGCGCCGAGCAGTTCATCGAGCGTTTGAGCCTTGGCGCAACCGGCGGCGGCAAGCTCTTCTGCCGTCTTGGTCGGCGCCCACACCAGTACCTTCATGCCGAGCGCCTGCGCGATGGGCGCGACGGCGCGCGCGATGCTGCCAAAAAAGACCAATCCCAACGTGCGGCCTTGCGTACGGTGCATGGTATACCCGCCCAGCGGATTCCAGGCGCCGTCGCGCACGTCGCGGTTGAGCAACGTGACCTGTCGCATCAGGTCGAGCATCAGGGCAACGGTGTGCTGGGCGACATCGTCCGAGCAGTATCCGGGACAGTTGGTGACGGTGATGCCATGTGAGGCCAGCCGGTCGACGGCAACGTGGTTCAGGCCGATAGACATGTTCGAGACAATGCGCATTCCCGCGGCTGCCATAGCGTCGGCACATGCATCGTCAACGGGACCGAACTCGCCGACAAAGCCCTCGCAGCCTGCCAGCTGCTCGGCAGTGGGGCAGACATTGGGCTCATGCGCGCAGCCCACCAGCTCAATCTGGTTGCCGCCTTCGATTGCGTCGAGCGCCGCCTGGCCCGCCTCGGTCGAACCGTCGACCATGTAATAGAGCACCTTATGCTTCACAGAGGTCCTCCTGCCATGTGGGGATGAGGTAGAAGTGGTAGATATTCTAGCCCTCCAAGCCAATCGAAGTTGCGGTGGAATAGTTCCTGTTTGGGGGCCAGAAGGCTGGTTTCAGGAACTATTTCACCGCAACTTATTTGGGGCGCTTGGGTGGTGGCGCACGGAGTCGTGGTGTGATTTGCGTCGGTGTCCGCGCGGCTCGGTATACTGATACGGCTCAAACTATGGCGCCGCCCGCAGGCGCGCCGTCCGTCAGATGAGGAGTCGCCCATGACCCAGCCCTTGCCCTGGGAAAAGAACACCGCCGCGCCCGTCCCGCCCGCGCCGGAGCCCGTGCCGCTCGATGCGTACACTGCTCCCGCCGCGCCAGAGCCCGAGCTCGTTCCGCTCGACATCTACGACGCCCCGGCTCCGGCGCCCAAGCCCGCTAAGCCGCTCGTCGATATCGATAGCCTCAATCCCGCCCAGCGCGAGGCGGTCCTCACCACCGAGGGCCCGCTGCTGGTCCTCGCCGGCGCCGGCTCGGGTAAGACTCGCGTCCTGACCTTCCGCATCGCGCACATGCTCGGCGATCTGGGCGTTAAACCCTGGCAGGTCCTGGCCATCACGTTTACCAACAAGGCTGCGGCCGAGATGCGCGAGCGTCTGGCGGCACTCATTCCCAACGGTACCCGCGGCATGTGGGTGTGCACCTTCCATGCCATGTGCGTGCGCATGCTGCGCGAGGACGCCGACCTGCTGGGCTACACCGGCCAATTCACCATCTATGACGACGATGACTCAAAGCGTATGGTGCGCGACATTATGCAGGCGCTCGGAATTGAGCAAAAGCAGTTCCCCATCAACATGATCCGCAGCAAGATCAGCTCGGCCAAAAACGCCATGATCGGTCCTGAGGACATGCTCAAGTCCGCCGATAGCCCTAACGACAAAAAGGCCGCGCAGGTCTACCTGGAGCTGGAGCGTCGCCTGCGCGCCGCCAACGCCATGGACTTCGACGATCTGCTCGTGCGCACGCTCGAGCTGCTGCGCACCCGCCCCGAGGTGCTCGACAAGTACCAGGAGCGCTTCCGCTACATTAGCGTCGACGAGTATCAGGACACCAACCACGTCCAGTACGAGATTGCCAACCTGCTGGCCGCCAAGTACCAGAACCTCATGGTCGTGGGTGACGACGACCAGTCCATTTACAGCTGGCGCGGCGCCGATATCACCAACATCCTGGACTTCGAGAAGGACTTTAAAAACTGCAAGACCGTCAAGCTGGAGCAGAACTACCGCTCCACGGGTCATATCCTTAACGCCGCCAACGCCGTGGTGCGCCACAATTCGCAGCGCAAGGACAAACGTCTGTTTACGGCCGAGGGCGACGGCGAGAAGATCCAAGCCTTCCAGGCGAGCGACGAGCGCGATGAGGGCCGCTGGATTGCCGGCGAGATCGAGAAGCTGCATGCCAAGGGCACGAGCTACGACGACATCGCCGTGTTCTATCGCACCAACGCCCAATCGCGTATTCTCGAAGATATGTTCCTGCGCGCGGGCGTGCCCTACAAGATCGTGGGCGGCACGCGATTCTTCGACCGCGCCGAGATCCGCGACGTCATGGCCTACCTCAAGATGATCGTGAACCCGGCCGACGAGATGAGCGTCAAGCGCGTCATCAACACGCCGCGCCGCGGCATCGGCTCCACCTCGATCCAAAAGATCGAGCAGCTGGCGCGCGACAACCGCTGCTCGTTTTTTCAGGCCTGCGAGATCGCGACGGCCGAGACGGGCATGTTTAGCGCCAAGGTGCGCAACGGCCTGTCGAGCTTTGTGGCGCTGGTGCGTGAGGGCCGTCGCATGGACGGCGAGCTCAAGGATGTCGTCGAGATGATCGTCGACAAGACGGGCCTGCTGCAGGCGTTTCGCGCCGAGGGCACCATGGAGTCCGAGAGCCGCGCCGAGAACATTCAGGAATTCCTGGGCGTTGCTGCCGAATTTGAAGAGACGCACGAGGATATCGAGGGTACGCTCGAGAGCTTGGAAGAGCTGCGCGCGGCTGGCTTCGATGCGCAATCGGTGTGGCCTCGGCTCGTGCGGCCGC
>URCS01000044.1 GCA_900546455.1 uncultured Collinsella sp. | reverse complement strand
TGGGGCCGCTCTCGTAGCAGGCCCTGGGCTCCTCGAACCCGAGGGCCCACTCCGCGATCTCGGCGGCGTCCGTCCCGAAGTCACGGTGCACCACCTCGCCGGTGAAGGGGTTGAACGCCGCGGCGGCGACCGATCGCGCGTGGACGTCCAGGCCGATGGAGGTAACATGGGGCATGGGAAGCCTCCTCCCCGCAGGTGCGGTAAGGGCTACCGCACGGGCCGATACTCAAAGCCCATTGTGGCATCCCGAGCCCGCGGAAAGAAGCTGCGCCGCGGGGGAGGCGACCCAAATGGCTTTCTCATATCGTCTTTCTTTGCTTCGATCGCTGCTTGGGCGCCTCGGAAAGTCCGATGAGCGCCGTGAGGGACGAGATCAAAGCGGTCAGGTATTTCACGATCAATCAGCAATCCCCGGCCTGCTCCTTGGCCAACCGAGCACAGGCGCGTTTGATCTGATTCACGTTCATCGGGGTCCAGGCTTTAAAGATAAAGGTGCCCCCTCTGTCGACGGTGATGGACTCAATGTGGGTGCTCATTTCTTTGTGAACGTATTCCGAAATACTCGTAACTTTACGCGATGCGAGTGTGAAGCCTATGACTGGCTCCTTTCAGTGCTGTTGAAGCAGATGGCCGATTAGTTTTACGATATCCACCTAAATGTCGTTAAAACGGAGCGTGTCGGCAAGCGGCTATTGCAGGCGGATCCTATGCCACGACTGATGCCGATTGCGTCATTGCAATCTCGCACGTGAAACGTCCAGCCGGAAGATGGCTAGACTGCGAGACGGTTCTCCGTTTGCAAACGGGCGACGTCGGGCCTATGCTGCCTATGTGCCGGAGGGAGCTTCCGACTTTAATAAAATCGGAAAGGTTCAACTTCTCAGTTTTAAGCGAAGATGAACTCAAAACCCTTCATGTTTTCAAGCCTTTCTTCGGATGATTTCGCAAGTTCCTGCAGCTCGAGATCAAGTGCTTGCATGATGTGCTTGTGTCTGAGATTGGGCTTCTTCACCAAAGACCACTTCAGCTGTCCCATGGCGTAAACGGCAAAGGTGGCCATCTCAGGGTAGCTGAGCTCCATTGGATTCTTCGAGAAGTATATCCTGCCGGCATCGATACCCGCGGCAACTGAATGTGCCAGGAACAGCATAGTGGCGAGCTTGGGATGCTTCTCCCTGTTCTTGGAGAACGGGATGGACTCCTTCACGCTATGCCCCTCATGGATTCGTTTGGAGAAGTATGAGACTCGCACCGCGATCTCGGCGAGCATGGTGGGGATGCTCTGCGCGCAGAAGTGTTCGAAGTCGTAGCCTTCGTAGTACATGCCTTGGACAATCTCGGCAACTGTTTGCTTCTCCGTCCCAAGTTCGCCAAACTGCATAATATTGAACAGTCCCATGAGGGGCGCCGGGAGACCCATGGCGGTGTTCACATCGGTTTTGAGATGGATGAACTGCCTGATGAGGGCTTCGGCAACGGTCGATGCCTTGCGATCTGTGTATCTGCCAATTTGTTGAACTACTACGTTGCCGGTCTTGTCGACGGTGGTAATGGTTCCGTTGAGGATGTCTCCCACGCCCACTACAAAACCCAGCAGCGGGTCATGGCCTAGCGAGTAGAGCCTGTGCATCGTAGGGTATAGTCCTTCAACCCACGTTTCGGTAAAGCCGGCATTGTATTGTGCGTCATACGGGACCTTTGCTGCAGGCGTTGCGGCGAGTTTTTTCATTTCGTCTTCGGGAAGCCATTTCTTAAACTGGTCGCGGACGTAGTTCTCAAGGGGTTGTGCTCGTAAGCCTTGTTCGTGAGTTCTAGCGGGAACGCCGACTAGGAACATGTCCACTGCGGCAGCTAGAATTCCCGACATCACTGCAATGCCGATGTCAAACTTGTCAAGGCGATGCTGTGCGGCGAATTCCTCATTCAGAGCGGCGAGTTTGCTGTCTATTTCATCACAGTCTGACTGTGTCAGGAGGCTGTCGAGGCTATCCTCTTCCGAAGCGAATTTGCTCGCTCGTGCCACCATCTCATTCCAGGTTGGAACGACAATGGGTGACGGTGCGCATTCCTCGACCCCAGTTTCATCCTCGGGAGTGAGGCTATCTTCCACATTTGTCTCTTCGAGAAGCGCAGCATTTGCTACGAGTGCGGCGATGCGATTCTCATGATCTAGGAGGATCGCATCGACTTCCCTAAGCGGGTCCTTCTTTTTCCTAAACATTGGAGATCTCTCAACCTAGTTCCTTGGCGGTTTTGAAAGCGAATCCTTCTGCGTCTCGAGCTTTCTAATTTTTGTTTTGAGTTCTCGTATCTTTCTTTGATCGCTGAAACTTTTCTTCTGTATTGACTCAAGCGCTATGAGTTTGGCTTCTTGCTTCCTGATTACTTTTTGGAGCTTCGAAAACTCTTTCTCTGCTTCGTGCTTCTCTAGGCTTTTTCCGAGGAAGAGGCCCGCAGCAAGGGTGCCAAGTGATGTGACGATTCTCTTCCAGTTCTTGCTCAGGAACTGGAGTGCTTTGTTGAAAAATGATCCCATCGACTCGCTCCTTGGCAATGATTGAATCCGTTTACACATTTTACCTTACACCCTGTGCCGCTGATTCAGTTGCCGGCTGATTGGGGAACGATCGATGGCGATCGGTGAGTGTTCGGCGGTTGGGAGATACTTGCAGAGCTCACGTGGAGTGGATTGCTTTCAGCCTAATTGGTGAGGCGGCGGCGCCGACAGTTCGATAACGCCACCGCTCTGTTTCCAAACCATTGCAATCCCGCGCGCGGCACTCAGCAGCTCGTACTCCCTTTGGCTCCACTGGTGCAGCTCGGCCGCGTGCGCGGCGTCGCGGCACAGGTCCAGGAACACCTCGGCGCCCTCGCAGAAGCACTCGCGGTCAAAGGTACCCGAGCCGCTTGCGATGCACGCGCTGTCGGCGAAGAGCTATCGGCTAGACGATTCGCGCGGGCAGCGGCTAAAGCGGGCGTGTGATAAATCGATAATTGATGAGAACGAACACGTGTTCGTTTATATGGTAAGATATATGCCAGCGGGAGCGATTTCATTCGATATCGTTCTTGCCGGTACTTTTTAGTTCCGCATGCTGTCGGCGCGGGCTTCGAATTCAGAGAGGGCGATTGCAATGCTATACGAATTTAAATAGATCTCTAATGCTTGATTAAGACCATGTCTATGTCAAAAGACATACAAAAGTGTTAGTCTTTTGACATGAAACACTTTGATGAAATATTCGAACTGGCGGCAGATGGCTACGGCATCGTGACTGCTGCGCAGGCACGCGAGATTGGCGTAACCACCGGAGAACTGAGCCGATGGTGTGCCACTGGGAAATTGATGCGCCGAGGACATGGAGTGTACAAGCTCACCCAATGGGTTCCGACGCCCCGTGACGTCTTTGCGGAGGCAGTGGCTCTTGTTGGTGACGAGGGTTTCCTGTGGGGCGAATCAGTGCTTTCTATGCATGCACTTGCACTTGTTGATCCTCGTGCCGTGACCGTGGCAACACCAAAGCGTATTCGCCGCAAACTGCCAGCTTGGGTAAAAACAGTGCCCGCTCCAGAGAATGCGAAAACGACGTTCTATGAAGGAATCCCTTCTCAATGCGTTGCTGATGCGATTGAGGCTTGTAAGGGGTCCGTTATGACCGAACGCCTCATCGAGGCAACCAAGCACGCTCAAGCCGAGGGCCTTATTACCTCCAATGAGCATGAGAGACTGATGAAGGAGCTGTCGTGAAGGAAGTCAAGAAGCCAACCAGCAGACGTAACCTTGACATAGCGATAGACCGACTCTGCACTGATTTGGGCGAAGAACCGGGCCGTGTTAAAAGGCTCATTGCGGCCGTTGTTGTTGGGCAGATGCTACCCGATGGAGCCGCAAAGGGTGGAAATGCCCTGAAGATTCGCTTTGGGAAGGATGTCACGCGGTTCTCGCGCGACCTCGATACCGCTAGGGCATCCTCACTGAACGATTACATGACGAAGCTTGAAGATTCGCTCACTATAGGCTGGAACGGATTCTCGGGTGCCATTGTTCCGAGGGAGCCCGCATCTCCGAAGGGAATTCCAACTGCTTACGTCATGCGTCCGTTCGAAATCAAGATTGCCTACAATGGTAAATCGTGGATGACGCTGCCGCTTGAGGTCGGTCATAACGAAATCGGCGACGCCGACGATCCCGATATGGTTTCCTCGCCTGAAGCTGCGGCAATATTGAAAGGTCTCGGGTTTCCCGAACCGGGGCCGGTTCCGTGCATGAGGCTCGAGCATCAGATTGCCCAGAAACTTCATGCTGCGAGCAGCCCCGGCAGCGAGCGCGCCCATGATCTGATAGATCTCCAGATTGCAATTTCCAACGGGGAAATTGATTACCTAAAAACTCGAGAGGTTTGTATCAGACTCTTTACGTATCGTGCGGAGCAGGAGTGGCCTCCAATGATCTCGAGGGGAGTGGGCTGGGACTCACTGTATTTCTCCCAGGCGGAAGGACTTAACGTTTTGCCGACTGTCGATGATGCCGTGGCATGGGCGAACGATTTGATTGCAAAAATCGATTCTGCTCGTTAGTAACACTGCTGAGATCTCTCGCTTACGCCATAGCAACCCCACGCGCGGCGCTCAGCAGCTCGTATTCCCTCTGGCTCCATTGACGCAGCTCGGCAGCCTCGACGGCATCTCGGCACAGGTCCAAAAACACCTCGGCGCCCTCGCAGAAGCACTCGCGGGCAAAGGCGCCGGATCCGTCCGCAACGCACGCGCCGTCGGCGAAGAGCTTCCAGCTAGATGGCTCGCGCGAATCGTCTCCGAGCAGCTTGATCTGCAGAACATGTGGGCCGCCAGCGGCACATGGCCCTTCTTCCAATGCCTGCACCGTAAAGCGCATCTGGAGGGACAGAGTATAAAATCCGGAAAAGTGTCGAAATAGGCACCTTAAAACTTCGGAAAAGTGTGGCTGGATGACAAAACAGCACTTAGAAGCCGGTGCTGGATGCGGGATCCTGCGGCCGCCTTCAGCTCTCGCTACTCGTCGTCTCCGTCGTTGGGGTCGCCCTTGAGGGTGTTGATGTCCAGGTACTGGTTATCGTCCTCTTTTTGCTGGGTCTCCGACTCCGCTTGGGTGGGGCCGCGGAACAGCTGGAATCCCTCAAACGCAATGACGCCGAGCAGGGCAATGATAATGGCGATAAAGGCAACCTTGACTGCCTGCGGAAATTCCGAGAAACGCAGCGCCTTTTCCTCGGCGTAATAATCGGCGAAGCGCTCTTCGCCCGTGCTTTTGGTATATGCCGGTGCGGGCGCGGCCTCCGGGTCATATTCCGGTGCAGGCGTGGCAGCGTACGGATCGTTGAGATAATCGCTCGATGCGGTGTCATAATCCTCGGTCTCGATGCGACCGTTGCCAGCATAGCCATCGGAATAATCGGAATATGCCGCACCGCCCTCATAGTCCGCGGCGCTCGTGTTGGCGGCAAAAAGCGGGTTAACTGGAACATCGAGCGCCGGCATGCCGGTAGAGGTCTCATCCAGATCGGCTGCAGCCCAGGAATCGTAGGCAACCTGATGGGCAACGGGCTCATCGAGCCTTGCGACCGGAGGCTTGCGTGCCGCAGGAACAGGCAACTGCTGGGCGCTGTACATAACGGTGCTGTCGGCCGATTTGCCCTGCGTCGCTGCAGCGAGAAATGCCGCAGTCTCGGACGGGTCGCTTGCGGGGCGGGGAGCGGGCGTGGGCGCCGAAGTGGGTGCGGGCGTAGGCGCTGGCGTCGAAACAGGCGACTGCGCAGGAGTCGGCACAGATACGGGCTTAGGCGCAAGTGTGGGATCGGGGCTTGACGGGCGAGCCCCGCCGCCCATGAGTTCGTCGGCGGTCCACGGGCGATCATCCATCACGTCGTCAAGGCTTAGCGAAAACAGATCGTCTTCACCCTCATCGAACATGCGGTGCACATGTCCACCAATTGCCGGAATCAATCCGCGACCGGTGCATGATGCCTTGCTCAACGCCATTCTGTTCCATCCTTTCGAAATACTAATGACATCGATTATATGGAACTTCCCAAGCGGCCCGGTCTTGGATTCGTGCTTTCCAGAACTCGCACCCAAAAGGGGGAGGGGCAATCCGGGCGAGTACCTACTTGTCGCCGGCCGCCGCCTTGGCCTCATTGAGGTAGCTATAGAAGCTGTACTTGGAGATGCCAAAGAACTCGCAGGCGCGCTCGCTCGACTTGGAAATGAGAAAGGCGCCGCGACGGTCGAGGTAGCCAATGGCACGAATGCGCTCGTCTTTGGTCATGAGTGCCGCGGGCTTGCCCACAAACTGCTCGCACTCGTGCAGCAGGTCCTCGAGCAGGTCGCCGATGTTCTTGGTAATAGGCTCGGGCTCGGTATAGCCCGTGCCGCCGGTGCCGGTAAAGGCGTCGAGCGAACGCTCAAAAGCCTTCATAAGCGTAATGTCAAAGTTGATGCCCAAAATGCCGACGGGTTTGCCCTCATCGTTGCGGATAAAGATCGTCGAGGACTTGAGCAGCTTGCCATCGGTGGTTTTGGTGAGGTATGGCTCGCGGTCGTGTACGTCGGTGGCGCCCTCGTGCATGGACTCAAACACGATATGGCTGGGGCCGTCACCCAGTTTGCGTCCGCTGACGTGGCCGTTTTCGATCACTACGATGGAGTGGTCCACATCCTCGGTCTCCAGATCGTGGACGACGATTTCGCAGTTGGGGCCAAATTGGAGCGCCAGGCCGTGTGCAAGGCGCTTATAAAACTCAATCTGTGCGGGGGTCATAGGTGCCTTCCTAAAAATTAGTTTGGGCTCACTGTGCCATAAACCACACATGACCGCAAACAAATCCATCAACAAGGCAATTCATGACCGTTCGGCGGCGAAAAAGTACCGATTGCGGCAACAAACAATTCGTTAGGTATACCAACCAAAAAGTGTGATAGAACATTACTAACAAACTTTTTGTTTGGCATCCACATAAAAGTTCAGTCGTATGAATGGGAATGGGCTGAAACGCGTATGCGGGGGCCGGCAAGAGAGGACTTAAGGAGTTCACCGTATGGCCGATAAGATCCAGTGGGCGGGCAACACGATGCCCAAGAGCGATGACAAGCACTTGGGAATCATGAGCCTCGACCACGTGAAGAAGGCCCGTGCCTTCCACCAGTCGTTCCCCCAGTACACCGTCACTCCGCTTGCCCGCCTGGATGGCCAGGCCGCGCGCCTGGGCCTGTCCAACCTGTGCGTTAAGGACGAGAGCTATCGCTTTGGCCTCAACGCCTTTAAGGTCCTGGGCGGTTCGTTTGCCATGGCCAACTACATTGCCGACGAGACCGGCAAGGACGTTGCCGAGTGCACCTTCGACTACCTGACCTCCGATCAGCTTGCCAAGGACTTTGGCCAGGCCACCTTCTTTACCGCCACTGACGGCAACCATGGCCGCGGCGTGGCATGGGCTGCCAACAAGCTGGGCCAGAAGGCCGTCGTGCACATGCCCAAGGGTTCCACCAAGCCCCGCTTCGATAACATCGCGGCCGAGGGCGCCACGGTGACCATCGAAGAGGTCAACTACGACGAGTGCGTGCGCATGGCCGCCGCCGAGGCCGATGCCTGCGAGCGCGGCGTCATCGTTCAGGACACCGCCTGGGAGGGCTACGAGAAGATCCCGTCCTGGATCATGGAGGGTTACGGCACCATGGCTTCCGAGGCTGCCGAGCAGCTGCGCGAGATGGCCATCAACCGCCCGACGCACGTGTTTGTCCAGGCTGGCGTGGGTTCGCTCGCCGGCGCCGTGGTGGGCTACTTCACCAACCTGTATCCCGATAACCCGCCCACCTTCGTCGTGGTCGAGTGCGCTCCGGCCGCCTGCCTGTACAAGGGCGCTGCCGCCGGCGACGGCGACCCGCGCATCGTGGACGGCGACATGCCCTCCATCATGGCCGGCCTGTGCTGTGGCGAGCCCAATATCCTGGGCTGGGATATCCTGCGCAACCACGCTACCGCCTTCGTGTCCTGCCCCGACTGGGTCACCGCTCGCGGCATGCGCACCCTAGGCGCCCCCGAGAAGGGCGACCCGCGCGTCATCTCCGGCGAGTCCGGCGCTGTGACCACCGGCCTGGTCGAGACCCTCATGCTCGATCCCGAGTACGCCGAGCTCAAGGAGCTCATCGGCCTGGACAAGACGAGCTCCGTGCTCTGCTTCTCCACCGAGGGCGACACCGATCCCGACCAGTATCGCCGCATTGTTTGGGAAGGCGAATATCCCACTTGCTAATCGTTGGGGCGGAGTAAATAGGTATCGCTCCGCCACCTCACAGGTAGATTCCTTCGTTTGAAAGGTTATGAACAATGGCTAAAGAACTCGATTTCGACGCTATCAAGGCTGCTGCTGAGTCCCACCGTGCTGATATGACGCGTTTTCTTCGCGCAATGATTAGCCATCCCTCTGAGTCCTGCGAGGAGGGTGAGGTTGTTGCCTGCATCAAGGCCGAGATGGAGAGCCTTGGCTATGACGAGGTCAAGGTCGACGGCCTGGGCAACGTCATGGGCTTTATGGGCGAGGGCGACAAGATTATCGCCATCGACTCCCACATCGACACCGTCGGCATCGGCAACATTGAGAACTGGGACGCCGATCCCTATGAGGGCTACGAGACCGACGAGATCATCTACGGCCGCGGCGGCTCTGACCAGGAGGGCGGCATGGCTTCCGCTACCTACGCTGCCAAGATGATGAAGGACATGGGCCTCATCCCCGAGGGTTACAAGATCATGGTCGTCGGCACCGTCCAGGAAGAGGACTGCGACGGCATGTGCTGGCAGTACATCTACAACAAGGACGGCATTAAGCCCGAGTTCGTCATTTCCACCGAGCCCACCGACGGCGGCATCTATCGCGGTCACCGCGGCCGCATGGAGATCCGCGTCGACGTTCACGGCACCTCCTGCCACGGCTCCGCTCCCGACCGCGGCGACAACGCCATCTACAAGATGGCCGACATCATCGCCGACGTCCGCGCTCTCAACAACAACGGCTGCGACGAGTCGACCGACATCAAGGGTCTCGTCAAGATGCTCGACCCCAAGTACAACCCCGAGCACTTCGAGGATGCCCGCTTCCTGGGCCGCGGCACCTGCACCGTCAGCCAGATCTTCTACACCAGTCCCAGCCGCTGCGCTGTCGCTGACTCCTGCGCCATCTCCATCGACCGTCGCATGACCGCCGGTGAGACCTGGGAGTCCTGCCTGGACGAGATCCGCAACCTGCCGGCCGCCAAGAAGTACGGCGACGACGTGAAGGTCTCCATGTACATGTACGACCGTCCGTCCTGGACCGGCGAGGTCTACGAGACCGAGGCTTACTTCCCCACGTGGATCAACAAGGAGACCGCTCCGCACGTCAAGGCCCTCGTCGACGCCCACAAGGCCATGTTTGGTGACGAGCGCATCGGCTGCGAGCCCAGCATGGACAAGCGCACCGGTCGCCCGCTGTGCGACAAGTGGACCTTCTCCACGAACTGCGTTTCCATCCAGGGCCGCTACGGCATCCCCTGCGTGGGCTTTGGCCCGGGTGCCGAGTCTCAGGCTCACGCTCCCAACGAGGTCACCTACAAGGACGACCTGGTCACCGCTGCCGCCATGTACGTGGCTGCCCTGAACCTCTACGATCCGAGCCAGGCCGATGGCGATGCCACCGTGTTCCGCGCCGGTCTGACCAACAACAAGATCGATTAGTCCCATTCCTCGATTTTGTTGAGCCGGGGGCCGCTCGTGTCCCCGGCACCCCCTGTTGACTTGGGGCCCGCGGTCGTTATCTCCCATGCTTCCTCAACGGTGGCGGGTCCTCGTCATGGTGCTCTGCATGTTCTAGCCACACGCGCATGGCGGAGCACATCTACTCATTGCGATCGTTTCATCTTTAGAAAGGACATTTCCATGGACGCTAAGTTTACCGAGCTCGTCGAGCAGCTGAACGGCCTCGATTTTAAGGGTATGTACGGCAGCGACTTCCTGCACACCTGGGACAAGACCACCGATGAGCTTAAGGCGCTCTACATCGTCGCCGACGCCCTGCGCGAGCTGCGTGAGAACAACGTTTCGTCCAAGATCTTCGACTCCGGTCTTGCCGTCTCGCTGTTCCGCGACAACTCCACCCGTACGCGCTTCTCCTTCTCTAAGGCCGCCAACCTGCTCGGCCTTGAGCTGCAGGACCTGGACGAGAAGAAGTCCCAGATCGCTCACGGCGAGACCGTCCGCGAGACCGCTACCATGATCTCCTTCATGGCCGACGTCATCGGCATCCGCGACGACATGTACATCGGCAAGGGCGACGCCTACATGGCCGAGGTCTCCGAGTCCGTACAGCAGGCCTACGAGGACGGCGTTCTGGATCACCGTCCCACGCTCATCTCCCTGCAGTCCGACTCCGACCACCCCACGCAGTCTTCTGCCGACATGCTCTACCTCATCAACGAGTTTGGCGGCCTTGAGAACCTCAAGGGCAAGAAGGTTGCCGTTACCTGGGCCTATTCGCCCTCTTACGGCAAGCCGCTGTCCTGCCCGCAGTCGCTGATCAGCCTGCTGCCCCGTTTTGGCATGGACGTCACCCTGGCTCACCCCGAGGGCTACGACCTCATGCCCGAGGTCGTCGAGCGCGCCAAGGGCTATGCCGCCGAGTCCGGCACCACCTTTAAGCAGGTCAACACCATGGCCGAGGCCTTCGAAGGCGCCGACATTGTGATCCCCAAGAGCTGGGCTCCGTTTGCCGCCATGGAGAAGCGTACCAACCTGTACGCCGAGGGCGACGACGCCGGCATCGCTGCGCTCGAGAAGGAGCTGCTCGCTCAGAACGCCACCCATCAGGATTGGTGCTCCACGACCGAGCTCATGGAGAAGACTGCCAACGGCCAGGACACCATCTTTATGCACCCGCTGCCCGCCGACATCTCCGGTGTCTCCTGCGAGCACGGCGAGGTCAACGCCGACGTCTTCGACATGCACCGCGTGGGCATGTACAAGGAGGCCAGCTACAAGCCGTACGCCATCGCAGCCATGATGTTCCTGCAGAAGGTTGCCGATCCCGCCGCTACCCTCAAGGCCCTCGACGAGCGCAACACCGCCCGTTGGTTCCAGGCCTAAAGCCGGGTTGAGGTAAGCCATGTAAAGGGGGCGCTCTGCCAACCGGCGGGGTGCCCCTTTTTGCATCGCGGGCGTGCGGGATAAGCGCTTTCGATGTAGATGCCCGCGGCGCGAGTTATGGGTACGATGGTTTCAGGGGAGGTATCACCATGAAACTTGGATGCGTCATTATGGCTTCGGGCGAGGGCAAGCGGTTTGGCTCTAACAAGATGCTTGCCGATATCTATGGCGAGCCGCTGATTGCCCGGACCATCGATTCGGTTCCCCGGGGCTTTGACGTCGTGGTTTCGACGCGTTGGCCCGAGGTCGCTCAGATTTGCGAGGACAAGCATTGCCCGTGCGTGCTGCACGATGGCGAGCTGCGCAGCGAAAGCGTCCGTGCGGGCCTTTCGTGGGGAGTCGAACGCAACTGGAAAGGTTGCCTCTTTTTGCCGGGCGACCAGCCGCTCGTGAGTTCGGATTCTTTTGAGGCTATGGTTCGTGCATTTGACGAACGTGGCCGCAAGCATCCGGTGCGTCTTGCGTGCAACGGTGAGCCTTCGAGCCCGGTGCTCTTTCCGGCGGAACTGTTCGATGCGCTCATGCGTCTTGAGGGCAAGGACGGCGGCGGTTCGATCCTCAAGGACCGTATTGACGTGGTGCTGGTCGAGGCGCGTGCCTACGAGCTGTGGGACGTCGATACCGCCAAGGGACAGCGACGCATAACGGAGCATATCGCCGCCTGCTCGTATTTTGATCGCGTGGCCAACAGCATCAATCAATAAGGAGCAATTATGATCATCATCAAAAACGGCGCGCTCGTGACGCCCCAGGGGCTTCGCCGCGCCGATCTTGCCATGGATGGCGATAAGATCGTGCGGATCGCCGCGGCGATTGAGCCGGCCGAGGGCGATACCGTCGAGGACGCCGCGGGCTGCTGGGTGTTTCCCGGCTTTATCGACGGCCACACGCACATGCAGTGCTGGACCGGCATGGATTGGACAGCCGATAGCTTTGAGACCGGCACGCGCGCAGCTGCCTGCGGCGGCACGACGACCATCGTGGACTACGCGACGGCCGATCGCGGCGTGACCATGCCCGATGCCTTGGCCGAGTGGCATCGCCGCGCCGGCGGAACCTGCACGGCCAACTACGCCTTTCATATGGCACTCGCCGAGTGGAACGAGCGCAACCGCGCCGATCTTTCGGCCATGCGCGAGGCGGGCGTGTCGTCGTTTAAGACCTACTTTGCCTATGACCACCTGCGCTTGGACGATGCCGAGACACTCGAGGTGCTCGAGGAGCTCAAACATATTGGCGGCATACTGTGCGTGCATTGCGAGAACGGCACGCTGGTGAATGAACTGCAGAAGCGCGTGTACGAGCGAGGGATTCATGGACCCGAGGGCCATGCGCTCAGCCGTCCGGACGTGTGCGAGGCCGAGGCGGTGAGCCGTCTGCTGTATCTGGCGCACCTGGCCGGCGACGCACCGGTCAACGTGGTGCACCTTTCGACCAAGCTGGGGCTCGAGGCCATCCGCGCCGCCAAAGCGCGCGGGCAGAAGAACATCTATGTCGAGACCTGCCCTCAGTATCTGATGCTCGACGATACTTGCTACTTGGAGCAGGGCGAGGACGGCTTTGCGGGTGCCAAGTATGTGATGAGCCCGCCGCTGCGCCATGCCGGTGACCGTGCCGCGCTACGCGAGGCGCTTGTGGCCGGCGAGATCGATACGATTGCGACCGATCATTGCAGCTTTAACCTGCACGGGCAAAAGGACCGCGGGCGCGACGATTTCCGCGCGATTCCCAACGGCGGGCCCGGCGTGGAACATCGTCCCGTCGCGATTGCCACGAGCTTTGAGGGCCAGCTGGGCCCCGAGGATCTGTGCCGCTTGATGAGCGAGAACCCGGCGCGCGTGTTTGGCATGTACCCGCGCAAGGGCTGTCTTGCCGAGGGCGCCGATGCCGATGTGTGCGTGTGGGATCCCAAAGCGCGCTGGACAATCAGTGCCGCGACACAGCATCAAGCTGTGGACTACACGCCGCTCGAGGGTTTTGGGGCACATGGCCGCGCCAAGGTCGTGTTTGTGAACGGCGTGCTGGTGGCACGCGACGGCGAGCCCACCGGAGCCCAACCCGGCCGCTACGTCCCCCGCTAGCAGGAAGGCCGCCAGGGTAGCTAATTTGGGACGGGGCTCTTTTAGCTACCCTTGCCTGCCTGATGATTTTTCTCTCAACATGGGGTAGCTAAAAGAGCCCCGTCCCAAATTAGCTACCCCTTGAGGCTGGTGGCGACGATGGGGCTGCCGAGGGCTGCCTCGAAGCAATCTGCCATCGTTGGGTCGGCAAGCGTGTCGACTTGGTTGAGCATGATGCGGGCATTGTTGAGGTTCAGCATTCGCAGCTCGGCATTGAGCACCATGGCGACGCGCTCTGGGGTGGCAGCGTCGGTGGGCTCGCAGCCGCAACGCTCGCAAAAGAGCTCGGGGCGGTGGACGGCTTCGTTGATGGGCTTGCTGAGTCCCGAGGCGCCGACGAGCCAGATGACGTTGGCCGTGCCGGCGGGAATTACCGGCTCCCAGGCGGCATGCGCCTTGAGCGGGAGTCGCTTGCTACCGTCTGCCTCGGCCAACACATAGTCAAAGCGCTGTGCCAGCCCGCCGAGTGGCTCGGCGGGGGCGGAGAGCTTGCCTGTCTCCGGGTCCAAGACGCCTGCCTGGCAGATGCCTCCGCGTGCAAGGCCCGCGCAGGCCTCGCAGGTGCAACCGGGGACATGCGAGGCGCCCGGCTTCCAAGGCGCGGCGTCCAGGCGACGATTCGACCCGTCCCATGGCACGCCGGCAACGGGAAGCATATGCGTGGTGGTGCAGAGGAGCACGCGGCCGCCAGCGCGCATGAGCTCAAGACCCAGCGTTTTGAGCAACGTCGACTTGCCGCCGCTGCCGATAATCGCGGTAATGCCCGGCTCGATCCTGAGCGCCGAGGTAAGATTGCCGCTAACCGTTTCCATCTGTTCACCGCCGTATAATACTGTGATAATAAATAATCATCAGAGTAGCGGTCGAACCGCTTTTGCTCTGCTCAAACCGTAGCACAGGGAGGTGCCCCGGGAATGCTCGTTTATGTTCGCGGCGCCGGCGATATCGCCACGGGTGTCGCCGCTCGCTTGGTGCACGCCGGCGTGTCGGTCGTTATGGCCGATATCGCGGTTCCCACGTGCATCCGCCGCACAATCAGTTTTTGCGAGGCTATTCGTCTGGGCGAGGTCCAGGTCGAGGGCATTCGCGCTCGCTTGGCGCAGACGCCGGCAGAGGCGCTCGAGATTACCCAAGCGGGGGATGTTGCCGTCGTGGTGGACCCTCAGGCCAAGATGCTCGATGAGCTTAAACCCGCGGCTGTGGTCGACGCGATTCTGGCCAAGCGCAACCTGGGCACCACGCGCGCCATGGCGCCTACCGTCATCGCCGTGGGGCCGGGCTTTACCGCGCCGGTCGATTGCGACGCCGTGGTCGAGACCATGCGCGGGCATTTTTTGGGCCGTGTCATCACCCAGGGCTCGCCCCAGCCCAACACGGGCGTGCCGGGCGTGATCGCCGGCTATGGCAAGGAGCGCGTTATCCACAGCCCCGCCGCCGGCGTGTTTCGGTCCGACCGCGCAATCGGCGACATCGTGAGCGCCGGAGACGTGATTGGCTACGCGGACGATACGCCCATGTGCACGCAGATCGATGGCTGTCTGCGCGGGCTTTTGGCGAACGGCGTGCGGGTGACTGAGGGCTTTAAATGCGCCGATGTCGATCCGCGCGGCGATGCCAGCTATATCAACTACATTTCGGACAAGGCGACGTCGGTCGGCGGCGGCGTGCTCGAGGCACTCGCTATGCTCACCGATATCTTTAGAGGATAGAAGGCGGCAATGGAAAAGCTCGATGTTGTGAATGCGGCGCTTGCCGCCCTGCGTGCTGGCGAGACGTGCGAGCTCGTGGTCGT
>URCS01000043.1 GCA_900546455.1 uncultured Collinsella sp. | reverse complement strand
GGACGTGGCAACGAAACTCTTGTGCTCCACACCTTCAAGAATCTGCTCGTCAGTCATGGTCTCGTCGGCCATGGAATACCTCTTTCTAGACACACCCGAGCTAGCGCAGCTGGGCGTAATGGTTGTAAATCGTAATAGCCGTGGGATAAAGATAGCGCCCGGACTGGATCACATAGACCAGACCCTGCGCAAAACAGGAGAAGAACAACTCGTCAAGCGTCGACTCCCCCACCATCTTGCGCAGCGCATGGGCATAGTCGCCGTGACGGTTGGGCTCGATGGCATCTGCCACAAAGACCACCATATCGAGCGGCGTCATGTCGCAGGCACCCACGGTGTGACGGTCGACAGCCTGGAAAACAGCCGGCGACAGCTCGGGAAAAAGCTGCGGAAGCTCATAGGCGGCAACAGGGCCATGCAAAAGCGGCGTCGCGGCGGAAGGAGAGCCGGCAACCTTGATGCCATAGTGAAGCGCGCGGGCCACGAGCTCGTCATCGGAAAGAACCTTGTCCCAATCGTGAATTAAGCCGGCGGCAGCCGCATCAAAGCGGTCAACGCCGTAGACCTCGGCCAGATGAAGTGCGGTCTCGGCAACGCCCAGCGAATGCACATAGCGCTTGCGCTTATCTTTCATGCGAACATCGAGCAGCTCTTGAATGCGCTTGAGCAGCGCGCGCTCATCGCCCTCAAACTGATCCTCTACCGACAACGTAGACCCCCATCACTCAAAATCTTCTTGACCCAGATCGACATACAAACCGCGCTTGCGAATGTAGCCGAGCACAGACTCGCTCGTAAGATAGCGCACGCTCATGCCGCGGGCAACTCGCTTACGAATGTTCGTCGAGCTGATCGCCAGCGCCGGAATCTGAATATAGCGCACGTCGAACGGCAGCCCCGACTCTTTGATTCGGGCACGCGCCGTATCGATATCAAAGCCCGGTCGCGTCGCCGCAATAAAGGTAGCAAGCTCAGCGATTCGTTCGGCATCATGCCAAGTCACAATATCGATAATCGCGTCGGCGCCCGTAATAAAGTAGAGCTTTACCTGCGGCGGGTAAAAGTCGCGAAGGGCATGAAGCGTATCGGCCGTATAGGTTACGCCCGGGCGGTCGATCTCGAACCGGCTCGCCAAAAAGGCCGGGTTCGCAGCGGTGGCGAGGACCGTCATGGCATAACGGTCCTCGGCAGGCGTCACCGGCTTGTCAAGCTTAAAGGCAGGAGAGCCCGCCGGCATAAAGAGCACAGCGTCCAAGTCGAGCGACTCGCGCGCCTGCTCGGCGGTCACCAGGTGCCCGTAATGGATGGGATCAAAGGTGCCACCCATAATGCCGAGCCTAAACTCCTGCCCGTCCTCTAGAGGAAGCTCGGGCAGACCGATTCCACCGCGCAGCGACATGGCTTACTCGCCCTCCGAGGTCTCGGCATCGTCCTCGGCATCCGCCGCATCGACAACCTCGACGCCCTCATCCGCAGCATCGGTCACGTCAATGGCCTCAACGGCAACGTCCTCGCCAGCATCCTCGAGCTCCTCGTACTCCGAGAAGTCCTCAGCGCCCTCAAAGTCAAAGGCGCGCTGGCAAATGCGGACCTCGTCGCCCGCACGGCAACCGGCCTTCTCGAGCGCGTCGTCAACACCCATACGCGCAAACTTATGCTGCAGGTAAATGACGGCTTCCTCATTTTCCCAGTCGGTCTGAATGACCATGCGCTCGATGGCACGACCGACCACGCGGAAGGCACCGGGCTCTTCCTGGACAATGCGGAAACGCTTCTCACGCTGCAGGCGACGGCGCTCCCACTCATCGTCACGCAGAACAACCGGTTCATCGGAGACAGCCAACTCGGCGCGCAGCTTAGCCACCTGCTCGCCCACGGCAAGCATCAGCGTGTTGAGACCGGCGCCCGTAACAGCAGACACGGCAAAGAACATATGGCCATCGTCGAGCGCCGCACGCTTAAGGTCGGCAATCTTGTCAGCCGTGCCCGGCGCATCGCACTTGTTAGCGACGACGATCTGCGGACGCTCCGAAAGCTCGGCGCCATACTGCTCGAGCTCGCGGTTGATGATGCGATAGTCCTCAACCGGATCGCGATCCTCAAAACCGCCCGTCATGTCGACGACATGCATGATCAGGGCCGTACGCTCAATGTGGCGCAAGAACTGGTGACCCAGACCCTTGCCCTCGCTCGCGCCCTCGATAAGACCGGGAACGTCGGCAACGACGTAAGAATATTCGCCGGCACGCACCATGCCCAGATTGGGCACGAGCGTGGTAAACGGGTAGTCAGCAATCTTGGGGCGGGCGGCACTCATGCGCGCAATGAGCGATGACTTACCCACCGAGGGAAAGCCCACGAGTGCGGCATCGGCCATAAGCTTCATCTCGAGCTCGATCCAGTGCTCCTCGGCCGGCTCGCCTAGCTGGGCAAAGGCCGGAGCGCGGCGCACCGACGTCACAAAGTGGGTATTGCCCAGACCGCCGGCGCCACCGGGCGCCACGACGACGCGCTCGCCGTCGTGCACAAGATCGGCAATCTCGAACATCGGGGTCTGCGTCTCGGGGTCGAGCTCGCGCACCACGGTGCCCATAGGGACCTTGAGAATCAGGTCCTCGCCGCTCTTACCGTTACGACGGGCACCTTGCCCGTGCGTGCCGCGCTCGGCGCGGAAGTGATGCTTAAAGCGGTAATCGATCAACGAAGACAGCTGAGCATCGGCCTGGATGACGACATTGCCGCCACGACCGCCGTCGCCGCCATCGGGGCCGCCCTTGGGGACAAATGCCTCGCGCCTAAACGACATGCATCCGGCCCCGCCGTCGCCGCCGCAAACGTTAATGCGGCTGATATCGGTGAACTGTGACAACAGAATCGCCTCCTACAAAAAAGAGGGAGACCCTTGAATCCAAAAACTCAAGTGCCTCCCACATATGTGCTCTATGAAGGGTAAATTACGCGTTCGCGAGCGGGCGTACGCTGACCCTGTGCTTGATACCCTTGTGGAACTCAACGGTACCGTCGACCAGCGCGAACAGCGTGTCGTCCTTGCCACGGCCAACGTTCTCACCCGGGTGGATGTGCGTGCCGTGCTGACGGACGAGAATCGTGCCCGTGGTTACCGTCTGGCCGGCATAGCGCTTCGTGCCAAGGCGCTGACCGCGGGAGTCACGGCCATTACGGGAGGAACCGAGTCCTTTTTTGTGTGCCATTGTGTATACCTACTCTTTCGTTACGAGTGTAATCTACTCGGCGACGGGAGCCTCGGCAACAGCCTCAGCCTCTGCCTTGACAGCCTTCTTGGCGCGGGAGGTAGCCTGAACCTTCACGATCTTCAGCTTGGTGAGCTGCTGACGGTGACCCTTCAGACGACGATAGCGCTTGCGCTTGTGGAACTTGAAGACCAGCTGCTTCTCGCCCTTGAACTGCTCAACGATCTGAGCGGTAACCTTGGCCTTGGCCAGCTTGTCGGGATCGGTGACGATCTTCTTACCATCGTTGAGGAAGATAACCGGCAGGGTGACCTTGTCGCCCTCATTGCCCTCGATCTTCTCGACGGTGATGACATCGTCGGTGGCGACCTTGTACTGCTTGCCGCCCGTGTTAACGATTGCGTACATGTTTACTTGCCCTTCATGCATCAGTTAGTGCAACAGCCGAATATAGTAGCAGGCGAAAATACCCCCGTCAACGAGTATGTGGAGCAAATCCACAAGTTCGCACAGGTATGGGGCTGACGAGTCGGCCCTCGTCGTCCTCGCATGCTTGATTCTGACGCTCGACATCGTAGGAGCAGATGGTCACGAGGTCTTGCATACCGGTGGAAACAATAGGTGCATCCACGCCCGGGGTCAAGCCCTGCAACAAAACATCAGCAGCAGAAAGCAAAATTTCCGGACGCATGGAGCCCTCGTTGTCGGCATGGGTGTCGAGCATGAGCACCAAATGGTCTGGGCGCTCCCCCGCCGTGAGCTCATAGCCCACGAGCGTGTGATCCAAATCCAAGCGCTTGCTCTTTTTGCCGCGCGCGTAGTCGATGCCGTGGCCCGCGCGCAGCGTGTCGATCGCACGACGCACCTCGTCGGCGCTTACGGGCGCCTCGGGATCCAAGTGCAGGTCGATGCGATACGACAGGCGCGTGAGCTGCGCCGTCAACGCCGGCGTGCGCACGTCGATGTACGCCGCCTCGATGGGCGCCAGATCGGCCGGAGACGCCGCAGCCAGGCGCCCAAACGCCTCGTCGAGCGCCACGAACTCGGTCATAAACAGGTCATACCACTCGCAGGTCGACGACGTACCCACCGGCAGCGCCGAAGAGAAGCCCACGCGCATGTGCGGAGAGAAGCCCTGCGTGACGGCATAGGGAAGTCCCGCACGGCGCACGATGCGCTCAATGGTATGGATTACTTCGAGATGGCCCAGGTACTTAAGGCGATCGCGCTTGCCATAACGAACACGAAGCCTAAAGAGCGAGGGGTTGTCGGTCAGGCGTTCACTCATGCGCGATCACCCATCAATACATTCTTGGCGTGGAGCGTGGGGCAGATCCCGCAGCCGGTGCACGACGTGCGGGTACAGTCGGGAGTCGTGACGCCCTCGAGCGAGCGACGGTACTCGCGCTCGAGGAAGCCGCGCGTGCAGCCGGGGCTCACGTGCTCCCACGGCAGGCGCCAGTCCAACTCGTAGGGCAGGTGCACGAGCTCATTGAGGTCGATGCCGTTTTTGGCAGCAGCTTCCTTCCAGTTATCGAGCGAGAAATGCTCTACCCAGGCGTCAAAGCGAGAGCCCGAGCGCCAAGCATCAATGATGACGGGCGTCATGTCACGACCGGCGCGGGAAAGCGCGGCCTCGATGAGCGAGGTCTCGGCATCGTGGTAATGCACGCGGACGGCACGGTTGCGAACGCTCGTGATGAGCAGCTTCTGGCGACGCTTGACGTCGTCGTAGTCGAGCTGCGGGCACCACTGGAACGGCGTGGCAGCCTTGGGGATAAAGACCGAAACCGAGATGGACACCGAGATCGAGCCGCGACGAGCCTTGGGCACCACGGAACGACCGAGCTCCAGCACGTGATCGGCCAGATTGGCGATGGCCACGATGTCCTCGTCGCGCTCGCCGGGAAGGCCCATCATAAAGTAGAGCTTCATGCGGTTCCAGCCGGCCTCGAAGGCCGCCTTGGCCGCACGGTCCAGGTCCTCTTCGGTCACGTTCTTGTTAATGATGTCGCGCATGCGCTGGCTGCCGGCCTCGGGCGCGAACGTCAGTCCGCCCTTCTTTTCGCCGGCGACCGACTCGGCCATATCCACGCCAAACGAATCCAGGCGCTGCGAGGGAATGGACACGCGAATGCCCGTATCTTCCAGACGGCGGTTCAGGCGACCGAGTACATCGCGGATGCAGGAGTGATCGGTGGTCGAAAGCGAGGTCAGCGACACCTCGTCATAGCCGGTCTTTTCCAGACCCTGAATCACCGACGAGACGATCTGGTCGGCCGAGCGCTCGCGCACCGGGCGATACGTCATACCGGCCTGACAAAAACGACAGCCGCGGGCGCAGCCGCGCAGGATCTCGATAGACAGGCGGTCGTGAACCAGCTGTGCATAGGGCACGCACGACTGCGACAGCGGATTCGTGGCGCCGAAATCCTCGACGACGCGCTTGTAGACCACGGTCGGCGCATCCTTGCCCTCACGCGGCACGGTGTAGCCATGCGGCGAGCAGGGCTCGTCGTGACGAACCTCATAGAGCGACGGCACGTAGTTGCCGGCAATGGATGCAAGCTGCTCGACAATCTGCACGCGCGGGACCCCTTCGTCACGCAGGCGGCGATGCAGCTGGCAGGTCTCGAGCAGCGATTCCTCGCCCTCACCGATGAGGATGGCATCGAAGAAGGCCGCGTACGGCTCGGGGTTGTACACCGAGGGGCCGCCGGCGATGATAATGGGGTCGTCCTCGGTGCGGTCAGCCGCTAACAGCGGAATACCAGCGAGGTCGAGTGCCTCGAGAAAGTTCGTCACCGCCATCTCGTGCGGCACATGCAGACCGACGATATCAAACGAAGCGACCGGCGCTGCTCCCTCGAGCGAGAGCAGCGGAATGCCCGCCTCGCGCATGGCGTCACCCATATCGGGCCACGGCACATAGCCACGCTCGCAGGAGATGCCCTCAGCCTGGTTAAGGATGTTGTAGAGGATGGCGATACCCTGGTTGGGCAGACCGACCTCGTACACATCCGGATAGATCAGGCAGCAACGGTAGTCGGCATCGGCCTTGGAAAGCGTACCCCACTCGTGATCGATATAGCGACTCGGCTTCTCGACCTTGGCGAGCAACGGCTCAATTAAATGAAAACAATCTTGGTATGCAACGCGCAACGGAAAACCCCTAAGCAGCGAGATCTGATGCGTCCTGATAGGACGCCATAGGACGGGTAGCGCCCGCGACCGTGGTCACCAGATCGCGAACGCGGGAGAACGTGGCAGTGACCACCTCGTTGGCACGGCTGTAGTCGACATCGCGCTCGTAGAGCGAAACGAGCGCACGGCCCATGCCATAGGTGCCCGCGGCAGCAGTGAGCGCCTTGACGGCAAACCCAATATGCGGCGTCTGCTTGACGAGCGCGCGGGTGACCGCGCGGATCACAAGACCGCCGGCAAGCACGCCCGCGACCTCGTAGCCGCGCTCGGGCTTAATGCCGCGTCCAAAGACGGCAGCGAGCTCAAAGAGCATGCCCACCTGCGCCAGCGCCATAACGGGATAATCGGCGCCCGGCAAAAACACCAGCGCGCCGGTCGCCATATTGGTGAGCGCGCACGAGGTGATGATACGATTGGCCGCCGCGATGCGCATGAAGGCAAAGTTCGCCGCAAAAGCCGTTTCCTTGTCGGTGCGATCGAGAATCCAGCGGGCAAGCGTCTCGAGCAGATACGTCTTATCGGTTGCCGCTACCACGCCGAGCATGGGCGTGGACTCCTCGATAAACGGCACCTCCACAGCAGACTCGGCAAGCACGCACACGGGCGCGCCGGCGATCACGAGCTCCTGCACGGCACTCTCCAAGCGGTCGGAACCACACGAGAGCACCAGCACCACATCGGTATCGGTCTTTGGAGCAATTCGCTCCTCCCTGAGACGCTCGACGCGCACAATGCCCGAGGTCGTCTGCGGCACAAAGGCGTCACGCACCGTCTCGGCCAGAAAGCGCGAGGCGGACGAATCCAGATAGACCGAGACGCGCACCGGCGTATCGGAATCCTTCTTAACGGACGCGCCCATCTTAAAAGCGCGGGTCAGCTTATCTACGGGAATTTTCATAGCAAACCCCTCCAGCGGTTACGCGGCGCCCGAACGATGCCGCCATATGGATTGTACGATACCCACCGTCAGCAGCTGAATCATCATCGAAGACGAACCGAAGCTAATAAACGGTAGCGGAATACCGGTAATCGGCATCATGCCGATGCACATGCCGATGTTTTCGAAAGTCTGAAACGCCCACATGCCAACGATGCCCACACACGAAAGACGCAAAAACAGCGACTCACACTTAAAGGCGACGCGAATCGTCGAAAAGATCAGCAGCACGTAGAGGCACAGGAGCAAAAAGGAACCGCAAAAGCCAAAGGTCTCGGACAGGAAGGCGAAGACGAAGTCGGTGTGGAACTCAGGCAGAAAGCCGCCGGCCGACTGCGTCGCATGGCCCAAACCCTTACCAAAGAAGCCGCCCGAGCCAACGGCGATAAGCGACTGCTGCAGGTTGTAGGCATCGTCCGAATCGGCATTATCGGGGTCGATAAAGACCGTCAGACGGTTCATCTGATACTGCTTGATGAGCACATCGTGGCCGAGCAACGAATCAAAAACCGAATCGAGCGCCAGAACGAGGGCCACCAGGCCCACGAGCAGGGCCAGGGTCGACAGCACCCATTCGCGGCGTGCGCCGCTCATACAAATGACGATGGCGCCCGAAACCAACACAACCAGGCCCGAGCCCAGGTCGCCCATGGCAACGACGGCCAAAAACGGAATGGACAGCATGCCGCAGAGCTTGACGTAGTCGCGAACGGTATCGATGCGACCGTTATACTGCGAGCCAAGCGTAGCAATAAAGAAGATGGTGATGAGCTTGGCAAGCTCAACCGGCTGGAACGTCAAACCGATACCGGGAATCTTGATCCAGCCCGTCATGCCCAGACCGCCCGTATAGGACAGGCCCGGAATCTTGGGCGAGAAGATCACGATCAGGTCGATGACGAGCAACGCCGTCGAGAAATTGGAAATACCGCGCAGGTCGGTACGCCAGACCAGCACCGCCAGCACCGCTCCGATGCCAATTCCCAGCAGATGGCGTGAGAACGAGGCATCGGCCTTAAACTGCGAAGCCGACCAGATGATGATGGCACCGTAGGCGACGAGCGCCACAGTAGCCACGAGCACACCGATATGCACCTTTTGGCGAAACGTGCCGCGCGAGGCCGAAAGTTGCTTGTTGACGCGGTCCAGGCTGCTGCGAGAGCCGGTCTTGGTTGAACGGAACAGATCCGCCGGAGAAAAATCCATCGCAACCTCCTATCGAACCGAAGAATCGCCCGAGGCCGAAGAGGTATCGGGCTCGTCATAAATCACACCGAGCACGTCGCGCACGACATGCATCGCGGTATCTGAGCCGCCGCCGCCCTGCTCCAGGACAGTAGCGATGACATACTTGGGATCATCGGCCGGTGCATAGGCGCAGAACCACGCGTATTCGTCCTCGCCGCTTTTCTCGCCCGTGCCCGACTTGCCGTATACCTGGGGCGTCAGGGTGCCAAAGTGAGCCGCCAGGGACGTCGATGCCGTGTAAATCACGTCGTGCATGCCGTTGCGAACAAGAGCCAAATCCGAATCGCTGTTGATCTTGGCCTCCAGGCGCTTCTTCTTGCCCTTGCCGTTGTACTTATAGGCATCGCCGTCGCCATCGCGCGACACGGCAGACAAAAACACGTGAGGCACGTACTGTTTGCCGCCGTTGGCAAGACCCATATAGGCACACGCCATCTGCAGGGGCGTCACCAGGATGTCACCCTGACCGATGGCAATGTTGGTCATATCGCCGGCATTCCACTTGCGGTCCTCGGCAGATGCGTCGGTGAAGTACGACTCTTTCCACTCGGGATCGGGAATACGGCCCGCGCCCTCACTCGGCAGATCGATACCGCAGGTCTTGCCTAGGCCCCAGCGACGAAAGACCTCCTGCAGGCCCTCGGGATGTTGCTCGTCATAAAAGAACGCCTTGCCCATGTCGTAGAAGACGGGGTCGCACGAGTTGGCGATACCCGACTGCAGCGTCATGGTGCCGTGGCCAGACGTCAGCCAGCAGCGCTTGCCCCAAGCCTTGCCCAGGCCCGTCCAATAGCCCGTGCAGTTGGTTGTCTGCGTTGAAGTGTAGGTTCCAAACTCAAGACCGGCCAGCGCCGAGAGCGGCTTGATGGTCGAGGCCGACATGTACTGTCCGCTAATGGCGCGGTTGAGCAGCGGGTGCGAACCCTTGTCATCATTGAGCTCGGTCCACACGTCATTTGAGACGCCGCCGATAAAGACGGACGGATCGAACTTGGGCTCGCTCGCCATGCCCAGGATCTCGCCATTGTTGGGATCGAGACACACCACGGCGCCGTTACCGGCATTGCTGTAGCCAGTGGTCTTGGCAAGCTCGATAGCGCTCGCCAGTGCCGCCTCACAGGCCTGTTGGATCTTAAGGTCGAGCGTGAGCTTAATGTCGGAGCCGGCCTTCGCGGGCACGGCACCGGCCTGACCGGTCACATTGCCCGAGGCATCGACCTTGACGGTCTGCTCGCCACGAATACCCTGCAGCAGGTTTTCGTAGTAGCTCTCAACGCCCGCCTGGCCCACGATATCGCCCGACTGGTACGTAATCTTGCCAGCAGAAGCATCATCATCGCCAGAGGTTTTCTTATTCTGGGCCTCGAGCTGCTCGGAGGTAATGGTGCCGGTATAGCCCAAGATATGGCATGCTGTCTCGCCATATGGATACTGGCGCTCGGTACGCTCGGCAATCTTGACGCCCGGGAACTCGCCGGCATGCTCCTGAATATAGGCAACCGTGGAGCGACGGACGTCCGTCGCGATGGTATGTAGGCTCTGAGCGCCCTCTGTATTGTCCTGAATATTGCGAAGGACCGCCACGTAAGGCATTCCAAGCACGTTGGCAAGATGGCGAACCAGAACCTCATCCTCGGCAAGGTCGCGGTAGGCCACGACAGCAAGTGAGGGACGGTTCTGGACAAGCGCCACGCCATTGCGGTCGAGGATGCGGCCGCGCACAGCGGGTGTGGTAACGGTGCGAGTCTGATTACTATTGGCCTGCTTCTCGTAATAGTCCGACGAGACCATCTGCATGCCCCACAGCTTGACGGCAAGCGCCGCAAACATCGCGCCCACACCCGTGGTGAGGATGGAAAAGCGGCCCTTAAAGGCGGTCGACGCGGTATTGCCCTCGCCCTCGGTGGCGCGCGGGGCCGTTCCATGCTGCGTATCGTAGGTAAAACGGGAATCGCCACGACGCATGATGACCAGCGCGACCACGATGGCCACAACCAGCACGATACCGGCGATAATAACCGTCATCTGGGAAGACATCTACGGGCCTCCCCTATTTGAGCTTGCGGGTCTTGGGCTTAAAGCGCATACCCGCCTGGCGTCCGCCACGTGCGGAGAATCCATAGCCGGACTGCGGCACGACGCCGGACATCAAAAACGGAATGGCAACCAGACCCGTCAGGATCGAGGACGGCAGCGCATGGCCGAAAATCGCCACAACAAAGCTCGTCTCCAAACCCATAAACATCAAGATGATGCTGTAGATCACATTAATGACGAGCGCAAAGGCGCCCACAGTAACGCCGCGCGCACTCGGGGTACCGCCCGTCTGACCGACGGCGCTGTGCACCAGGGCAAAAGAACCCACAGTCAGCAGGAGCGACATAACGCCCACCGGCACGGCAGCGGACAGGTCATAAAACAAGCCGCTGCAAAAACCGCACACGACGGCACGGGTCGGGTCGCCCGAGAACACGCTTAGGCACACCAGGATAATCATGAAGTTGACGCGACCGCCCGCAATGTAGATCTGCGGTGCCAGGCCTGCCTGCAGCAGCACGCACACGATGGCGGCGATCACAAACGTGCGGGAGCTCATCCCCTGCTCGTGTAGATCCATGGACATGCCCCCTATTCGCTCGAGCCAGAATCGGTCGTCTCGGACGTGTCGGAACTGTCATCCGAGCTCTCGTCCTTCGTCTTGGTCGCAGCATCGCGCGACGTTCCCTGCGGCGTGCTGTTGGCCGTGCTCACGTCCTCATCCGAGGCTGACTGTTCGTCGGTCAGCGAGGTAATGACCAGCACTTCCTCGTTGTTCTCGGCCGTGGTCTGAGCGCGCACCACAATGGTGTAGTACACGTCGTTTGCCGATTTCTCAACCGACGAGACGGTGCCGAGCGGTAGACCCTTGGGGAACACGCCGCCGATACCCGAGGTCACGATAATGTCGCCAACCTTAACGTCGGAGTCGACGCTCACGTACTCGAGACGCAGCGTGCCATCAGCCTGACCCTGCAGCATGCCCTGGGCGCGCGTGTCCTGTACCATGGCGGACACACCCGAGTTCTCGTCGCCAATCAGGCGCACGGTGGACGTCTTGGCCGAGACTTCGATGATCTGGCCGATAACACCGGCAGAACTCGTCACGGGCATGTTGATGGTAAGGCCGTCGGCAGAGCCCTTGTCGATGGTAACGGTCGAGGTCCAGGCATCGCCGGAGGCACCAACGATACGAGCTGCGGTCGATTTGAGGTTGTAGGTCGATTGCAGCCCGACCAGGCCCTCCAGGCGCTCGGCAGTCTTTTGAGCCTCAGAAAGCTCGGCGACCTTAGAGGTCAGCTCCTCATTTTGCTTCTTGAGCTCGTCGAGCGTGTCCTGCGACGCCGTTAGGTTAGAGAACACGTTGCCAATCGCATTGAAGGGAGCCGCCACAGCCGAGCCCACAAAGCGCACCGGAGAGGTAATCGTCGTTACGCCCGAACGCACGGCATGAATCGGCCCTGCCTCGCCCTCTCGGATGTAAAACGTGAGCAGCAACACCGAAATCAGGCTGAAAACAATCAACGGGCGCATACCCGTTGATTGTCGCTTGGTATTCAGATTTGTGGAGAAACCCGAAGATCGTGCCAAATGGAATCCACCTTTTGGAAATTAAGCATTGGTCTGGACGAAGCCGCCATCAAACGCATTGGCCTCGAGCACGCGGGCACAGCCGTTAACGACGTTATCGAGCGCCGTGGGGCTGACGTTGACCGAAACGCCGGTCTCATCGCGCAGGCGCACGTCGAGACCGCGCAGCAGCGCGCCGCCACCGGTCAGCAAAATACCGTAGTACATAAGGTCCGAGGCAAGATCGGGAGGCGTAGCGTCGAGTGCGTCCTTGACGGCCTTGGCCATCTCGTCGAGCGGCTTGTTGAGTGCGCGACGAATCTCCTCGCTCTCGATGCGCACGGTCTTGGGCAGACCGGTGATCACGTCGCGGCCGTTGACCTCGACGTCGAGCTCGTCCTTGAGCGGCACGGCGGAACCGACCTTGATCTTGATGTCCTCTGCCGTACGCTCGCCGATGGCAAGGTTGTAGGCATCGCGAACGTGCGTGAGGATGGCCTGATCGAACTCGTCACCGGCAATACGGATGGACTGCGAGACGACGATGCCGCCCATGGCGATAACGGCAACCTCGGTGGTACCGCCACCGATGTCGATGACCATGGAGCCGGTGGGTTCCTCGACGGGCAGGTCGGCGCCGATAGCGGCAGCCATGGGTTCCTCGATCAGATAGGCCTGGCGGGCCCCGGCCTGGATCGTGGCCTCAAAGACGGCACGCTTCTCGACCGACGTGACACCGGAGGGAACGCAGACGACAACACGCGGACGCGGAGTCCACGGATAGCGCTTCTCAGACGCCTTGTCGATAAAGTAGCGAAGCATAGCCTCGGTAACATCGAAGTCGGCGATGACGCCGTCCTTCAGGGGACGAACGGCCACGATGTTGCCGGGCGTACGGCCGAGCATGCGCTTTGCCTCGATACCGACCGCCAGGATGCGCTCGTCGTTCTTGTCGATGGCGACTACAGAGGGCTCGCGAATGACGATGCCCTTGCCGCGCACGGAGACAAGCGTATTTGCGGTGCCGAGGTCGATGGCAAGATCGCCCGCATAGCTACCGAAGAACATATCCATCAAAGAAAACAACGCAACTCCTGATGTGTTGGATGATTGCTGGAAAACTACTAGCTCATCATACTAGCGCAAGCCCGGCACCTCACTTGCGGTGAAGCGCCGGGCAAAGCTAAATCCCATAAGGTCACTACTGGTTGTCAGCAGCCGAGAAATCCATATCGAGCGAGGAAACGGCCCAGCCGATATGGTTGTCGGAGCGCACGAATTTGACGGTGTACTCCTGCTCGCCGCCCTTGGACAGCGATGCCTTCACCTTAGCGGTCGTCTCGGTCATGGACTGATCCATGCCCTCGACGGACACGGTGGCACCCTGCGGAATCGAGGAGATGATCATCGACTTAGCGTCCTCGGACAGGCTCGATGCCAGGCAAGACTCGGCCTTTGCGGTGTCACCGTCGCCGGCAGCCTGGAACAGATCGGTAACAACAGACTCCTGAGACGGGAAGCCAAAGCCGCGCGTGTAGGCAAAGCCCAGACCGCCCGCGGCGATCAAAATGAGCAGAAGCAGCACGATGAAGACTTTGAGACCCGCGTGGCGATGGCGACGACGGACCTTGGCCTGCTTACGATCCTGACGGTCCTGCTGGACCATCTCGGACTCGGACAGCGTAAAGAAGCCGGTGTCCGAGGGATCGGGCATAAACTGACCGGTCGCGCCCGTAGGATCGAGCGGATCGACGGCAGGAGCGTCCATCGCGGGCGCCGGAGCCGTGGCCATAGCCGTCTGGGCAGACAGCGCGGCAAGCGAATCGTGCACGCGGGCAAGCTCATCGGCCTGCTCGGAGGTGAGCTGGTAGATGCCATCGGCAGTAGCGGCGTTAAAGGCATCGAGTGCGTCGGAGGGACGGCCGGCGGCAGAAAGCGCCTGACCCATGCCGGCGTTGAGCGCACGCGTGTCGTCGCGGGGGCCGGCAAAGTCGATAGCCGTGCGGTAGGTCTCCACGGCATCCGCCGGACGGCCGAGCTTGATGAAGCAACGACCGAGCTCGCCGAGCGCGGCGGCAGGAGCCGGATTGGCGCCATCGATGGCAGCCTGACGGAAGGCAGTACCCGCGTTGGCATAGTCGCCCGACTGGAACAGCGCGTTACCCAGGCCCAGATAGGCCTTGAACGGCGTGGCATAAGAAGCGTCCTGCGTAGCAGCAGAGAACGCCTGAGCGGCCGTCGTGTAGTCGCCCACGGCGGCGAGCGCCTTGCCGCGGTTGGTGAGCAGCGCGCCGCGCTTGCCATAGGTGCCGTCGTTGAGGGCGGCGGCGTAGGCCTCGGCGGCCTCGGCATACATGCCCAGGTGCATCAAGGCGTTACCACGAAGGTGATCGGCCTCGCCCATAATCTCATCGGGAGTCTTTGCCGCCCCAAGCATCTGGGCTGCAGCGGAAAAATCACCCGCGCGGTAAGCGGCGCGGCCCTGTTGGATCAGCTGGCTATTCAAGGAAATCCCCTTTACTCGTGAACGATCTCGACATGGACGATCTCGTCGCCGGCACGCAGCTGCGAAATCACATCGAGACCCTCGACCGTGGTACCAAAGACGGTGTAACCGGAATCGAGGTTATGCTGGGCACCCAGGCAGAAGTAGAACTGCGAACCCGCAGAATCGGGGTCCATGGAGCGTGCCATGGCAAGGGCACCATCGACATGGCTGTTGCGCGGATTGGAGGCAAACTCGCCCTTGATGCAGTAGCCGGGACCACCGGTACCGGGCATGCCGTCGGGACCCTCAAGACCGGCAGCGACGTCGGCGCCGGACATATCTCGGGTATTGGGGTCGCCGCCCTGGATGACAAAACCGGGCACATAACGATGGAACTTAAGGCCATCATAGAAACCCATCGTGGAAAGCTCGCAGAAGTTCGCGACATGAATGGGAGCGCCCTCGCCGTCAAACTTGACCTTGATGGTACCCTTCGACGTCTCGATAACGGCGCACTCGTCGCCGGCAAGCTGATACTCGGGCGTGTAGAACTCTTTCTTAAAACCAAACATGTGGTTCCTTCCTCGTGCGTTTAAAGCATATTTGTACGAATTGTAGCAATAAGCATGGGCTTACATCAATTGCGCACGTAGGTTATGCCGACTATGGCGAACTAATTTTAGGAATGCTGCTGCGGCTTCCAGGAACCCACATTGGCGTCGTACTGGTTCAGCGCGCTGTTGCCGCCCTGCGCGATGGGCGCCAGGATCTCGCTTTGGTGGGAACTCATCGACTCGCCATCGGGAATGGCCAGCGAGATATCCCAGCTCTGGCAAATCACGTCGACACGCTCGTACATCCACTCGGCAAGCTGCTTTAAGTGAGCGATGTCGTCCGCATAGACCGTATCGTCCTGGTACTTAAGGTTGTTGAGCTCATCTTGCGTCTTTTTGATCTGGTCGCGAAGGGCGTAGGCACTCTGCGACAGCTCCTGACGGGTGGACAGCGGCGTTCGGAGATAACCGTTGTTAAAGGAATCGATGACCTCGCCGATCTGGTCCTCGTCACCGTAGGACACGATGGTCTGATACAGACCGTCGAGCCTGGTATAGAGCCGATCATCGGTCAGCACGGTTTCTTCCTGGACCACCTCGGCAGAATCGTCCTGCTTGGTATCGTCCTCAGTCGCCTCGCCCTTTTGGCGCGTGGGGAAGGTGGTTTGTGCAGCTTGGCCAAACTGGTCGTAGAAGCCAGGCATGACACCCATGGGATCGGTCGTCACGAACCAATAGGCACCGCCGCAAACGACGGCAAGTACCGCGATGACGATGAGCGGCTTGGGAATATGACGCTTGTGCTTGTGATAGGCGTCCTCGTCGGGATGCACTTTGCGCTTGGGTTTTTGAGCATCGTCGTGCAGGGAAACGGGCGTGGGAATATCGACCTTGGGGATACCGAAATCCTTATCGAAAGCCGGCAGCACGCAGGTCTCGTTGGGATCGGCGGCGTCCGAAAGAACCGCAGCAGCCGAGGCCGGCGCATGAGGCACCTCGGTATCGATCTGCTCTTGCGTTAGGCGCGGAAAGCCCGCCGTGCGGCCCGCTGCCAGGTCGGATGCGGCCGCATCCTCGGAGAGGATACCCGGAGCGGGGCGTCCGCATTTGGGGCACGTACGATCATGCGGAGAAAGACGGGCACCGCAGCCCTCGCAGAACACGAACTCGGTGTGCTCGGGACCATCGCCCGGACCCACATAGGCGTTGCAGTAGGGGCAAAACGAGGCGCCGTCCTCGATAGTCTTAAGGCAATGCGGGCAGATCACGGCATCCTCTTTCCGAAGCAATTCAAACAATCGAGGTTAGAGCATAACATCGCCACGGCCCCACAGGAGCAAGGCACCAATTCAACATCGCCAGGGCGCGTAGCTACTTCTTCTTTTTGCTTGGCATCGAGACTTTGATGCCTTGGGCGGACTTGGTCACACGAGAGCGCTTAGCTCCGGTACTCTTCTTTTTCTTGGGCTGGGCCTGGGCCACGCCCTCGAGTGCGCGGGCCCCGGCCTCGCGAGCGGTGCGATCTTCGCGGCGCTGCGCC
>URCS01000042.1 GCA_900546455.1 uncultured Collinsella sp. | reverse complement strand
GTTCGCTGAAGGGCCGCGTGCCCGACCTGGAGCATCGTCTTGAGGGCATCGACCGTCGTATACGCGGAACACGCCAGGCCTCGCGCTCGCTCGAGCTGCTGCGCCTGCGCGTCGACCCCATGCACGAGCGCTATTCGGCCTTGCTGGAGCGTGCCTCGGATTGGGCTGCGCGTCTGCGTGACCAGGCTTCGCTCGAGGAGGCGGACTCCGCTTCGCTCAAGAAGACCATCGAGGATGCCAAGGCAGAGGTTGCCCGCGCTAAGGAGCGAGTCGATACCGCTTCCGCCACGCAAAACGAGTTCAAGGTCGCGCGTGGTAAGCTCGAGGTGCAGGTAGAAGCCGCCATTAAGGCCATTACCGCCGATGGCACCACGGTACTCGAGGAAGCACTCATGCTTCCGGCGCCCACGGACCGCGATGCCGCCGAGCGTGAACTCAACCAGCTTGTGCGCCAGATCAACAACCTTGGTCCCGTTAACCAAGTTGCCATGGAGGAGTACGAGCAGCTCAAGCGCCGCGCCGACTACATCGAGGAGCAGCTGGCCGATCTGGAGAGCGCGCGCAAGGCGCTCACCAAGATCACCGTGGCTATCGACCGTAAGATGCGCAAGGCGTTCCTGGTGACGTTTGAGAAGGTCGACGCGAACTTCCGCGAGATCTTCGCTATGCTCTTCCCGGGCGGCCAGGCTCATCTGGAGATGACCGATCCCGAGCATCCTGCCGAGACGGGTATCGAGGTCGTGGCGCAGCCGCGCGGCAAGCGCATCACCAAGATGATGCTCATGTCGGGCGGCGAGAAGAGCCTGACGGCGCTCGCCCTGCTCTTTGCCGTGTATCGCACGCGCACGGTGCCGTTCTATGTACTGGACGAGGTCGAGGCGGCGCTCGACGACGCCAACCTGTCCAAGCTCATCGGCGCGCTCGATGTGTTGCGTTCCGATACGCAGCTCTTGGTTATCTCGCATCAGCGCCGTACTATGGAGGATGCTGACGTCCTCTACGGCGTCTCGATGCAAGCCGACGGCGTCAGTCGCGTCGTCTCGCAAAAACTCGATCGCGAAACCGGAAAGGTCGTGAATGCATAATGGGATTCTTCGATGCTCTCTCGCGCGGACTTGAGCGCAGCCGCGAGGCCCTCAACGAGGTCTTTTACTTTGGCGGCGAGGTCGACGAAGATTTTTGGGAGGACCTAGAGGACACCCTCGTTATGGGTGACATGGGTGCCGAGGTCGCGATCAAGGTGTCCGATGACCTGCGCGATGCCGCGGCCAAGAAGAACCTCAAGACCGCCCCGCAGCTCCGTCGTGCCCTAGCCGAGCAGCTCGAACAGCACTTTGTGCCCATCGAGCGCGATCCGTTTTCCGATACGCCGAGCTGCGTGCTGTTTGTGGGCATCAACGGCGCCGGCAAGACCACGACAGTCGGTAAGATCGCGAGCGCCATGGCCGCCCGCGGCAAGAACGTCGTGATCGGCTCTGCCGATACGTTCCGCGCCGCCGCCATCGAACAGCTCGATGTGTGGGGCCAGCGCGCTGGCGTCCCCGTCATCAAGCGCGACCGCGGCTCCGACCCGGCAAGTGTTTGCTACGACGTGCTCGACGAGGCTGACAAGCGCGGCAGCGACCTGGTGCTTATCGATACCGCCGGCCGTCTGCACACGAGCCCTGAGCTCATGCGCGAGCTTGCCAAGGTGGTCAATGTGACCCGTAAGCGCGCCGCCAATATGGCCGCCGGTCCCATGCCGGTTTCGGTCGTGCTTGTGATCGACGCCGCGACGGGCCAAAACGGTCTGAACCAGGCGCTCGAGTTTAACGAGGCGCTGGGCCTGGACGGCATTATCATGACTAAGCTCGACGGCACGGCTAAGGGCGGTATCGCCATGGCCGTGGCCGAGAAACTCAAGCTCCCGATCCTGCGCGTGGGCGTGGGCGAGCAGGTCGATGACCTGCAGGAGTTCAATGCCAAAGATTTCTGCCGCGCCCTGGTGGGCGAGTCCAATTAAGGAGTGACTAGTGTTTGATTCCCTGAGCGATCGCCTCAACGACACATTTGACCGCCTGCGCGGCAAGGGCAAGCTGACCGAGGCCGATATTACTTCGGCCATGCGCGATATTCGCATGGCGCTGCTCGAGGCCGACGTCAACTTCAAGGTCGTCAAGGAGTTCGTCGCCAAGACCAAGGAGCGCTGCATGACCGCCGAGGTCATGGAGTCGCTGTCGCCGGCGCAAAACGTCGTCAAGATCGTGCTCGACGAGCTCACCGAGATGCTTGGCTCAACCGAGAGCTAGCTCGTCTTTAGCAACCGTATTCCCAATGTCATCATGCTTGTGGGTCTGCAGGGCTCCGGTAAGACCACGGCTGCCGTAAAGCTGGCCTACCTGCTCAAGAAGCAGGGCCGCTCGCCGTTGCTCGCCGCGTGCGACGTCTACCGTCCCGCTGCTGCCGACCAGCTGGCCACGCTCGGTGGCGAGATCGGCGTACCGGTCTTCCGCGGCGACGGTGCGCATCCGGTCGATATCGCCAAGGGCGCCATCCAGGAGGCCGTCGACCACCTGCGCGATGTGGTCATCGTTGATACCGCCGGTCGTCTGCAGATCGACGAACAGATGATGCAGGAGGCCGTGGACATCAAGAAGGCCGTCAAGCCCGATCAGGTGCTGATGGTCGTTGATGCCATGACCGGTCAGGATATCGTCAACGTCGTCTCGACCTTCGCCGAGCGCACCGACTTTGACGGCGTGATCATCTCCAAGCTCGACGGCGACGCCCGTGGCGGCGGCGCGCTTTCCGTGCGCCAGGTGACCGGCAAGCCCATCAAGTTTGTGAGCATGGGCGAGAAGCCCGATTCGCTGGAGCCGTTCTACCCCGATCGTATGGCCAAGCGCATTCTGGGTATGGGCGACGTTGTCGGCATTATCGAGAAGGCCCAGGAGGCCGCCGATGCCGAGCAGCTCGAGGCCGCCGAGCGCATGCTGCGCGAGGGCTTCACCATGAATGACATGCTCGACCAGATGAAGGCCGTCAAGAAGATGGGCGGCATGAAGGGCATCCTGGGCATGCTCCCCGGCGGCCAGCGTGCGCTCAACCAGATGGGCGGCAACCTGGACGAGGGCATCTTCGACAAGAACGAGGCCATCATCATGTCGATGACCAAGGAGGAGCGTCTGCGTCCTTCCATCATTAACGGCCAGCGCCGTGCCCGCATTGCCAAGGGCGCCGGCGTGACTCCCACCGAGGTCAATAGCCTTATGAAGCAGTGGGGCGAGATGAACAAGATGATGGGCCGCATGCGCACGATGGCCAATCAGGCTCAGGCCGGCGGCAAGAAGGGCAAAAAGGGCAAGAAGGGCAAGAAGATGCGCATGCCCAATATCCCTGGCCTGGACGCTATGGGCCTGGGCGGCATGGGCGGCCTGGGAACGGGCGGCCCCAAGTCCGATATGGACCTGCTGCGTCAGATGGAAGCGCAGATGCGCAACAAGAAGTAACGACTGGTTGAGTCGTGTATGGCGAAGGCCGCCTGGATGGTATTCCAGGCGGCCTTCGCCGTTTGTTCGCTGGTTGTCGCACGCGTGGAAGCGCGTTCTCGACGAGGTGCTTGCCGCTAGTGGCAGCCGCAGCCTTCGTGCCCGTCATGGTTGTGGTGACCGTGGCAGCCGCAGGACTCGCCATGCTCGTGGATGTGCTCGTGATCATGTCCATGGCAGTCGCAGGTGGCCTCGCCGTTCTGTGCGAGCGTGCCGGCAATGAGGGCCTCGACGCAGGCATCGCAGCTGCCCTGGGCGCCCGCATAGACCGTGATGCCGGCTTGGGCAAGCGCGTTGATAGCGCCGCCGCCGATACCGCCGCAGATGAGCGTGTCAACGCCACCGTTGGCAAGCAGGCCCGCCAAGGCGCCGTGGCCGGTGCCACCGGTGCCTACGACCTGCTCGTTGAGCACCTTGCCATCCTGGATGTCGTAGATCTTGAACTGCTCGCTGCGGCCAAAGTGCATAAAGATGTTGCCGTTGTCGTACGTCGTTGCCACCCTCATGGTGCCGACCTCCTTTGCTGGCCATGCGGCCGTCGTCGTGGCGATGGGGGAGTACGCGATATTGCCGCCCTCGATGACGAGCGCTCGTCCGTTGACCAGCGCATCGGCCACCTTGCGATGCGCGCGGCTGCAAATGGCCGCCACCGTTGCGCGGGCGATGCCCATCTGCTGGGCGACCGCCTCTTGGTTGAGACCTTCCAGGTCGCACAGGCGCAGCACCTCAAGCTCGTCGACGGTCATGTCGATGGCATCACCGCTGGCCAGGCCATCGGGGGTAAAGCCGCGATATTCGGGGATGATCCCAACGCGGCGCAGTTTTTCGCGTCTTCCAGCCATACACTCTCCAAATCTGACATATGTCAACAATAGAATAGCGAACGTGCGGATTTGCGCAAGGAATTTCTGGCATATGTCAGAAAATGAGGGCTTATGTTTGGGCTGTGGGGCCGCGTGCGCCTGGACTACAATGAATCTCGCTTGTAGGCGACTGACAGGAGGGTCAATGAGCAAAGCTGATCAACAGTTTGTAACCATGTGCCGCGATATCTTGGATCATGGCACCACCACCGAGGGCCAAAAGGTCCGCCCGGTGTGGGAGGACGGCACCCCTGCCTATACCATTAAAAACTTTGGTGTCACGGCGCGCTATGATCTGCGCGAGGAGTTCCCCGCGCTCACCCTGCGCCGTACGGCGCTTAAGTCTGCGATGGACGAGATTTTGTGGATCTATCAAAAGAAGTCTAATAACGTGCATGACCTCAACAGCCATATCTGGGATGAGTGGGCCGATGAGACCGGTTCCATCGGTAAAGCCTACGGCTATCAGATTGGTCAGAAGAGCCATTACGCTGAGGGCGACTTCGACCAGATGGACCGTGTACTGTACGACCTTAAGCACACGCCGTATAGTCGCCGCATTATGACCAATACGTACGTGTTTAGCGATCTGTCCGAGATGCACCTTTATCCATGCGCCTACAGCGTGACCTATAACGTGACGCAGCGTCCTCAGGACGACAAGCCGACGCTCAACATGATTCTCAACCAGCGCAGCCAGGACATTTTGGCCGCGAACAACTGGAACGTGTGCCAGTACGCCATTTTGCTGATGATGGTCGCGCAGTCGGTCGATATGATTCCCGGTGAGCTGCTGCACGTGATCGCCGACGCCCATATCTATGATCGTCATGTCGATATCGTCCGCGAGCTTATCGAGCGTCCGCAGTTTGCGGCACCCAAGGTAACGCTCAACCCCGATGTGCATGACTTCTATGCGTTTACGACCGATGACCTGATCGTCGAGGGCTATGAGCACGGCCCTCAGGTCAAGAACATCCCCATTGCGGTGTAGGTGACGCGCATGACGTGTAAGCTTTCTGCCATCGTCGCCGTGTGTGACGACTGGGGTATTGGCTGCGAGGGCGATATGGTGGTGTCCAATCGCGCCGATATGCGCCATTTTGTGGCCTGCACCAAGGGCTGCCCGGTTATCATGGGACGCAAGACGCTGCTGAGTTTTCCCGGCGGGCGTCCTCTCAAGAACCGCCGCAATATCGTGCTTACGCGCGATATAGGCTTTACCCGCGAGGGCGTCGACGTGGTGCATAGCGTTGACGAAGCGCTCGCTGCGGTTGCCGATGAGCCCGTTGCCTGGGTGATCGGCGGCGGCGATGTCTATCGGCAGTTTTTGCCGTACTGCGTGGAGGCCGAGGTCACTCATAACCACTGCGTGCATGTCGTGGACACGTACTTTCCCGACTTGGACGCCGATCCCGCGTGGAAGATTGCGCAGCGTAGCGGGGTCGCGACGATTGCCGCCGGTGAGGGTGACGAGGGCGTCGATTATGAGTTCGTGACGTATCGTCGCGTTGAGGCGTAAATCGTCTGGCGTGAACGGTATCATCGGGTTGATTGAATGCATGGGGCGGCGCTTAGCGTCGCCTCGTTTGGTATAGATGTGCTGTAAAGAAGGGTGCGGGCTGGCTGCTATGACTGATGCCGTTGAGGTTCTGCGAATTGATTCGCTCGAGGACGAGCGGCTCGATGCCTACGTGCGGCTGACCGAGCGCGAGCTGCGCTGTGTGCTGGAGCCGCAAAAGGGCATCTTTATCGCTGAGAGCGCCAAGGTTATCGAGCGCGCGGTGCGTGCCGGATACCAGCCGGTGAGCTTTCTTTTGGGCGAGCGCTGGCTCGACCAGATGATGCCGCTGTTTGACCAGCTTGTCGTGCGCGAGGGAGCGGGTCCGGTTCCCGTGTTCGTGGCCTCCATGGAGCTCATGGAGCAGTTGACGGGCTTTAACGTGACGCGCGGCGCGCTGGCGGCGTTCCGTCGCCCGCGTCAGATTCCGGTTGATGAGTTCTTGGGCGGCGTCGTCGAGGCGGCGGGGGATCGTCCGGTGCGCGTGTGCGTGCTTGAGGGTATTGTCGACCACACCAATGTTGGCGCGATTTTCCGCTCGGCGGCTGCGCTGAACGTCGATGGCATTTTGGTGAGCCCCACTTGCTGTGACCCGCTGTACCGTCGCTCGGCCCGCGTGAGCATGGGCACGGTTTTCCAGGTGCCTTGGACGCGCATTGGCAGCGAGGCGCGCGTATGGCCGCATGATGGGCTGGCGGCGCTGCACGATGCCGGCTTTTCGTGTGCCGCCATGGCGTTGATGGACGATTCCGTATCGTTGGACGATCCCGCGCTGCAGGAGATTGATCGCCTGGCAATCTTTATGGGCACCGAGGGTGCTGGCTTGGGCGCCAAGACCATTGCGGGCTGCGACCGAGCCGTGCGTATTCCGATGGCGCACGGGGTCGATTCGCTCAACGTGGCCGCGGCGAGCGCCGTCGCCTTTTGGCAGCTGTGCCCGCACGTGAGTAATGAGTATCACTACCAGCCAGGTTTGTATCACTAGGCAGTTTTCCGCACCGTGCTCTAATTCGGGGTGTTTCGGTCGCCGCCAGTCGGTGCTAAGCTAGTATTGGCTTTGGTCTTAAATTGCCGTTATGTTGTTTGACGTACGCTGGCGGGGAGGGCGTGTGGCTAAGAAATCTACGGCTATCGATGTAACGCAGGGTGTCATTTGGCAACAGCTGCTGTCGCTGTGCGTTCCCATCTTTTGTAGTTCGTTTTTTCAGCAGGCCTACACGCTTATCGGTACGTATATCGTTGGCCAGTTTGGCGGCAAGCTCGCGCTGGGTGGCATTCAAGCCACGATGGTGCTCACCGAGCTCTGCATTGGCTTTTGCGTTGGCGTCGGCGCCGGCTGCGCGGTCATTACCGGTCAGTATTTTGGCCAGCACGATGATGAGCGACTGGGTCGTTCGGTCCATACAGCCATGACGCTCGCGCTGGTGGGCGGTATCGTTTTCTCGATTCTTGGCATAGTGTTCGTTGAGCCCATGCTGGTGCTTATGAACACGCCGCATGAACTATTGGCCGAGGGTGTGGCCTATGCTCGCTGTTATTTTGCCGCGATGGTTGCGGCACTGCTGCTCAATATGGGAACGGCATTGCTGCGCGCCGTGGGCGACACGCGCGGGCCTGCTGTGATCATCGCTTCCGGCTGCCTTGTTAATGCGGTGCTGGATGTCATCTTCGTTGCCGTGCTTCATATGGAGGCTCTGGGCTGCGGCATCGCGGTGGCGCTGACCATTTGCTCCAACGCCACGATGATCGTGATTCGTATGATGCACGCTCCGGGTGCATGGCGTCTTTCGCTGTCTAAGCTCGGCATCGATCGCGGTATTTGCAAGAGTATGATCTCGTGTGGTCTGCCACTCGGTTTTCAATCGGCTGCCTATTCGATTTCGAACGTGCTGATCCAGGTGTCGGTTAATTCGTTTGGCGCCGATGTCACGACTGCTTGGGGTCTATCTGGGCGCCTGGATGGCATTATCTGGATGGTGACCGAGGCGCTCGGCGTATCGATCACTACGTTCTCGGCGCAGAACTTTGGCGCGCGCAATTACGAGCGCATGCGCAAGGGCTACCATACGTCGCTCGTGCTGTCGTTTATGCTCATTGGTGGCCTGTCTGCCGTGCTGCTGGTGTTCTCGGGTCCGCTGTCGCGTTTGTTTGTCGACGATGCTTCGATTTCGGCGTACACCACGACCATCCTCCATTTCATTGCGCCGTTCTATGCGATTTTCTCGATTATCGAGAACGCCTCGGGTTCCATCCGCGGTGCCGGCGTGAGCTTGCAGCCGATGCTGCTCACGATTTTTGGCACCGTCGTGCTCAGGGTGATCTGGGTGTTTGCGATTATGCCGTTCGATCCGTCGCTTGAGCACCTGCTGCTGGTCTACCCCGTAACCTGGCTCATCACCGCCACGATGTTCACCATCTACCACCACAGCGGCAACTGGCTAGGCCGCGCCACCGCCTAATGATCCCTTGGGGCGGAGGAAAATGGATCATTGCTCTCCGTCGCGATGTCGATGATCCGTTTTCCTCCGTCCCCTTCGGATCAATTAGTATTCGATGCCTTGGCGGGCTAAGAGGCCTTCGTCGAAGTGGTGTTTGACGGGGCGCATTTCGGTGACTAAGTCCGCGAGGTCGGCCAACGGCAGCAGCCCGCGGCCGGTGAGCACGAGCTCTGTGATGGTAGGCTTCAGTGCGATCAGCCCCTCCACATCCTTGCGCGTCACGAAACCTCGGCGCATGGCCTCGCCGAGTTCGTCCAAAATCAGAACATCGACCTGTGATATCTGCTCGCATGCGAGCTCCATGACCTGCGCCGCGCAGGCCTCGGGCGTGTCGCGGTCGGCTTGTACGATGCGCAGACCCAAACGGGGCGCCGCATCATGCTCGGCGCAGTGAAGTTTCTTGGCAAACTGCATCCTAAGAACGTCGAGTCCGTAGCCCGTCGCGCGCAGCGCGAGCCCCAGCGCAGCCGTCGTCTTGCCCTTGCCGTCGCCTGTATAGATTTGAACCTTGCCGACTTACAGTGATGCCATCTCTGTCCTTTCGTGCCCGGCGTCGGTTTATCGCCGTCCGGGTTGGGTATTCTAGAAAGCATTATCAACCCCAGTAGATGGAGTTCAAGCAGATGGAGATGGATGACAACAAGCGTAGACGGAATATGATCCTCTACGTGCTCATCGCCTTCGTCGTCTACCTCGTGCTCTCGACCGTTCTGTTCCCCAACATCGGTCACACGCAGCAGATTACGAAGACCGATTACTCGACGTTTGTCAAGGCGCTCGATAAGAAGAGTGTCGACAAGGTCGAGTACAACACGGACGATTACTCGATTTATTACACCAAGAAGGGCGAGGACGAGAACATCGCCTATAAGACGACCGGTGTGCCGAACGATGCGGGCTTTACCGATCGCGTGCTTGAGTCTGGCGCTTCGCTGGAGTCGGTCGTTCCCGATAAGAACTCGGGTTTGATGACCTACTACCTGCTCACACTCATTCTTCCCATGGCGATTTTCTTCCTCATCGGTTGGTGGCTCAACCGCCGCATGAAGAAGGCTATGGGCGATGACGGCCCGTCGATGAACTTTGGCGGCGGCGGTTTTGGCGGCGGCGGACTGGGTAAGTCCGGCGCGCGCGTGATCGCCTCCAAGGACGTGGGCGTGACCTTTAAGGACGTCGCCGGCCAGGAAGAGGCCAAGGAGTCTCTCAAGGAGGTCGTCGACTTTCTGGAGAAGCCGCAACGCTACGAGGAGATCGGCGCCAAGCTACCGCGCGGTGCTCTCCTTGTTGGCCCTCCGGGTACCGGTAAGACCCTGCTTGCCAAGGCTGTTGCCGGCGAGGCCGGTGTTCCGTTCTTTAGCATTTCGGGCTCTGAGTTCGTTGAGATGTTTGTTGGTCGCGGCGCTGCAAAGGTTCGTGACCTGTTTAAGCAGGCCAAGGAAAAGGCCCCGTGTATCGTCTTTATCGATGAGATCGATACCATCGGTAAGAAGCGCGATGGCGGCGGCTTTAGCGGCAACGACGAGCGCGAGCAGACGCTCAATCAGTTGCTGACCGAGATGGATGGCTTCGATAACCACAAGGGTATCGTTGTCCTTGCCGCAACCAACCGTCCCGACAGTCTCGATCCCGCTCTACTGCGCCCCGGTCGTTTTGACCGCCGCATCCCCGTTGAGCTGCCCGATCTGACCGGCCGCAAGAACATCCTCGAGCTGCATGCCAAGAGCGTGAAGACCGAGCCGCCGATCGACCTGACCGCGATTGCCCGCGCCACGCCCGGTGCCTCGGGCGCCGACCTGGCCAATATCATCAACGAGGGTGCCCTGCGCGCCGTTCGCGAGGGTCGCAAGCGTGCAACCCAGGACGACTTCGAGGAGTCGGTGGAGGTCGTCATTGCCGGCCAACAGCGTAAGTCCACGGTGCTGTCCGACCACGAGAAGCAGGTCGTTTCTTATCACGAGATCGGCCATGCCATCGTTGCCGCTCGCCAGAAGGGCTCTGCGCCGGTCACGAAGATCACCATCGTGCCGCGCACGAGCGGTGCTCTTGGTTATACCATGCAGGTCGAGGAGGACGAGCGCTTCCTGACGACGCGCCAGGAGGTCTTGGACAAGCTCGCTGTCTATTGCGGTGGCCGCGCAGCCGAGGAGCTCATCTTTGGCGAGATGACGACCGGCGCCGCCAACGACATCGAGCAGGCCACCAAGCTCGCCCGTAATATGGTGACGCGCTTTGGTATGTCCGACGAGTTTGGCATGATGGCGCTCGGTACCGTGCAGAACGCGTATCTCAATCAGGACACGTCGCTCACCTGCGCCCCCGGTACGGCCGAGCGCGTGGACGCGATTGTCGCCAAGCTGATCGAGGATGCGCACGACCGCGCTTTGCAGATTCTGAAGGAGAACAAGTTTAAGCTCCACGAGCTGGCTCGTTATCTGTATAAGAAGGAGACCATCACGGGCGAGGAGTTCATGAACCTCCTCACGCGCGAGAATCCGCTGATGCCCAAGCAGCAGTAAAGCCGCGGCCGAGCCAGTAAACGCCGACGCCCCATTTGAGCAGCTTTCTCAAATGGGGCGTTTTGCTTGAGAGGGATGGAAATGAAGATCGTGGTGAGCGCCTGCTTGATGGGCGAGAGCTGCAAGTATAACGGGCTCGACAACTACCATCGCGAGTTGGTCGAGGCCTGCGAGCGTACAGGGACCGAGGTCCTCTTGGTGTGCCCTGAGGTCTTTGGGGGCCTGCCCACGCCGCGCAAGCCGTCCGAGATTGTGAACGGAGAGGTTCGTACCTGCGAGGGCATATCGGTCGATCGCGAATTTCGCCTGGGTGCCCAACGAGCGCTCGATATGTGCGAGCAGGCGGGCGGGCCGGAAGAGATCGCCGCGTGCATCCTGCAGGACCGTAGTCCCTCGTGCGGCGCGGGTCGCATCTACGACGGAACATTCAGCGGCACCCTTACGGCGGGCAACGGCGTCTTCGTTGATTTACTGCTCCGCCACGGTTATCGCGTGATCCCGGCTAGCGAGTTCGACCCCAGCATGCTGGAGCAATAAAAAACCACCACAAAGGTGCTGCTCCCTTGTGGTGGTTTTGGCCTGGGTCTAGAGCGTGTGGCCGTAGGCGTTGGCGGCCTTGATGGCGGCGGCGAATTTTTCGTCGGTGAAGGGCTCCGGGTTGCCTTGCTTCCACTCGTTGGTGGCGTGTGCGTGCTCGCACAGGGCAGGGATATCGGTCTCGGAAAGCCCGACCTGCTCAAGCGTTACGGGCAGCCCCATCTGCTTGTTGAAGTCAGCATAGCGCTTAAGGTTCTCGGTGTCGCCCGTGTAGGCGAACAACACCAGCACGCCCAGGCTTACGACTTCGCCGTGCAGGTAGGTGCCCTCACGCGGAATGCTGCAGGTGGCGTTGTAGAATGCGTGCGCCACGCTCGAGTTGTAGTAGTAATCGTTCTGGTTGGTCAGGTTCGAGACATAGCCCGTGTTGACCACGATATCGAGCGCGATCTGCTTAACGGCCTCGCTCGACAGGTCCTGGCGCACGTCCTTAAGACCTTGGACGCCGTAGGTAAACAGCGGCTCGGAGCAGGTGTGGGCGAGTGCCAGGCCAAGACCGGCGGTGTGCTCCAAATTACCGGCGCTTGTGGCGTATTCGACCTCAGGCTGCTTAGACAGGGCATCGCCCACGCCGGCCCAGAAGTACTCCGCTGGCGCCTCGGCGATGATCTTGGGGTTGATGAAGATGTGCGCCGGTCGGTTGGGGTACGAATAGCCTTCGAGTGACCCGTCGTCGTTGTACACGACGGCAATGGCGGTCGCGGCGGAGCAGTTGGAACAGATCGTCGGGACGGTGAAGACGATCTTCTTGAGCTCGATGGCTGCGGTCTTCACGGTGTCGAGCGCCTTGCCGCCGCCGCATGCGATAAGCACGTCGGCTTCCTGGCAGGCAGGGGAGTTCACAACCTTGGCGATATTGGCACGCGTACTGTTGGTGCCATAGACGCGCGTCTCCAGGACCTCGACATCGGTACCTTCAAGTGCCGCCTCGATGCCCGGCAGCGCCGCGGCCAGGGCTCGCTTGCCGCCAATGATGGCGACCTTCTTCGCGCCGTACTCTGCCAGTGCGGTTGGCAACTCGGTAAAGCAATCCTCGCCAACGGTGTAGTCGCTCATTCCAATCGTGCGCATAACAACCTTCTTTCGTTCGATAAAGTGCTTTCAGGTATTTTGCTCCTAGAGAAGGGCTGTAATAGCGAGAAATTTCGAACGTATAAAACCAGTGTTGAGGGTTTTTTGCCGGCGCGGAACGTGTTAGCATACTCCGCATAAGCGTTGATGGGGACGAGTAGTCGGCCGTCCGCATGCTACAGAGAGCGGGGAGCGCTGAGAGCCCGTGCATGCGACCGATGAAAATCACCCCGGAGCTGCGGTCCCAACGGACGTGCCGTGCAGGTTCGTCTTAGTAGACATCGCCGAGATGGTCGTCGATACAGGCCAGCCGAGTAACGGATGCGAGCTCGCGAATATGCGGGCGAGGGCATCTAAGCTGGGTGGTTAAGCGAAGAGCTTTTACGGGCGTGCAGCCCGTTTTGTGGCGCTTCGTCCCAGCTTGCAGGGACGGGCGCTTTTTTGGTGCCCATCGGGCGTGCGCGCCCACGACATGAAAGGGGTACCGTGGCAAACGAGTACAAGCAGACGATGAATCTGCCCAAGACCGGTTTTCCCATGCGCGCCGGTCTTTCCAAGTCCGAGCCCAAGCGACTCAAGGACTGGCAGGACAACAAGGTCTACGAGCAGGTTTTGAAGAAGAACGAGGGTCACAAGAAGTTCGTGCTGCACGACGGTCCTCCGTACGCCAACGGTCCGATCCACATCGGCCATGCCATGAACAAGATCTCCAAGGACATGATCAACCGTTACTGGATGATGCAGGGCTGCGAAGTTCCCTATGTCCCCGGTTGGGACTGCCACGGTCAGCCGATCGAGCACAAGGTCGAGGAAAAGCTCGGCACCGAGAAGTTCAACCAGACCTCCACGGCCAAGATCCGCGAGCTTTGCAACGAGTTCGCTGTCGAGAACATCGAGCTCCAGAAGGCCGGCTTCCGTCGCTTGGGCGTGCTTGGCGACTGGGACAACCCGTATCTGACGCTCTATCACCAGCACGACGCCGCCGACATCGAGGTATTCAAGGCCATGTTCGATAAGGGCATGATCTATCGCGGTCACAAGCCGGTTCACTGGTGCAAGCACTGCCACACCGCGCTGGCCGAGGCCGAGATCGAGTACTCCGACGAGACGAGCCCGTCCATTTTCGTGCGCTTCGAGATGACTTCCAAGCCCGCCGGCCTCGAGAACTTCGACGGCCCGGTTGACTTTATCATCTGGACGACCACGCCGTGGACCATCCCCTCCGACCAGGCCGTTTCCCTCAAGCCCGGCGCCGCCTACGTTGCCGTTGAGCACGATGGTCGTGCCGAGGTCATGCTCGAGGACTTGGCTCCCAAGTGCTGTGAGGAGTTTGGCTGGGAGTACACCCCGGTTATGGTCGACGGCAAGCCCTATGTGGTTCCCGCGGAGACCTTCCACCACATCCACTACAAGCAGCCAATCTTTGACGGTGTTGAGGGCGTGGCGCTGCTGGCCGATTACGTCGGTGTCGATGACGGTACCGGTATCGTCCACAACTCGCCCGGCCACGGCGTCGACGACTATTTTGCCTGCCTCAAGGAGGGCATCACCGACATCTGCATGCCGGTCGATGACGACGGCAAGTTCTACACCGGCGAGGAGTTTGGTACCGGCGGCCCCTTCAGCGGCATGGATACCGACGAGGCCAACCCGCATATCATCGAGTTCCTGCGCGAGCGCGGCACCCTGGTCCTCGAGAAGAAGATCACGCACAGCTATCCGCACTGCTGGCGCTGCAAGCACCCGGTGCTCTTCCGTGCTACCGACCAGTGGTTTGTCTCGATGGACAAGACCGGTTTGCGCGAGCAGGCTGGCAAGGAGGTCCGCGAGAACGTCAAGTGGTATCCGGCCCATGCCGCCAACCGCATTGGCGCCATGGTCGAGCAGCGTCCCGACTGGTGCATCAGCCGCCAGCGCAACTGGGGCGTGCCTATCCCCAGCTACACTTGCGCCGACTGCGGCGAGAAGGTCATGAATGACGCCACGCTCGACGCTGTCATCAAGCTCTTCCACGAGAAGGGCTCCGACGCTTGGTTCACCGACGCTCCCGAGAGCTACCTGGGCGAGGCCTGTGTCTGCCCCAAGTGCGGTGGCCATCACCTCAAGGCCGATAAGGACATCCTCGACGTGTGGTGGGACTCCGGCGTCTCCTGGAAGGCCGTCTGCGAGTACCGTCCCGAGCTGGAGTATCCGGCGGATGTGTACCTCGAGGGCTCCGACCAGCACCGCGGTTGGTTCCAGAGCTCGCTGCTCACTTCGGTGGGCGCCAACGGCCATGCTCCCTACAAGGCGGTCGTCTCGCAGGGCTTCACGCTCGACGGCCAGGGCCGCAAGATGTCCAAGTCGCTCGGCAACGTCATCGACCCCAACAAGGTCTGCGACGAGATGGGCGCCGACATCATCCGTCTGTGGGTTGCTTCTGTCGACACCAGCTCCGACGTCTCCATCGACCACGAGATTCTCGCTCGTACGTCTGATGCCTATCGACGTTTCCGCAACACGCTGCGCTTCCTGCTCTCCGAGCTCGAGGGTCAGTTTGAGCCCGAGACCGAAGGCGTCGCCTTTGCCGACTTGCTGCCGCTCGACAAGCTCATGGTTGCCCGTCTGACCCAGGTCCAGGCCGAGGTCGACGACGCCTACGCCAGCTACGAGTTCCCGCGCGCCTACCGTGCGCTCTACGACTTCGTGGTGACCGAGCTTTCTAACGTGTACCTCGACGCTCTGAAGGACCGTCTGTACTGCGACGGCAAGGATTCCGCCTCCCGCCGCTCGGCGCAGAGCGCTCTGTGGATGATCCTCGACGCCATGACCAAGGTCTTCGCGCCGATCCTCGCCTTCACCTGCGACGAGATCTGGCTGCAGATGCCGCACCGCGCGGAGGACGACCCCAGAAACGTCGTTCTGAACCAGATGACGAAGCCCTACGCCGATTACGCCCTGTCCGAGGCCGAGATGACCGCCTGGGAGACCGCGTTCCGCCTCCGCTCCGACGTCAACGGCGTTCTGGAGACCGCCCGCGCCGACAAGCGCATCGGCAAGGCGTTGGAAGCGCACGTCGCGCTCTACGCCGAGGACGAAGCCTCCCGCGCCGCGCTGGAGGCCGTGAAGGAGCTGGATCTTGCGGAGCTGTTCATCGTTTCCGACGTGCTGCTGGAAAACGGCGCGCCGGAGGAAGAAAACGTCTGCGGCACCGGCGCAAACTTCCCCGGTATGCGCATTGAGGTGCTGCCCGCCGCCGGCGAAAAGTGCCCGCGCTGCTGGATGCACTCCACCGAGGCCAACGCCGAAGGGCTCTGCCCGCGCTGCGCGCGCGTGGTTGCCGGCCTGACGCTGGATTGATCGGTTTTTCCGCCTCTGCCCGACACGACAGGGGCGGATTTTCCACATCATAAAAAGGAGAACGTTATGCAACAGGTATGTCTGCGGCGCGGCGAGGAGAAGGACATTCTCGCCGGTGCGCGCCTGATCTATGACAACGAGATCGACTGGGTGGACGAGGACTGCGCCGACGGCGGCGTGGTCGAGGTCCGCGACAGCCGGATGCGCTTTGTCGCCAAGGGCTTTTTCAACGGCCGCTCCAAGATCGTGGTGCGGGTGCTGACGCTCGACCGGAACGAGGCCATCGACCGCGATTTCTTCCGCCGGCGCATCGCCGCTGCGTGGGAAAACCGGCAGCTGCTGGGCTTTTCCGACGCCTGCCGCGTGGTGTTCGGCGAGTCGGACGGCCTGCCCGGCCTGACGGTGGACAAATTCGGAGATTGCCTCTCCATCCAGATCGTCTCCCTCGGCATGGAGCTGCGCAAGGACGAGATCGTCGAAACGCTCGTCGAGCTCTTCGCGCCCCGCTGCATCTATGAACGCGACGACGTCGCCGTCCGCGAAAAGGAGGGCATGGAGCAGCGCAAGGCCTGCCTGTACGGCGCGGTGCCGGAGGAGCTGATCATCCGCGAGCACGACGCGCTCATGCGCGTGGATCTGGTAAACGGTCAAAAAACCGGTCACTTCCTCGACCAGCAGGAAAACCGCGGCCGCCTCAAGCCCTACGCTGCCGGGCGCACGGTGCTCGACCTCTGCTGCTGCACGGGCGGCTTCTCCGTCCATGCCGCGCTCTATGGCGCAGAAAGCGTCGAGGCCTCGGACGTTTCCGAAACCGCGCTGGCCATGGTGCGCGAGAATGCCGCGCGCAACGGCGTAGCCGACCGCATCACGACCACCTGCGCCAACGCCTTTGACCTCGTCAAGCGCTACACGGAGGAGGGGCGGCAGTTCGGCCTCGTCATCTGCGACCCGCCGGCCTTTGCCAAGAGCAAAGGCGCGCTCGACGGCGCCTATCGCGGCTATAAGGAGCTGAACCTGCGCTGTATGCGTCTGTGCGCGCCGGGCGGCTTCCTCGTCACCTGCTCGTGCAGCCAGTATATGACCGCCGGCCTCTTTGAAAAAATGCTCCGCGACGCCGCGGCCGACTGCGGTCGTCCCGTGCGTCTGCTGGAGCGTCTGACCCAGTCGCGCGACCATCCGGCCGACCTGAACGCCGAATACGCGCTGTATCTCAAGGGCTGCATTTTGCAGGTGCTCTGACCCGCTTTTCTTTTCCCGGAAAATATGTTATGATACCCGCAGAAAAGAAACGGAGGTTGCCCCCATGAAAAAACGAATCCTTGTCCTGACGGCACTGATCCTTGCATTCTCGCTGTGTCTGCAGGGCTGCGGTCTGCTGACGGCCGTCATCGCCGGTGTCCTTGAGGAATTCCCGGGCGAGGAATGGAAGCGCCCGGACTATTCCGGCGGCATAATTGATTACACCGACTATACCCGCCCCTATTCGCCCAACCTCGACCCGGTCATCTTTTCCGAGATGCAGTATGAGCGTCCGGACGTGGACGCGCTCTGCGCCGCACTGGAGCAG
>URCS01000041.1 GCA_900546455.1 uncultured Collinsella sp. | reverse complement strand
CGGCCCGGCGATGGATGCGTTACTGAATGCGAGTTCGGCAGTACGGGCAGACCTTCCAGTGCGCATCGAGCGGGCGATGGCAGCTGGGGCATACGTTTCGAACCTGGGTGTCACACACCGGACAGACGACGAAGTCCTTCTCGATGGGCGCGCCGCACTGCGGGCAGGTGCCGTACTGGGCAAGCTGGCGCTCGCGAAGGGCCATGTCCAACTCCTGCTCCTCGCGGTCGGACGCGTAGGAGTGCGGGCGCAGGACCAGATAGGCGATGAGGCCTACAAACGGGATGAGGGCGATGATGCCCCATGCCACGTAGGCGCTGGCGCCGCGGCGACGAGCGTCGATGAACACATAGACAACCGACAGCACATACAGGGCGATGATAAAGCCAACGAAGGCATAGACGACGCCCATAAGCTGCGGCGACATGAGCTCAGAGATGTACTTGGACATTGAGGTGTACCTTTCGGAATATTAACAGTCCGGTCAAGTTTACCACGGGGTTTGTTTATATGGGACTACGGCTAGGGGCGGGGCCGGCGCGGACACAAACATCTCAATCTGTAACAGGTGGGAGCGGACTCCGGGTCTAACTGTTACAGATCGAGACGAACCGTTCTCTCCCCGACTTAAATCTCGATCTGTAACATCTTGGACCCCCAAACCACTCTTACTGTTACAGATCAAGATGAACGGACAGGCTGACAGACAAACATCTCAATCTGTAACGTCTGAAGCCAAATACCTCAGCTAACTGTTACAGATCGAGACAAAGAAGACCGTCCAAACCGACTGTCTCGATCTGTAACAGTTACTCGGCAAAAACAGTCCCAGATGTTACAGAACGAGACAAACCTCTGACATCCGGGGCGGCAGACGAGGTCACCGATGGTCCTGAGTCTCCCCTCGCCTGCCGTTGGCGGGTGTTGCGGGGCTGTTCGCCGCATTGCCGCCGCACTGGGGGTGTGCGGACCATAGGATAGTCCTATTGACAGCCTGTCAACTTGTCTGGGAGGCACCGTGGCAGAAACGTTTGATATCGCGATTGTGGGCGCGGGCATCACGGGATGCGCCATCGCGCGGCAACTCGCGCGCTACGACTTATCCATTTGCGTGGTCGAGGCGGGCAACGACATCGCACTGGGCGCGTCGAAGGCCAACGGCGGCCTGGTGCACGCCGGCTACGATCCGGCGCCGGGCACCGTAAAGGCGCAAGTCAACGCACGCGGCTGCGAGCTATATGGCACGTGGGCCCAGGAGCTGGGATTTTTGTTCCGCCGCACCGGGTCGATGGTGCTGGGTTTCAACGACGAAGACCGCACGCACCTGGAGAAGCTGCGCCAGAATGGCCTGGCCAACGGCGTGCCCGAGCTGTCGATTATCGGCCCCGAGCGCATCCACGAACTGGAGCCGCGTGCGAGTGCCAAGGCGACGTGCGCGTTGTGGTGTCCCTCGACCGGTTACGTTGACCCATTTGAAGTGGCCATCTCCGCGCTGGAGAACGCCGTTGCCAACGGCGTGACGTTTATGAGCTCCGCACCGGTGGAGGCGATTGAGGTTGCTAGCTCGCACGGCGAGGACGCTGCTGCCGACGGCAAGGGCCGCACGCGCTTTACGCTGGTGACGCCCGCCGGCGATGTGCGCTGCCGTTACCTGATCAACGCCGCAGGCAGCGGAGCCGCGGACATCTCGCGCATGGCCGGCGCCGAGGAGTTCCAGATGGTCTGGCGCCAGGGCAATATTGTGGTGCTGGACAAAGAGCCACGTGCTCTAATGCCGCTCTACCCCGTTCCCACGCCGGTTTCCAAGGGCGTTATCGTCACGGGTACCGTACACGGCAACACCGTAATTACCGCGACCGCCGCCGTGCGCGAGCCAGGCGATACACAGACCTACGCTACCGATGTCAACGCGTTGCTGGACGGCGCACGCAAGCTGGTACCCGATCTGGACACGCGTCGCGTGGTGCGGGCGTTTGCCGGCGGGCGTCCGGTCATTCAGGGAACGAACGACTTCTTTATTGGGCAGTCGACCGTGGTGTCGGGACTGTTCCAGGCCGCGGGCATTCAGTCGCCGGGCGTGGCGAGCTCGCCGGCTATTGCCGAGCGCATGGAGCAGGTACTGCGCGATGCCGGCGTGGCCCTGCGCGAACGGGACGATTGGGACCCGATTCGCCATGCGCCGGACGATTTTGACCGCGCGCCGCTTGCACGCAAGCAAAAGCTCATTGAGTCCGACCCCGCGTGGGGGCAGATTGTCTGCCGCTGCGAGACGGTGCCCGAGGCCGAGATCGTGGCCGCGATCCGACGCCGCCCGGGTGCGGTTTCGGCCGAAGGCGTCAAGCGCCGCTGTCGTGCCGGCATGGGTCGGTGCCAGAGCGGCTTTTGCCAGAGCCGCGTGGTAGCGATCCTGGCGCGCGAGCTGGGCTGCGACCCCAGCGAGGTACTGTTGGAGGATGCCGGTTCTTGGCTGGTAGAGGGACCGCTGAAGGGGGTGCGCTAGGATGGCGACGCTTGATATGCGCAACGGACGCGCGGACGCCGGAGCTACCGAGGCGGTGCAGACGCAGACGTTCGACGTGGTCGTTATCGGCGGCGGACCTGCCGGCATGGCGGCCGCGCTTGCCGCGCACAAGGCCGGCGCGCGCGTGGCCATCGTGGAGCGCGAGCAGCATCTGGGCGGTATCCTGCGCCAGTGCATCCACCCCGGTTTTGGCCTTTCGCACTTTAAGCAGGAGCTCACCGGGCCCGAGTACGCGCAGCGCTTTATCGACCAGGTGTGCGCGACCGATATTGCGCTGTTCCTGGGCAGTATGGTGCTTGGGATTGATTCGGGCGAGGAAAAAGCCGCGGGCGCGGGTGTAAGTGGCCCGGCAAGCGATGCCTCGGCACACACCGTCACGCTCATGAGCCGTTCCGGCATGCTGCAGCTCACCGGACGCGCGGTCGTCCTTGCCATGGGGTGCCGCGAGCGCACGCGCAGCGAGATCAAGATCCCCGGCAGCCGTCCCGCCGGCGTGTTTACGGCCGGCCTGGCGCAGCGATACATCAATATCGAAAACCTCAAGCCCGGCTCGCGCGCCGTCATTTTGGGTTCGGGCGATATCGGGCTGATCATGGCACGCCGCTGCACGCTCGAGGGGATTTCGGTCGAGGGCGTGTACGAGCTCATGCCGTACGCCAACGGCCTGCGTCGCAATGTGAAGAACTGCCTGGACGACTTTGGCATTCCGTTGCACCTGTCCACAACCGTCACACGTGTGATTGGGCACGACCGCGTTGAGGCCGTCGAAGTGAGCCAGGTCGAAGAGCACCTTGCACCCATTCCGGGAACCGGGCGCATTGTTCCGTGCGACACGCTGCTGCTTTCGGTGGGTCTGATTCCCGAGAACGAGCTTTCGGTTGCCGCGGGCGTTGAGCTTGACCCGCGCACGCGCGGCGCCGTGGTGGACCAGAACCTGCAGACGGGCGTGCCGGGCATCTTTGCCTGCGGCAACGTGCTGCACGTACACGACCTGGCCGACAACGTGACGACCGAGTCCGAGCGTGCCGGTGCGGCTGCGGCGGCATGGGCGTTGGGTGTCGGCGATAGCATGGGCGCCAGCTGCAAGCTCATGGTCTCCCCCGCCGGCATCGCAGGCTACGCGCTGCCGGGACGAATTACGGCTGTGGTGCTCACCAAACTTAACTTCCGCGTACGCCGACCGGTCGATGCCGCCCGCGTACGTATCCTGGCAGGCGACGAGGAACTGTTTGCAGGCAAGGTCCGCGCGTTTAAGCCGAGCGTAATGGAGAGTTTCCCGCTACCGGCGAAAGTCATCCAGCAAGCGCTCGACCTGGGCGCCAACGAGATAGTCCTGTCCGTCCACCCCGTCGAGGAGGCATAACGTCATGAACACGAATGTGAGCGAGACGCTGCAGTTCAACTGCACCACCTGCCCCTCCGTGTGCCTCCTAACTGTAGAGGTGGAGCGTGACGCAGACGGCGCCGTGGTAGAGGTGCGCTCCGTGACCGGCAACAGCTGCCCGCGCGGCGATATCTTCGCGCATCAGGAGCTCACCTGCCCCATGCGCGTGCTCACCACCAGCGTAGCCGTATCCGGCGGCGACGAGGCGCTGCTGCCCGTGCGCACGGCCGAAGCCATCCCGCTCGAACTCCACGCCCAGGCCATGGCCCTCATCCGCGGCCTGGTCGTCGACGCCCCCATCCGCATGGGTGACGTCGTGCTAGAAAACATCCTCGGCACCAGCATCAACCTCATCGCCAGCATGGACATCGACCCAGCCTAAGCAGCTCATTTGGGACGGGACCCTTTTAGCTACCCCGACAACCACCCCGTCCCCACCTCAGTTGCGGTGAAATAGTTCCTGATTTCCGCCAAAACCCCGGTATCCAGGAACTATTCCACCGCAACTTGCCTTTGCATCGGAATTAAGGCTGATGCCAATTCAGCGCCATTTCAAAACTATGCCGGATTACGGGGCTGATTCGGAGACCCCCATCCATACCGGCGATTTTCGATTTTTGATAAGCCCTCTACCTGCGGTTTTAATTTCGCGATTTCTCCCATGGTCAAGTATTACAGGTCGAGCCCCGTAATCCGCCATACTTTTGAAACCAGCTCATTTGGGACGGACCTCTTTTAGCTACTTTTGCTGCCCGCCAGGCTGGTCATGCCAAGGAGTGCCCCGAAGTGCCGGCATAAAAGGAACGTCCCTAACTGCCGGGCATGGGATACCATGGTGGCAACCTAGCGAAAGGACGATGTATGGCACATGTCGATGACCAGCGTGTGGCGCGCGTGCTCGATGCGCTCGAGGCTCAGCACCCCGGCGCGCAGCTGCTTGTGAACGACCCGTGGTCGATTTACTATCTGACCGGCTTTTATGCCGATATGTTCGAGCGTTTTTGTGGCGTGCTGCTCGCGCGCGATGCCGAGCCGGTGATTTTGGTCAACGCCCTGCATCAACTGCCCGAGTACGATAATGCCCGCGTGGCCTACCACAACGACACCGACGTCGTGACCGACGCCATCGCACGCGAGGTCAATCCTGCCAAGCCCCTCGGCATCGATACCGTTATGCGCTCCGGCTTTTTGATGCCCCTTATGGATCGTCACGCCGCGAGCGAGTTCTTCCCAGGCGACTTTGCCGTCACCGCCGCACGCACACACAAAGACGTCGCAGAGCAGGAGCTCATGCGCGTGTCCTCGGCCGCCAACGACGCCGTGATGGCCGATGTCATCAAGCTCGTTCACGAGGGCGTGACGGAGCGCGAAATTGCCGACCAGATGCTCGGCCTGTACCGCAAGCACGACTGCGAGGGCTTTAGCTTTCCACCCATCGTGAGCTTTGGCGCCAACGCCGGGGACCCGCATCACGAGCCCGACGACACCGTACTCAAGCGCGGCGACGTGGTGCTGTTCGACATTGGCGGACGCCGCCGCAACTACTGCTCGGACATGACGCGCACGTTCTTTTGGGGTGAGCCGGACGAGGAAACGGCGCGCATCTACGACATCGTGCGCCGCGCCAACGAGGCCGCCGAGGCGCTCATCGCCCCGGGCGTGCGCATGTGCGACCTGGACCGTGCCGCGCGCGACGTGATCGAAGACGCAGGCTACGGCAAGTACTTCACGCATCGCCTGGGTCACTCGATCGGTCTGCAAGACCACGAGCCGGGCGATGTCTCGCTTGTCAACGAGCAAGTCGTAGAGCCTGGCATGACGTTCTCCATCGAGCCGGGCATCTACCTCCCCGGCCGCACCGGCGTCCGTATCGAAGACCTGGCCCTGGTTACCGAGTCCGGCGTCGAGATTCTCAACGGCTACCCCCACGACCCAGTCCGCCTAGACTAGCCCCTTCCCAATAGCCCTTTAATAAGTTGCGGTGGAATAGTTCCCAGATTGGCCCACAGAGACATAATCCAGGAACTATTTCACCGCAACTGCCATGGGGCCAAGTCGACCAATTTGACAGTCTAGAGATGCGCCACGAAAACGGGCTATCTACTACGTTTAACCCGCATGGGTCGACCATGCGGGTATTTTTTTTGAAAATCGGCAAGCCTTCTACCTGCGGTTTTAATTTTTCATTTTTCGGCGTGGTCCAGGGCAGTCGATTAAACGAGGTAGATGGGCCCATTTCGTGGCAATCAGGCCAACTAGCTGCCCCGTGAGCGGCTTAGCGCAGCAGGCCGGCTACTTCGCCGGCTAGGGTGATGGTGCCGGCGGCTACGAAGGGCACGCCCGCGGCATCGAAGGCTGCGAGGGCCTCGGATACGCTGGGGTATACGCCCGCAAGCTTGTCCGCGTCCACCAGGGCAGCGAGCTCCTCTGCCGGCAGGGCGCGGTCGGAATCGGTCTGCGTCACGGCCACGCGTGGGAAAGCCGGAACAAGCACGTCGACGATGCCCGCCACGTCCTTGTCTGCCAGCGCGGCACACAGCAGCGTGGGGCGATTCTCCACGCACGGGTCGATCTCGTCCAGCGCGCTCACAAAGTTCTCGCAGCTCTGAGGGTTATGGCAGGCATCGATGAGCTTAAGCGGATCGGTTCCCAGCACGTCAAAACGACCCGGCGTGGGGCAACCCATAAGCGAAGCGTCGAGCGCATCGTGGTCGAGCTCGCGGCCCAAATAACCCTCGCAAAGCATAATCGCGCACGCAGCATTCTGCGGCTGATACGCCGGCTTGACCATGCTCGACGTATAAATCGCGCGCGGCGTGGTGCAGCTGAACTCAACTGTATCGCCCACATGCGCCGGCACCTTAGTCGTGGCGTGGCTCACCACGAGCGGCACGATGCCGCACGCGCGGCAACGGGCATCCATCACGCGCTGAACGCTCGCCTCGTGCGTGCCCTCGCCCAAAACAACCAAGCGCCCGGGTTTAATGACCGCGGCCTTCTCCCCCGCAATGGCCTCGAGCGTATCGCCCAGGATGCGCGTGTGGTCGAGCCCGATGCCGGTGATGGCAACGGCGACGGGATCGGTCGCACTCGTGGCGTCCCAACGGCCGCCCATACCGACCTCGAGCACGGCAACGTCCACCGCAGCCTCGGCAAACACCACCAGTGCGGCAGCCGTCAGCAGGTCAAACGGTGTGATGGTATAGGCGCGCTCCCCCGCCGCCACACGACGAGCATTCACGAGATGCCCCGCCTCGACGGCGGCAGAAACGCCACGGGCAAACGCCTCATCGCTCACGACGCGCCCATCGACCTCCATGCGCTCGGGATAGCGCACCAACTGCGGCGACGTATACAGTGCGGTCTTTAACCCCTCACCACGAAGGATGGCAGCCGAAAAACGCGAGGTCGAAGTCTTGCCATTGGTACCGGCAACCTGAATGCAATCGAAATACTCGTCCGGACGTCCCAGCTCATCAAGCATATCGACAACCGTCTCAAGCAGAGGCCCAGCATCCCCAGAAATCCGCCCCGTATCAGCAGCCAGCCCAACAGCCTCATCAAACGAAAGCAACTCAAACGAGAACGGCACAGAATACGACCCCGAACGCTTAGCCATAACCCAAAGTCTCCAATTACAGAAAAAGAGGCCCACCAAAAAGAATGAGCCCCTCGCGTTGACAATATCAGCCTTTACCCGATTGCAGCGGAATCAAGGCCACAACCCGGTGGCCCTGACCAACCAGATGCAAACGACCACGTAAACGAACTGGGAGCGGCCCGATGCTTTGCTCGCCGCAAGTTCCGCACGCAAAGGACAGCACTTAACGTGCTGTCCGTCTTGCGCAGGACTGTCCGCAGCGGAGAGCAAAGCATCGGGACGCGCCCCCAAGTTAGACCTACGAGAAGTCAGCAACCTGAGCAGTCAGCGCCGCCAGGATCTCCTTGAGCTCAGCTGCACGGTCCCTCTTCTTCTGGACCACCGCGGGCGCGGCCTTAGCCACAAAGCCCTCGTTGGCGAGTGTCTTCTCGCAGCCGGCGAGCTCCTTCTGGGCCGCGGCGATCTCCTTCTCCAGGCGCGCCTTCTCGGCCGAAAGGTCAACCTTGCCCTCGAGCACCACAAAGACCTCGACGCCGCTGTCGACCACGGCGATGCTCGCAGCCGGCTTCTCAACGTCGGTACCCATGACCAGAGAAGCAGTGTTCGCCAGCGGCTCAATCGTCGAGCGCAGGCTCTCGAGCTTCTCGATGTCCTCGGCACCGGCGCGCACGACCACGTCGAGCTCGGCCTTGGGGCTCAAGCGGTAACGCGAACGCGTGGCGCGGGCGGCGGAAACGACGGCGCGGCACAGCTCAAACGCGCGCTCGGCGTCCTCGTCAACATACTTAGCGTAGTCGGCGGGCTCGGGCCACTTGGCGATCATGAGCGCCTCGGCGCGGTTCACGTTGCCCTCGGCGTCCAGATCGAGCACACTCGCCGGCATGTTGTCCCAGATCTCCTCGGTGACAAACGGCATGAGCGGGTGCATCAGGCGAATGGAGGTGTCAAGCACAAAAATCAGGTTGCGCTGCGCCTGCAGACGGCCCTCGCCCTTCAAGCGGGCCTTGGTGACCTCGACGTACCAGTCGCAGACCTCGTTCCAGAAGAACTGCTGCACGCCGCGGGCCATGTCGCCAAAGGTGTAGTTCTCGATACCCTCGGTGACCATCTTCACGGCCTTGGCCAGGCGGCTGAACATCCAAGCGTCTGCCGGCGTCTCAACGACGGGCTCGCCGGGCGTGTAGCCCTCCATGTTCATGAGCAGGAAGCGGCTCGCGTTCCAGATCTTGGTCACAAACGACTTGGCCTGCTCGGTACGCGGACTGTCGATAAGCTTCTTAGTCTTCTTGTCGATGTTCGCGTCGAACTTGACGTCCTGATTGTTGGTGCACAGCGTGAGCAGGTTGTAGCGCATGGCGTCGGCGCCGTACATGCCAATGAGGTCCATGGGGTCAACGCCGTTGCCCTTGGACTTGGACATACGGCTTCCGTCCTTGGCAAGAATCGTCGGGTAGATGACGACGTCCTTAAACGGCACCTCGTCCAGGAAGTACAGCGAGCTCATGACCATGCGGGCGACCCACAGCGCGATGATGTCGCGGGCGGTGACGAGCGCCGTCGTGGGGTGATGTCCCTCGAGCAGCTCCGGCTTTTGCGGCCAGCCCTGCGTGGCGAAGGTCCACAGCTGCGAGCTGAACCAGGTGTCCAGCACGTTCTCGTCCTGATGCACATGATGGCCGCCGCACTTGGGGCACACATCGGTGTCCTCGGTAAGAGCGTCCTCCCAGCCGCAGTCCTCGCAGTAGAACACGGGGATGCGGTGGCCCCACCACAGCTGGCGGCTGATGCACCAGTCCTTAAGGTTCTCCATCCAGGTGGTGTAGGTCTGCGTCCAACGCGCGGGGTGGAAGGTGACCTTGCCAGAGTTGACGGCGTCGAGCGCCGGCCCTTTGAGCTTATCGACGGCGACGAACCACTGCTCGGACAGCCACGGCTCCAGTGCGGCGTCGCAACGGTAGCAGTGCATGACGGAGTGATCGAGGTCCTCGACGTGATCGAGCAGGTCGTGCTCCTCGAACCACTTGATGACGGCCTCGCGGCACTCGTCGCGGTTCATGCCGGTGAACTCGCCGTAGCCTTCGACGACCACCGCGTGCTCGTCGAAGATGTTGATCTGCGGCAGGTCGTGAGCCTGACCCATGGCGTAGTCGTTGGGGTCGTGGGCAGGGGTGACCTTAACGAAGCCGGAACCAAAGTTAGCGTCGACATGCCAATCCTCAAAGATGGGGATCTCGCGGTCGACGATGGGGAGCTTAACGGTCTTACCCACGAAGGCGGCCTTCTCGGGATCCTTAGGAGAGACTGCAACGCCCGTGTCGCCGAGCATGGTCTCGGGGCGCGTGGTGGCAACGACGATGTAGTCCCGGCCGTTGACCGGCTCAGTCAGCGGGTAGCGCAGGTGCCACAGGTGGCCCTTCTCGTCCTTGTACTCGGCCTCGTCGTCCGAGATGGCGGTGGTGCAGTTGGGGCACCAGTTGACGATGCGCTTGCCGCGGTAAATCAGACCGTCGTGGTACCAGTCGCAGAAGACCTTGCGCACGGCCTGGGCATAGTCCTCGTCCATGGTGAAGCGCTCGTTGTCGAAGTCGACGGAGCAGCCCATACGCTTGATCTGCTCGACGATGATGCCGCCGTACTCGTGGGTCCAATCCCAGCAAGCGTCGACAAACTTGTCGCGACCGATCTCCAGGCGGCTAATGCCCTCGCTCTTGAGCTTCTTGTCGACCTTGGTCTGCGTAGCGATACCGGCGTGGTCGGTGCCCAGCACCCAGCGTGTGGACTTGCCGCGCATGCGGGCCATACGGATGATGGCGTCCTGGATGGAGTCGTCGGTGGCGTGACCCATGTGGAGCTTGCCGGTCACGTTGGGAGGCGGAATGGTGACGGTGCAATCGCCCACGCCCTCGCGGCGCTTGTAGTAACCGCCGTCGAGCCACTTCTGCAGGATCGCCGGCTCGTTAGTCGACGGATCGTAGTTCTTGGGCATTTCTTCCATATATCTCTCCCTTGCCCATCTGGGAGGAATGTAGGCCCGATTTTCGCTCGGTCAAGTCCTGGGCTCGCTCGAAGACCACATTAAGTGGTCTTCGGCTCGTGCGGAATCTACGAAAATCGGGCCTACATTCCTCCCCTTAGGTATCGATTACTTCAGTCTGATATGACTTCGCTGAGGCTTAAACAAACACACAGAATAACACAGGTAGTTGGGGTTATTGCGTATATATAAAATAGCCTCCGACCGCGGGTGGTCGGAGGCTATTTGCAAATACGTTTTAGGCTGGTCTAGCCGTAGATGCGCTGGGGCTGTTCTTCGCCCTTGACGGCGGCTTCGGTTACGACGACCTTGGCAACGCCCTCCTCGCTGGGGAGATCGAACATCGTCTGCTGCAGCACGTCCTCGCAGATGGCACGCAGGCCGCGGGCGCCGGTCTTGCGGGCAAGTGCCATGCGGGCGATCTCGTGCAGCGCCGCGTCCTCAAACTCAAGCTCAACGTCCTCGAGCTGGAACATCTTGCGGTACTGGCGCACCACGGCGTTCTTGGGCTCGGTCAGGATCGACACCAGGTCGTCCTCGTCGAGCGCCTGCGTCTGGGTGACGACGGGCGTACGGCCCACGAACTCGGGGATCATGCCAAAAGCGTTGAGGTCCTGCGGGAGCACCTGACGCAGCAGGTCGTTCTCGTCGACCGAGGTGGGGCCGGCGATCTCGGAGTTAAAGCCCACGCCCTTGTTGCCCACGCGATCGGCAATGATCTTATCCAGACCCACAAAGGCACCGCCGCAGATGAACAGAATGTTCGTCGTGTCGATCTGCAGCAGCTCCTGCTGAGGATGCTTGCGGCCGCCGGTGGGCGGAACGCTTGCCACCGTGCCCTCAAGAATCTTAAGCAGCGCCTGCTGAACGCCCTCGCCCGAAACGTCGCGGGTGATGGAGAGGTTCTCGGCCTTGCGGGCGATCTTGTCGATCTCGTCCACGTAGATGATGCCCACCTGCGCGCGCTCAATATCGCCATCGGCGGCGTTGATGAGCTTGAGCAGGATGTTCTCAACGTCCTCGCCAACGTATCCGGCCTCGGTAAGCGCGGTGGCGTCGGCGATGGCAAACGGCACCTCGAGAATGCGTGCGAGCGTCTGGGCGAGCAGGGTCTTACCGGTACCGGTGGGGCCGAGCAGCAGAATATTGGACTTGGCGAGTTCCACCTCGTCCATGTCATCGTCAAACTGGGCGTCCATGCCCGATGCCTCGTCAAAGGCGGACACCGCGGCACCGCCCTCGATCACGCGACGGTAGTGGTTGTACACGGCCACCGACATGGCGCGCTTGGCGTCCTCCTGGCCCATAACATAGGCCGAAAGCTCGTCATAGATCTCGTGCGGCGTCGGCACGTGCGTAATCACCTGACGGTCGTCCTCGAGCTCAAAACCCTCCGTCTCGGGGTCAACGGCGGGCTGAGACGCAGCCTGGCCGTGGTCGTTGAGGAAACCCGGCAGATTGCCGTTGCGGGCGGCGTCCATAAAGTCCGAAGCCAGCGACTCCTCAAGGATCTCGGAGCAGGCGGCAACGCACTCGTCACAAATAAAGATGTTGGTCGGACCCTTTACGAGACGACGGACCTGGCCCTGCTCTTTTCCGCAGAAGGAGCAGCGGATGGGATTGCCATTCTCGTCAAAGTTGTCCTGCATGTTACCGGCCATCCTAGGCGTCCTTCGCGGCGAGATCGCGCGAGGTAACAATACGGTCGATCAGGCCGTAGTCGAGGGCCTCGGCAGCGGTCAGGTAGTTGTCGCGCTCGGTATCGGCCTGGACCTTCTCGATCGGCTGGCCCGAGGCGTCAGACAGGATCTGGTTGAGCTCGCGACGGGTTTTCTTGATCTCCTCGGCCACGATCTCGATCTCGGTCTGCTGACCCTGGGCACCGCCGCTGGGCTGGTGAATCATAACCTTGGAGTGCGGCAGGCAGAAGCGCTTGCCCTTGGCGCCGGCCGAAAGCAGCACAGCGGCCATAGACGCGGCCATACCGACGCAGATGGTCGAGACCTGCGGCTTAATGAAGTTCATAGTGTCCAGAATCGCCAGGCCGGAGTAGACCTCGCCGCCGGGCGAATTGATGTAGAGCGAGATATCCTTCTCGGCATCCTGGCTCTCAAGATGCAGCAGCTGGGCAACGACCAGATTGGCGCTGACGGAGTTGATCTCCTCGCCCAAGAAGATGATGCGGTCGTTGAGCAGGCGCGAATAGATATCGTAGCTGCGCTCGCCGCGCGGCGTCTGCTCGATAACGTATGGCACGAGGGCGGAATCGAACTTAGCGATCATACGCATCTCCATTTCTCTCTTGCGGACCAAATTGGTTCTAGATAAACGTACGGTGCCCGCATGCTATGCATTGGCTGGCACCGTACGAAGCAACCGGATAACCGGTGTATAACTTTACCCCATCACGGGCGCACGCATGCGCTCGCGGGCAAGGTGGCGAGAATTACTCGGCGTCCTTGGCGGTCTCGTCGACCTCGGTCACCTTGGCATTCTCAACCAGGTGGTCGACGGCCTTGGAGCGACGGATGGACTCGCGGACGGCAGGCATGCGGCCATCGGCGATGAACTCGGCCTTGGAAGCCTCGACGTCCTTGACGCCGGCCTTCTCGAACTCGGCGTTGATGTCGTCCTCGGTGACCTCGATCTTGAGCTCACGGGCGAGGGCGTCGAGCGCCAGGGACTCACGGGCAACGTCGTTGGCCTGCTTGTGCAGGTCGCCGATGAACTGCTCCATGGTCAGACCGGAAGCGGGCAGCCAGGTGTCCAGGGTCATGCCGCGGGCAGCGAGGTTGGACAGGAAGTTCTGGCCGAGCTCCTCAAAGACGGACTGCTCGTAGTCGGCGTCCATCTCGTCGAGCTGCAGACGCTCGGCGAGAGCGGAGACGCAACGGTTCTCCTTCTCGGCCGGGAGGCGGGAAGCCTTGTCCTGCTCGATCTCGATCTTGATGGCGTCGCGCATAGCGTCGATGCTGTCGAAGCCAAAGTCGGACTTGACGAGCTCGTCGGTGAGCTCAGGGGTGTTGCGGACCTTGATGCCCTTGACGGTGACCTCGACGGTGTGGGTCTCGGCCTCCTCGCCCTCCTCGGCCTCGTCGGTCCAGGTGACGGTCTTGACGTCGTCAACGTTGGCGCCGATCAGGGCCTCGTTGAACTCCTTGGGGTTGCTGTCGCTACCGGCGATGAGCATGCGGCCCTCGGCGGCGAAGTTGTCGGCGTTCTCGACGGCCTTGAGGTCGACGGTCACATAGTCGTCAGCCTCGACGGCGCGACCCTCGACGTCCTCGAAGGTAGCGCGGTAGTTGAGGAGCATCTCGACCTGGTTGTTGATCTCGGACTCGGTGACCTCCGCGGGAGGCATCTCGATCTCAACGGCGTCGAAGGAGGAGAGCTCGGCAGCAGGACGCAGGGAGAACTCGACGGTGTAGGTGTAGTCCTCGTGATCCTTGGCGAGGTCGAGCTCCTTGTAGTCACCGTTCTTGGTGGGGACGATGTCCAGCTCGTTGAGGACGGCGGGCTCGTTGGCGGCGATCAGGTCGTTGGTGGCCTGAGCGAGGGTAGCCTCGGCGCCAAGAGCAGAGTCGATGACCGGACGGGGAGCCTTACCGGCGCGGAAGCCCGGGAAGCGGTACTTCTTGGCGGTGTCCTTGTAGGCCTTCTTGATCGCGGCGTCGACGTCGGCGGCCGGAATGGTGACCGTAGCGGTGAGCTTGGCGTCCTTGACGTCAGAAGCGGTGATGTTCAACACGTTCCTCCTCATACTGCCCAGCTTATCTGAGGTGCTGGTACCTTTATGCAACAAAGAGTCGCGACGGCGAAAGCCGACGCAGGTGCGTTGGTGCGGGCGAAAGGACTCGAACCTTCACGGGAATCCCACCAGAACCTAAATCTGGCGCGTCTACCAATTCCGCCACGCCCGCATGAGCGCACAGACTAGGAATGATAGCAGATACGAACGGCAAGCGCACGCACACCTTTTACAGGCTCACGACCTCACCACGAGTGCAAAAGGCGGGACGAGTTGCCCCGCCCCGCCAATTACGACTTGTTCGCTGACCCGCTACTCCCCCAGCAGCGCTTTCTCCGGCGTGATCGGCAGCGAGCGAACCTGGTGGCCGGTGGCGTGTGCGACGGCCGAGGCCACGGCGGCGAGCGGCGTGTTGATGACGACCTCGCCGATCGACTTGGCACCAAACGGACCCGTCGGCTCGTAGCTCGGCTCAAAGGCCACGCGAATGCTGCCGATATCCAGACGCGTGGGCAGCTTGTAGCTCATAAAGTTGCCGGTGCGCAGGCGGCCGCGATCGTCATGCTCGACAATCTCGTAGAGCGCGTGGCCGATGCCCTGGGCAATGCCGCCCTCGGCCTGAACGCGCGCGAGCGCCTCGTTGATCACGGTGCCACAGTCGACGGCAGCCGCGTAGTCCACAACAGTCACCTTGCCGGTGGCCTTGTCAACCTCGACCTCGGCAATACCGGCCATAAACGGCGGGGGCGAAACGGGCAGGCAGGCAGAGGCGTGCGAGGTCAGTGCGTCGCCGCCCGCGATGTTCTTGACGCACAGGTTGGCAAAGTCGCGCAGCGTGAGGTAGCGGTTCTGCTCGCGCGCGGCGCGCTCGTCGGACAGACGCACGTACTGGCCATCGAAGACCACGTCGGTGGCGTCAACGTCCCACATCTCGGCGGCCTTGGCGCAAATCTTCTCGCGCAGCTCGGTCGCGGCGTTCTTGGCTGCCAGGCCCGTCACGTACGTACCCGAGCTCGCGTACGAGCCGGCGTCGAACGGCGACACGTCGGTGTCTACGCCGCGCACCACGATCTGCGAGCTCTCCACGCCCAGCTCCTCGGCAGCAATCTGCGCCAGGATCGTGTCGACACCCATGCCGTTATCGGTTGCGCCGGTGCCGATGGTAATGAAGCCGTCCTCTTCCAGGCGCATGTCGATGCCGGCAATGTCCACGTTGGAGATGCCCGAGCCCTGCATGGTGAGCGCGCAGCCCAGGGCGCGCACGCGGTCGCCCAGGTCCACGGCCAACGGCTTGTCGCGCCAACCGATCATGTCCATCGCGCGCAGCAGGCAACGGTCGAGCGCGCAGGCGTTGAGCTTCTCGTTGTAGTACTGCGGCATGATCTCGCCCTCGTGCACCATGTTCTTAAGGCGCAGGTCGGCAGGGTCCATGTGCAGCATGTCGGCGAGCTCGTTGACGGCGCTCTCCACGGCAAACTGGCCCTGGGTGGCACCGTAGCCACGATACGCGCCGCCGCGGTTGGTGTTGGTGTAGACGGCGTCCCACCTAAAGCGGCTCGCCTTCACGTGGTTGTAGATGGGCAGACTCTTGTGGCCCGAGAGGCCGATCGTCGTAGTGGCATGTTCGCCGTACGCGCCGGCGTTGGACAACGTGTGCAGGTCGATAGCCGTGATGGTGCCGTCGTTCATGGCGCCCAGCTTGACGGTCATCTGCATCTGGTGACGCGAGTTGCCCGCTGTGATGGTCTCCTCGCGGGTGTAGCAGCAATAGCTCGGACGGCCAGTCTGCTGGGTCACGAATGCCACGAAGATCTCGCAGCAGCCCGTCTGCTTGGAGCCAAAGCCGCCGCCGATGCGCGGCTTAATGACCTGCACCTGCGACTGCGGAATGTCGAGCGACTGTGCGACCATGCGGCGCACGTGGAAGGGCACCTGCGTGGAGGTAGTCACTGAGATACGTCCGAACGCGTCGGTCGTCGCGAAAGCGCGGAAGGTTTCCATGGGTGCGGTCTGCGTGGCCTGGCTGGTGTAGGTGCGCTCAAAGACGATATCGCTCTGGGCAAAGGCCTCGTCTAGGTCGCCATAATCGCTGGTACCGCTGCACACCAGGTTGCGCGGGACATCGCCGCCCTGCGGGAACATAAAGGTCACGTCGCCCTCGGGGTGGACCACAATGTCGTTATCGAGTGCCTGGGTAAAGTCGAGTAACGGCTCGAGCACCTCGTAATCGACCTTGATGAGCTTGAGCGCCTTGTCGGCGGCCTCCTCGGTCTCGGCGGCGACGATCGCCACCTCCTCGTTTTGATAGCGCACGAGGTTCTCGAGGATCAGGCGGTCGTAGGGACTCGGCTGCGGATAGCTCTGGCCGGCAATGGTAAAGCGGCGCTTGGGCACGTCCTCGTAGGTGTAAACGCCCACCACGCCGGGCACCTTCAGGGCGCGCGACGTATCGATGGAGCGAATCTTGGCGCGGGCATACGGGCTGCGCTTGAGTTTGACGATGAGCGCGCCGGCGGGCACCATATCGCCCGTGTAGACGGGACGGCCCTCGAGCAGAGCCTTCGAGTCCTTCTTGGGCTGCTTGTGGGTGATCTGCTTATAGGAGACGCCGTCGGAGCTGGTGTCGTTGACCGGCAGCTCGGGCATCTCAAAGCCCACCTGTACGCCAGACTCGTTGAGGAAGCGGACGATGGCGCGCAGCTGGCTCTCGTAGCCGCTGCAGCGGCAGAGGTTGCCGGCGAGCTGGCGCGAGAGCTCCTCGCGCGTTGCGACGAGGCTCGGATCCTCCTTGGCGGCGCGGGCGAGAGCCAGCACGTTCATGATGAGGCCGGGGGCGCAAAAACCGCACTGCTCAGCGCCTTCGGCAGCCATCGCACGGGCGAGAGCCTCGGACTCGACCTTAAGGCCCTCAAGCGTGGTGATGGTGTGTCCCTCAACACGGGCGGCGGGAACCGAGCAGCTCAGCACCGGGTCGCCGTCAAGCCACACCGTGCACAAACCGCAGTTGGTGGTTTCGCAGGCGCAGCGCACCGACGCGCAGCCCTGCTCGCGCAACAGCGCAAAGAGCATGGTGTCGGGGGCAATCTGAACCTTGACCTTACGGCCGTTGAGCGTAAAGGAAAGATCGATGAGTTTGGCAGCCATTAGCGCACCTCGCTAGAATCGACGCCGGGCACGCGGCGGCAGGAATACTCGTCCGTGGCAAACTTAGGCACTTGCACGGTCTCGAGCTCGCGGGCAAGCGCGGCCGAAAGCTCAATGCCGGCGGCGCGGCGCACGGCCTGCACGGCAAGCGGGGCCGAGATGCAGCGGCGGTAGTCGGCCGAGCCCCACAGGTTGGTGCCGTAGCTCAGGGCACGCACGGATGCGGCTAGGGCGCGCAGCTCGTCCTCGGAAGGC
>URCS01000040.1 GCA_900546455.1 uncultured Collinsella sp. | reverse complement strand
CGGGTTGGCGGTGTTGGGGCCGCTCGCCACAATGGAGCCGAAGGCCAGGCTGTCGGCGCCGTTGGCGAACATAAAGTTCTCGAGCTCGTTGCGAACCTGCTTCTCGGTCATACCGGGCTTAATAAAGCCGAGCATGTGCTGGAAGGCGGCGTCAGTGATCGACTGTGCATGGCGCATGAGCTCGATCTCCTCGGCATCCTTGATGGCGCGCATCTTGCGGATGTCGTCGTGCATCAGCGGCAGCATGCAGGCGACGGAACGGTCCTCCAGGCCGCGCTGAATACCCTGGTAGAAGTTAATCTGCATATCGTCCTCGACAGCACAGACACGGCACTTGTTAGCCGCAATCTTGCCGGCGACCCAGCCGGGGATGGTACCCTCGTCCATGTCATAGACCCAGGGGCTGCCGGCGGGCGTGTTCTCCTCAAAGCTGTTGAGGTAGCGCGAGTCGGTGTGGAACAGGCACTGGTCGACCGTAATAAACGCAGCGTGCGGGAACTCGAAGGTGTAGTCGAAGACGCCCTTCACGCCCGTAAGCCAACGAAGGTTGGCCTCGTCGCGCACCACGATGGCATCGTAGCCACGCTCGGCCATCAGGGCACGGACACGCTCGATACGACCGGCAGGACCGGCAGCAAACTCAGACATGCAGATTCCTTTCTTGTTGTCTCAAGATAGACGGGACGGGTCTCAACCGAACGACGGAATCGCATGCGATCCGCAACCGATTGAAAACCCGCCCCTCAACATGATACGAAAGACGATGGAAGTCAATAAATCTTAGAGAAGTTCTTTACGAGAAGCCAAGTAGGCGTGAGCATGGCGCTCAAGAACCTCGTCCTCAACGTTCGTTAGGCGAATTGCGCCGAGTGCCGCGGGCAGCGGCAGCATGCTGCGGTTTGAGCGCGCGAACTGCTGTCTGCGGAACTCCTCGATATATGCGGCAGGCTCCAGATCGAAGGCAAGTTCCTCGATACCAAAGTCCTCCAGACAGTCATCGACCTCAAAGACGTAATCGATATCGAAGTCGCAGGCGTCGTGGGCAAGGCGCGCCTCAAAGCGCATGCCCTCGGACAACAGCTGGTAGGCAGGGACCTGCGAAGCGGCATCGCCCAAGCAAGCGCGCAAGGTACGCTCCCCCGTCTTGCCAAAATCGAGCGCATGGCGAGCGCTCGGGTTCGTGGCCATCAGTACGTCCTTACGGGCAGTCTGAGACCATTGAACGGCATTGACGAGCGCGACCTCCTCGCCCGCGAGAATCTCGGGGACGGTCTCAGTAAACTGATTCCAGCGGGACTTACTGCTCGAAAGCATGGTGCCAACAAGCACCACAAAGCCGAGCTTGAGGTCCTCGGGGTCCGCCTCACGAACAAGGTCGAGGTCACACACGACCAAGCCCGGTTCGGGACGGAACGCGATAGCGGGAAGCGCATTGGCCGACGAGGCGACGAGCGGCTTCATGGTCGTCGCGACCGTGAGCATGGCGTCAAAGGTCGTCGGCAACAGCGCGCACTCGGTTCGGCCGCACCACTGGTTGGCGCACCAGCTAACAACCGAGCAGGTTGCGGCATCGCCAACGGCGACAACCAGATCGTCGCAGGTAACGCCGTTGGCAGACAGGGCGCCAAAGATAGCATCAGCATCGGCCAGCGTGGCACCAGCAGGCGAAACCTCAAGGACTAGCAGCGACACGGCAAAACCGGCGTCGACCAGCGCATGCTCGACGACTTCACCAAAACGCTCAGATGTGGCGGTGTTCCAAACGACCATCGCGCGCTTAGGCTTGCCCACGGCCGAGGCAAACATACGCGACAGTTCATCGAACGCGCCCAATCCGACGCGGACATCGACGCTGCGGTTTTGGAAATTGATCAGTTGACGGCGAATCATAGCAGCCCACGCTCCAAAAGCATCTCGGCACAAAGGTAGGAAACGTCCTCGAAGGACTTGTTGCGAATATCAAGGGTAAGGTCGGCGGCCTGGCGATACAGCGGACGGCGATGCTCAAACAGGCGCGCGGCATGCTCGGGAGAGCGAAAATCGGGGCGCGTGTCGGACCGACGAATCTGGCGAATCGAATCCTCGAAGTCACCCTCGAGGTACACGCACGTACCCATTTCGTGCATCAGCTCAATATTCACCGGCGTCTCGACAATGCCGCCCCCGCACGAAACCAACAGGCTGCGCTCACTTTGGAGCGAACGGAGCGCCGAGGTCTCGAGCTCGCGAAAACGATCCTCGCCCTCGGTCTGAAAAATCTCGGTTACCGACTTGCCGCAACGGCGCACGACCAGACGGTCGGTATCGATAAAACGCCGCTTGAACATAGTGCCGACGTTGCGCGCGAGCGTCGATTTGCCCGCGCCCAAAAAGCCGATAAAGAAGATATGGTCGCAGCCGTGTTTGGTGTGCTGGGACATAGCGAGACCTATTCCTCGCAGGGAAGGTCGCGAAGGGCCCGGCGCTCAAAGATACGGAAGATCTGCGTATACCACAGGTCCTGCGTCGCCTGCGGCTTTACCAGGATGGTATCGACGCCGGCGAAGTTGCCGCTCCACACGTCCGTGTAGAGCTGATCACCGATCAGCACCGCCTCGTCGGCCGTGGCGCCGAGGCGCTTAAGACCCGCCTTGAGGGCAAACGGCGCCGGCTTCATGGCGTGGCTGATGGCCTCGAGTCCCAGCTCGCGTGCAGAGCTCATGACCTGGTCGCGATGCCAGTTGTTGGACACCATGCACAGCTTAAAGCCTTTGGCGCGGGCGGCATCGAGCCAAGCGGAAACCGCGGCGGGGACCTGCTCGGTGTCGCGCGGCACCAGGGTGTTATCGCGATCGAGCAGAATGGCGCGTTTGCCGTCGGCCCACAGGGTATCGAGGTCGATGCGATCGACCGAGGCAACGTATCGTTTGGGGCTAAAAATCCTCATGCTAATTCCAAGACTGTTGATGCTCTTCGTAGGTTTGCGAGAAGTACTCCTCGTCCTGCGTAATGTAGAAATACAGGTCATCGGAGTCGGTCGGCTCAAGCGTGGCCTTGAGTGCCTCGAGCGACGGAGAGCAGATGGGCGTGGGCGGTAGGCCCTCGTGCTTATAGGTGTTATACGGACTATCGCTCTGCAGGTCGTCGGCGGTAACCTCGCCACCGGTGACATACATCATGGTCGCATCGCTGTTGAGATAGCGCAGACCGTCGAGCTTGCCGGCAAGGCGGTTGTAGAAGACCGAGGCCACGTGCGCACGTTGATCGGCGTTGAGGCCCTCGCGCTCAACGATAGAGGCCAAGTTGACGATGTCGTAGTCGGACATCTCCACACCGTAGCGTTCCTTGATCTTGGCTTCGCAGCTCGCAAAGTCAAGCGACTTGTACTCGGTCTTAAACTGATCGAGCATGGCGCGAATCACGTCATCGGCCGTCGGCGAATCGCCCAGCGAATAGGTCTTGGGGAACAAGAAACCCTCGAGCGAATCGTTGGCGGCGCCCTTAAGGAAGCTATAGTCGTCAACGTAGTTGGAGGCCTTGGCCTGGTTGAGGAAGTCTTCCTTAGAGATACTGTCGTAGGCCTGGGCCACACGGTCGGCGACTTGATCGACCGTTAGGCCCTCAGGGATAGTCAGCGCATTGGAGCCCGCGTTGGGGCCTTCCATGAGCTGCTGAACAACCTTGGTCGCATCCATGAGTGTGGTGAACGAATAATCACCAGGCTTGAGCGACATATCGGCGTTGAGCTTTTTCACCGCCGCATAGTAATCCTTGGGATTTTCTACGATATGGTTCTCGGAGAGAATCGAAGCGATGCTGTCACCCGAGGCACCATCGGGAATCGTGATAGTAACCTGCTGGCCTGCAACGACTTTCGCACCCTCACCGCCAAAGAAGCCCTTGACGGCTGGCACGACAAAGAAAACGATCGCGACAAGCGCAAGCACGGCAACAACGCCACCGATAATCATAGGCACCGGGGAGCTTTTCTTTTGAGCACCGCGACGAGCATGCGTGTTGTAGCTCGAGCGGGTCGCCGGAGCAACGCCATGCGAACCACGAGCGTGATGCGAATGCGATTGGGGGGCCTGCGTTCGCTGGGTAGGTGCCTGCTGCTTAAAGCGGGTGCCGCCTGCAGGCTGGGCCGTACGAGCAGTGGGCTGCTGAGCCGCGTGAGAAGCCGAATGCTGAACCGAACGAGCAGAAGGCTGCTGACCCGTCCGTTGAACAGGTTGGGCCGAACGAGAGAAGGACTGCGCCGGGCGCGCGGCAGGCTGAGCTGCGCGCTGCGTCGGCTGTGCCGGACGCTGGCCAGGCTGGGCAGGGCGCGACGCCGGCTGCTGTGTACGATTCGGCTGGCGCGGATCGGAAGCACTAGGCATGCGAAACCTCCTCGTTTTTACGATCGAGCCACGTCTGCAAAAACAGGCTGGCGGCAATCATGTCGATCTTGCCCCTCATCTGCTTTTCGTTGAGTCCCTGCTCGCGCAGGATACGCTTGGCCTCTTGCGAGGACAGACGCTCGTCCTCAAACTCCAACGGAAGATCGAGCTCGTCGGCAATCTTTTGCGCCACAGCGGCAACGCGCTCGGCCTGAGGGCCGGGCTCACCGGCCATGGTCAGGGGACGTCCGCTTACCAGGATGTCGGGCTCATAGTCCTCAACCAGGTAGCGGAACGTCTTGGCCATACCGGTGACCTCGGCAGCCGGAAGCACCTTGACAGGCATCGCCATCTTGCCATCACGGCTCGAGACGGCGATGCCAATCCTGGTCTCCCCTATGTCCAGCGCAAGCGCGACCACAGCGACTACTTAGGTTCTTAGGCGCCGAGCGCGGTCTTGGCGGCCGCAAGGGCATCGGCGATACCGGCAGCGTTCTTGCCACCGGCCTGGGCCATGTTGGGACGGCCGCCACCGCGACCATCGACCAGGCCCGCGATCTGCTTGATCACGTTGCCGGCGTGGAAACCGGCCTTCACAGCGTCATCGGAGCCGGCGGCGAGCAGGGCCGGGGTGCCCTTCTCGGTCACGCTGGCAACAACGCAGGCGACAGGGCCGGCGACCTTCTGGTGCACGGTATCCCAAACGTTGCGCAGGTCAGCGGCCTCGAGACCCTGAAGCTCAGCAACAACGAGCTTGTAGCCATTCAGCTCGACAGCACCCTCGATGGCGCTGGAGATCGCATCGGAGGAGCCACCAGTGAGCGCCTTCTTGAGCTTGTTGGACGTCTCGCGCAGCTCGGCCTGCAGGTTCTCCACGCGGGCGGGAACCACGTCGACGCGGCACTTGAGCGCAGCGGCGGCGGCGTCAACGAGCGCCAGGCGGTCGGCCATGTAGTCGAGGGCACCCTTAGAGGTCACGGCCTCGATACGGCGGACATTGGAGCCCGTGGAGGACTCGGAAATGATCTTGAACAGGCCAATCTCGGCGGTATTGGCGGCATGAGTGCCACCACAGAGCTCGCGGGAGAACGGCTGGTCCTCGGCGCCCACGGAGACGACGCGGACAACATCGCCGTACTTCTCTCCAAACAGAGCGACAGCGCCGGCAGCCTTAGCCTCGTCGATGCCCATGACACGGGTCACAACCGGCTTGGAAGCGAAGATCTGCTGGTTGACCAGGTCCTCGACAGCCTTGAGCTGCTCGGAGGACAGGGCCTCGAAGTGCGTGAAGTCAAAGCGCAGGTGCTCGGGCGTCACCAGCGAACCGGCCTGGGAGACATGCTCGCCCAGGACCTGCTTAAGGGCGGCGTCGAGCAGGTGGGTGGCGGTGTGGTTGCGGCGCAGGAAACCACGGCGCTCGGCGTCGAGCGCGGCGGTCACGGTAGCACCGACGGTCAGCGTGCCCTCGGCAACGTGGGCGACGTGAGCATACAGGCCGTTGTGGTTCTTGGTATCGGAAACGGTCAGCGAAACGCCCTCGGCGGAAAGCTCGCCGGCGTCACCCTGCTGGCCGCCCATCTCGGCGTAGAACGGGGTGCGGTCGAGCACGACCTCGACGTTCTCGCCGGCGGCAGCGGACTCGACGGACTCGCCGTTGCGCACGATGGCGACAACCTTGGCGCCCTCGATCACATCGTTGTCATAGCCGTCGAACTCGGTCGCGGCGACCTTGTCGGAAAGCTCGACCCACACGTCGTTGAAGCTGCCCCAGGCGTCGCCCTTGGCATTGGCGCGGGCGCGGGCCTTCTGGTCCTCCATGCAGGCAGTGAAGCCGTCCATATCGACGTCGTGACCAGCGGTGCCGGCGATCTCGACGGTCAGATCGATGGGGAAACCAAAGGTGTCGTGAAGCTTAAAGGCAACATCGCCCGGAAGCACAGCGCCCTCGGCAAGCGCGGCCAGGGCCTCGTCCAGATAGACGCGGCCGTTGTCGAGCGTCGTGGAGAAGCGCTCCTCCTCGGAGGCGACGATACCCTTGACGAGGGCGACGTTCTTGAGCAGCTCGGGATAAGCCTCTCCCATCTGAGCATTGACCTCGTCGATGAACTTGGTCAGGAAGGCACCCTCGATGCCCAGCAGGCGACCGTGGAACACGGCACGGCGGAGCAGACGGCGAAGGACGTACTCGCGACCCTCGTTACCGGGCAGGATGCCGTCCGAGATCATAAAGTCGACGGCACGGGAGTGATCGGCGATGATGCGCAGGGAGCGGCTGGCGCCGGAGTAATCGTCGGCGTCATAGGTCTTGCCGCTGATCTCCTCACCGAGCTTGATGAGGTGCTGCATCAGATCGCCGTCGTAGTTAGCAGTCTTGTGCTGCATGATAGCGGCCATGCGCTCCAGACCCATGCCCGTATCGAGGTTGCGGTGCGGCAGCTCCGGCATGGAGCCGTCCTCCTGGCGGTCGTACTGGGTAAACACGAGGTTCCAGAACTCAAGAAAGCGGTCGCAGTCGCAGCCGGGCTTGCAGTCGGGGCTGCCGCAACCGACCTCCTCGCCCATGTCAAAGTAGATCTCGGAGCACGGACCGCAGGGGCCGGTGGGGCCAGCGGCCCAGAAGTTGTCGTCCTCGCCCAGACGCGAGATGTGATCCTCGGCAACGCCCAGGGAGCGCCACACGTCATGGGTCTCGTCGTCCTCGGTAAAGACGGTGAAGTACAGGCGGTCGAGCGGCAGCTTGAACTCCTTGGTGATGAGCTCAAAAGCCCAAGCGCAGGCCTGCTGCTTGGAGACGCCGCCAAAGGAGAAGTCACCGAGCATCTCGAAGAACGACAGGTGACGGCCGTCCTCGCCGATGCAGTCGATGTCGTTGGTGCGGACGCACTTCTGGCAGGAGATCGCGCCGATCTCCTTCATGGTCTTCTTGCCCTGGTAGTACTCCTTAAACTGGTTCATGCCGGCGTTGGCAAGCAGCAGTGAAGGATCGTCGGGGACGAGGGACGAAGAAGGATAGAGCTTAAGACCGCGCTCCTCAAAGAAGTTGAGGAACTTGGAGCGAATCTCGGCCGTAGTCATTGACGGGTAGTCAGCACTCATAGAGGGAATCTCCTCGGTTTCACATCGAAACAGTTCAAACGTAACGATATTACCATCCCACCGCGCAAGTGCAAAAAAGAGGGTCGGCACAATGCCGGCCCTTCAGCGAAATTGCATGTTAGTGCGTATGAATGTTAACCCGAATTACCCCGCTAGTTGTCGTCATCGTCCATGGAGCCGTCGATGCCGGTTTTGGTGTCGTCCGAGTTGGAGTCATCGTCCTTGGCAAAGGGGTTCTTGAAGAAGCCCGTGGCATCGGGCTGCAGACCAGAGAGCTTAATCCAGGGATTATCGAGCTCGGGCTTGGGCATGGCCTTGGCCTCGGGCGCAGTCTCGTTGCCGATAAGCTCGGACTCGTAGATGAAGGTGTCGTCGCCGAGCGCGTCATAGGCGGCGACCGGGTTGCCATCGGCATCGCGGTACGGTGTGCCCTTAAACACGGCGCCGTCATAGGCCACAAGCTGGCGGCCGGTCTCATTCTCGAAGTAGTACACGAAGATACCCTTGAGGGCCGCGCACAGTGGGATGGCAATAATCATGCCGATAGGGCCCATGAGTGCCGAGCCAATAACGAGCGCCGTGAGGCTCATGATGGGATGCACCTGCACCGAGCTCTGCATGACCTTAGGCGAAATCACGTTGTCGGTGACGTTTTGCGCGACCATCGTCACGATGAGCGTCCATAACGCCAACATGGGGCTGAACATGAAACCGAGCACTGTGGCGATTGCTGCGCTCACCCAAGGACCGACGACCGGAACCAAATGCATGATGCCGGTAAAAATAGCCATGAGCGCCGCATACGGATGGCCGATGATCATAAAACCGATAAAGGCGAGGAAACCACCGCAGATGGACGTCACGACCATACCGCGCATGTAGCCGCCGACAGAGCGAGAAAGGATGGCGACCATAAAGCGGTACGAGGTCTCCTTCTCCTGACCGATGATGGTGCAAATCTCGTGGTGCATGCGAGGGTAGTCGCAGGCCATCCAGTACGCAAGCACCAGACCAAGGAAGATCACGAACAACTGCGAAGCCGTATTGGTGATGAGCGGGAACACACCGCGGCCAAGCTCGGCAGCAATCTGAGACACATACTTCGATGCCACGGCAACCAGGGACGAAAGATTATCGTCCAAATACTCCTTGAGCGGCGTGTTGTTGAGCGTCTTGGCATGCGAGATCATCTCATTGAGATCGCCACCCGCAACTCGAAGCTGCTCGGGCAGGCGGCTCAGGACTTCCATGATCTGACCAAAGAGAATCGGCGACAAGATGCAAACGACACCGACGAGCACGGCAACAACAACAATAAGCGCGACAAGCGAACCGATGCCGCGATTCACGCCATGGTGCTCGAGCCAGTTGGTGATCGGGGACATCACAAAAGCAATGATGGAACCGACGGCAAGAAACTCAATAACCGGTGCCAGGATGCCCATAAGGTTAAAAATGACAGCGGCGATGACAATGCAGCCGACAACAGCCCAAATGCGCAGCGTCAGAATGCGGGTGTCGCGCAGCACGCGATCGGTTTGTTGGGGGTGCTCACTCATGAACGAATCATCACTCCGTCGGGGTCGATCTTGTCCTGAATCTTCTTAAGCGTGCGGCGCAGCAGACGCGAAACCTGCACCTGAGAAATACCCAGCTTCTTGGCGATCTCGATCTGGGTCATGCCCTTCACAAAGCGCAGCTCGATCACCTCGCGCTCGCGCGGCGAGAAATCACGGATGGCTTCCTCGATCACTAGGCGGTCATCGGTAAAGTCGAGCTCGTTGTCGTCGTCGGCGTAACGGTCGAGAATCGAAGGGGCATCGTCGGAATCGGACGCACCAGGAGCCTCGATGGGCACCGAGGTATAGGCCGAAGACGATTCCATGGCCTCCAGCACCTCATCGACCGTCACGTCCAAGTACTCAGCGATCTCCTCAACCTTGGGCGAACGCTGCAGCTCGTTGGTAAGTTTGTCAGTAGCCTGGTTGACCTTGGCCGAGAGCTCCTGCAGACGACGCGGTACGCGCACACTCCAGCCCTTGTCGCGAAAATGGCGTTTGATCTCGCCCAGGATAGTGGGTGTCGCAAACGTCGTGAACTCGAGTCCGCGCTCGGGATCAAAACGGTCGATAGCCTTGAGCAAGCCCAGATAGCCGACCTGCATGAGGTCGTCGAGCGGCTCGCCGCGATTCTTAAATTTGTTGGCAAGAAACCTTACCAGGTTCATATGGGACATAACGAGCTGCTCACGGGCGTCCGGATCACCGGTCTCCTTGTAACGACGAAACAGCTCGCGGGTTTTCTCCTTGTCCCAAGCGGTCTTGCCGCTCCGGGAACGTTCGGTCATATTAGATATCCGCCTTGAGGTCGAGGGAAAGCGTCAGGGGCGCCGTAGTCTTTTCGTAGGAGTCGCACACGCTCGCGAGGATGAGCTCGGCATACACCGCAGCCTGGTCGTCTTCATCGACCGTAGCCTGGTCGCCAAAGGTAATAGTCATGCCCACGTGCGATTCGTCGACATCGAATTTGATCGAGATATCGTCGGAATCAACAGCCGTGCAGCCAAAGATGAAGGCTTCCTCGGCAGCCATACGGATGTCCTCGATGCGATCGACAGACATGGAACACAGGGCACCAACGTTGGCTGCCGTCATGCGCACAAGGCGAGCGAGACGCGGGTCGCCGGCAACGGTCAACGTGATGGGGCAGGTTGCTTCGCTACTCATCGCAGGACTCCTCAGAGGTCTCGGAGGGTGTATAGGTGTAATACTGAGCCGGCTTGGCTACAGAATTTTGAGCCACATCCGCGCCATCGGCGGCCTCGTCCTCGCCAATTAGGACGCGCTCGGTAGGCTGCTCGGCCTCCGCAGCGGCAGCGGCGAGCTTGCGATCGGCATCGGCTGCAGGAGCCTTCACCTTATTGAAGAGCTTCTGCACAGCACCGGCAGCAGAGTCGGTCACGCTCGACACAGCATTGCTGGCCTCGGCCATGCTGCCCGTAACCTCGGAAATGTCGCGAACCACGGCTTCGACCTCTACGAGATTGGAGGTAAGGGCATCAACTGCCGTCTTGCTCGACTTAAGCAGCGGCTCCATCTGAGCAAGCGCCGGCGTAAGCTCATCGACAGCGCCATCGAGCTTTGCCACCACAGGCTGAGCCTCGGCGATGGTGTTGTTAAGGTCGTTGACGGTCTTATCGAGCGAGTCGACAACGGTGCGGGTCTTGCGCAGGGTAAGCGCGAGCTCAACGATGGCCCACACGCCGGCAACGGCGAGCAGCAGCAGGGCGATTTGAATGGGACTCATACAATCCTCCCAAAGGAATCGATATACAGACGATTTCCATGGTACCCCAAAGAGGACCGAACATGCCAAGAGCAGCAACGTGGGACAAAATTATCAGCAGCTACTTCGGTGCATTCCCGCTGCGGTCGCGTTCGCTTTGCTCTACGCGCCATTCTTCCCAACCGCGGCCGGCAGGCTGCCAGAACACGCCGCGCTCCAGTCCCTCGGGCAAATAGCGCTGATCGACCCAGCCTTCGGGATAATCATGTGGATACTTATACACACCGTATTCATCGCTGCCCGGGCGATGGCGATCGCGCAGATAACTCGGCACCTCGCGAAGCCCACTAGAATGGATATCGGCCAGCGCCGCATCGATCGAAGCCTCACACGCGTTGGATTTTGGCGCCAAGCACACATAGAGTGCAGCCTGAGCCAGGTTAATGCGGCACTCGGGATAGCCAATGACCTCGGCAGACTTAAACGCGGCATGCGCCACCAAAAGCGCCTGCGGGTCGGCGTTGCCAACATCCTCAGAAGCGTGAATCATAATGCGGCGAGCGATAAACTTAGGATCCTCCCCAGCATCGATCATGCGCGCGAGCCAATAGATCGTGGCATCGGGGTCACTACCGCGCATGGACTTGATGAACGCACTGATGATGTCGTAGTGCATGTCGCCGTTTTTGTCATACGTAAAGCCGCGACGCGGGTTGGCAATCTTCACGTCATCCACGGTGATGGGATAGCGCTCCCCCGCCGCAGGCGCTGGCGTTCCCTCGGTATCGGGACGCGTGACGGCAATCTCGCTCGCAAGCTCGAGCGTCGTGAGCGCCGAGCGAGCGTCACCCGCTGCCAGCGTGCAAATGGTCTTGACCGTATCCTCATCGGCCGAGAACTTTCCGTTCAAGCCCTGTGGTGCCTCGAGCGCACGCTCAATAAGCGTGGCGATATCCTCATCCTTCAGATGTTCAAGCTCCACCACGCGCCCGCGCGACAACAGTGCCGAGTTGACCTCAAAGTACGGGTTCTCTGTCGTAGCGCCAATCATAATGACGGTACGGTTCTCAACTGCATGCAGCAGGGCATCCTGCTGCGACTTAGAGAAGCGGTGAATCTCATCGATGAATAGAATGGTGCGGCGGTCGTAGGTATTCAGGCGCGTCTTGGCCTCGTCAAACACGCGACGCAGGTCCTTCACAGTACCCGTGACGGCGCTGACCTCGACAAACTCGCTCTTGGTATGGTTGGCGATAATGTGGGCCAGCGTCGTCTTACCCGTACCGGCCGGCCCGTACAGAATCACGCTCGAAAGCACGTCGTGCTCGATCGCGGCACGCAACCATGAGCCCTTACCGACGGCCTTTTGCTGGCCCACATACTCGTCGAGCGAATTGGGGCGCATGCGCACCGCAAGCGGCGCATTTTTAAAGGAACGCTCGCGCGTCGAGGCAGAAAAAAGGTCGTCCATAGCCATCCCGTGCATCCATCAAAATCGTTGTTCCTCAACAGTATACCGAAAATATACGAACTACCGTTCGTTAATATAGGTACGATGCGGAAACTTCAGCCCCGGGAACAGCTTGCTCGTCAGCTCACAGAAATAGCCGTCCGTCATGCTCGAAATGTAATCCACTACGGTCTGATCTTTATCATCCTGCCATGCATAGGTGCGATTGTAGTAGGAAAGCTGCCGCTCAATGCGCGAAATGTGATGCTTAAAGATATACGAAGACTCGTCGCCTTCGTTTATATCCTGCAGGCAACGGTCATAGAGCTTTTCGAACGCCTCGCGCAGCTCCGTTTCGGAGTCGCCCTCGATGCCGCCCTTGCTATAGATCTTCTCGTAGTTCTCGCGCTTAGCGCGGCGGATTTCCTCGAACAGGTCCTCGCTCATCTCGATGCGCGGCTTGCCATAGCTGTGCTCGACGATATCGATAGAGGCATGCGTGAGAATCCAGCTGTTGTATGCTCCGCCAAGCCCATCGTCAAAAGCGTCGGGTGACAGCAGGCCCGCCGCAATGGCGTCTTGGCGATCACGCCCCGCATAGGCAAGAATATCCGAGATGCGAACGACACAGCCCTCAAGCGTCATGGGGCGCAAGTGCTCAATTGCGCTATAGCCTGTGGCAATGCAATCCTCGACGGTTCGATCGAACTGGTCAAAGGAACCCATGTCCGAGAGCTCGAACACACGCTGCTCGTACTCGCCGTTGTGGCAGAGCACGCCATCGAGCGTCTGAAGCGACACGTTGCGACCGTACAGCGCATCGAGCACGCGGACCGACTGCACGTTATGGAAAAAATAACGACCCGTGCGCTCGTGATAGATATCGTTGAGGAATCGCTCGCCGGCATGGCCGAAAGGCGTGTGCCCCAAGTCGTGACCCAGGCCAATCGCCTCGATTAGATCGCAATTGAGCCCCAGGGCGCGACCGATATCGCGCGCAATGCGGGAGACAAGCTGTACGTGCAAACCGCGGCGTGAAAGATCATCATTGCTACGGAAGCTAAAAACCTGCGTTTTGCCTGCATAACGGGTGTACGCCGGTAGATGGAGGATTTTTTCGGTATCGCGCATAAACGCCGGACGCATAAGCGTGCCTTTGTCCGCATCGCGATCGACACGACGAATGACCTGGTCGTCGTTGCAACGATACGGATTGACAGTGCCCGAAGCACGATTGGCGGCAATGCGCTCGACGAGCTCGGGCGACAACGCCGAAGGAATACGGTCCATACGCGCCTTGATGGCGGCCGTTTCTTGATTAGTTGCCATGGCATGCTCCTTAAGAAGGATGCGCAATCGGTTACAGAGTGCAGCCCACGACCTCGATTATGGCAAAAATCGGCACTAAAAACGGGAGCAATGGCAGGGAGCGTGATTTTGTGAAGAGGCAGGAGAGGGCCAGGACCAGGAGCGAAACGGCAAATGCCACGATGCCGCCCATAGGGTCGAGCGTGCAAAGCGCGAAGAGTGCTTTGGCGTCCCCCATGCCAATCCCCGGGGCTTGACGAAGGCGCCGCCAGAGCGACTCAGTAAGCACAAGGGCAAGGTAGACGATGACCGCAAGACCGGCATGATCAAGTGCAGTGTTAACGCCCCTGTCGAGCCAAACGCCCGCCAACGCCGCCACGGCACATGCGCCGGCAAGCCCATTGGGAAACCGTCGCTCTCGGGCATCAATTGCCACGCCGGCAAAGATGCAAATCCAAAACGGGATATAGACCATCGGACTCCTCCTCGAGCTGCATCGCAAAAGCAAAAACCACCACAAAGGTGCCTGTCCCCTTTGCGGTGGTTTTGGTGGTGGTTATTTGGCGCCTTGCATGACCTCGTCAAGGGTAACGTTGACGGCGTGCTGCGTCGGCACCCAGTCGACCTTCAGGAACAGCGCGGCCACCGTGATGGGGATATAGCTGAACATAAAGATCGGGAAGGTAAACAGGTTAGTCACCAGACGCCACTTTTGCGCGCAGTGAATGTGCTTGTACTCAAAGATAGTCGTGAGCAGCGCCAGGATAAAGAAGGTCTGATACATCATGGCGAAGGTCATAATGAGCGAAGCGGCGCACGCCTGCATCTCGACTTCGGTAGCCAAGAAACCATGCGAAAGGCCACCCACAATCAAGAACGTCGCATTAGCGAGCATCGAGATCAGCGATAGCAGCATACCCGGGGCGATCGTCATGAACATGTCGTAGGCGGCAAAGCGATGATAGCGGAACGTCGACTTGACCAGATGCTTACCGTAGGTAAAGAACACCTGGTAAAAGCCCTTGGTCCAGCGCATACGCTGCTTCCAGGATGCCTTGAACGTCACGGGTTGCTCGTCAAAGAACTCCGCCGGCGCATAGCCAATGCGAATACCGTGAATAGCGCAGAACGTGGTGAACTGAATGTCCTCGGTCAGCGTGTGGAACTGCCAACCGTGCATGCCCTCGATAACGCTGGCGGAGATGAGGTAGCCCGAACCCGAGACAGCGCAAGAAGTCTTGCAGATATTGCGCGCGTTGTTGAGAAAGCGCGCCTCACGCAGGTACCAAGTGGCATTAGCTGCCGAGATCCACGAGCTGCCGAAGTTCTTGGAGTTACGATAGCTCGTGACCACGTGGAATCCCTGGTCAAAGGCATCGTTCATCTTGGACACGTAATCGCGGGAGATGACGTTATCGGCATCGAAGATAAAGTAGCCCTCAAACGTGTCGGGATACTCGTTAAGGATGCGATCAAAACCAAAGTCCATGACCCAGCTCTTACCCTTGCGGGCCAGGTCGTTGCGCTCATAAACGATGGCGCCCGCCTCGCGCGCGAGCTGCGCCGTGTTGTCGGTGCAGGCATCGGCGACCACGAAGACCTCGATAAGCTCGGACGGATAATCCTGATCCTTGATGGAGCGAACGAGGTTGGCGATCACGGCCTCCTCGTTATGCGCCGCGATAAAGAAGGCATAGCGGTGAAGTTTTTTGGCCTTGGGAGGCGCGACCTCGCCACGAAGAGCGCCAATGACAAAGAAGACCACCTGGTACAGAAAGCAGACCGTGAGCAGCGTAACCACAATCTGGTTAAAGATCACGATGGGCGTGTTAGTTTGTAAAAAGGCGAGCATGCAGGCTCCCGAGAACGCGTTACGTAAACAACCGTATATCATACCGCAGGCTTACCGAGTTCAAGAAACCACCTAATACCGGCTAGGCTTCGAGAAGGCCAAGCTGCGGGACGATGTCGTCGCCGGCGGCGGTGCGGCCAAGCGAGCGCGGGGCCAGGTCGTCAAGAACCGCAGCAAGATCCCAAGGCAGCTCGTCGCGGCATTCGATGCGCTCACCCGTCACGGGATGGTCGAATGCGACGCGCCAGGAATGAAGGAATTGCCTGGTCAGACCCTGATCGGCACGCGCATCGCACTTACCGTAGAGCGGATCGCCCACGCAGGCGTGGTTGATATGGCGCATATGCACGCGAATCTGATGTGTGCGGCCCGTAAACAGGTGGCACTCGACGAGCGTATAGCCGTCGTCGAAACGCGTGGAATCGAAGCGCTCGAGGACTTTAAAGGTCGTAATGGCCTGGCGCGCGAAAGGGTCGTCCGAAACCGCCATCTTGACACGGTCGCGCGTAGAACGCGCAATGCCGGTGTTAATGGTGCCCTCATCCATAGCGATATGACCGTGAACGAGCGTGATATAACGACGATCGAGCGTACGCGTGCGGATGAGATTTTGGAGCGCGCGCTGGGTGTCGTCGTCCTTTGCCGCAAGCATGAGACCCGAGGTATCGCGATCCAAACGATGCACGATGCCGGGGCGGTCCTCACCCTGTACGGTACCAAGATGGTCGATGCCGCAGTGGTAGACCAGAGCGTTCGCAAGGGTGCCGCTCTCGTGGCCATGGGCGGGATGGCACACCAGGCCCCGCTGCTTGGAGAGCACGATAAGGTAGTCGTCCTCGTAGCGGATATCGAGGGGAATGGCCTCGGGAATCACGTCGGTCGGGTCGTGCGGCTCGGGCAAGTCGACCGAGATGCGATCGCCGGCGCGTACGGCGTACTTTTTAGAGAGACAAGTCTCACCGTTGACGGCAACGGCGCCTCCCTCGATCAGATGCGCGCAGGCAGAGCGCGTGGGACAGCCATCGTTGGCGCCCAAATAGGCGTCAAGACGCTGACCAGCGGAATCGTCGGCAACAAGAATATGGATGTCGGCCATTAACGCTCATTCCTTTCGCGAATCTTGCGGGCACGCTCCCCACGCTGCTTGGCTTTGCGCTTAGCGCGGGCCTCATCACGGGCGTTAAGCTCGGCGGTTGCATCGACCTCACGGGCGACGGGGCTCAAGAACATGTAGCCGATGAGGGCAAGCACGACGCCTACGGTGATGCCGATATCGGCCACGTTAAAGACGGGAAAGTCGATGAAGGTGGTGGCAATAAAATCGGTCACAAAGCCAAAAGTCAGACGGTCGATCGCGTTGCCAATGGCACCGCCCGCGACCATAGCCATGCCCACCACCTCCAAGCGAGCAAGCTGGGGCGCGCGAAGCAAGTACACGGCAATAGCGATAATGACCGCCAACGCCAGCACGGCAAACGCGATGCCATGCCCCTCGCCCATGCTAAAGGCAGCACCGATATTGCGGACAAATAGAATGTCGATCACACCGGGGATAACAGTCACATGCAAAGCGTCGCCCACGGCACGAACCGCAAGCTTGGTCAGCTGGTCAACAAGCAGCACAACGAGAGCTACCCCACCAGCAACACCCAACCGCCAACGCAAAGGCGGCGTCATATCCCCAGTACGACCCAAAGAAATCCCCTACCCTCAAGAACTCGAAATCCGTTTAACGCAATTAACCATCTTATATTGCCACACGCAGAACGCACGACATATCCACCAACGCAAGCGAAATAACCAGCATAAAACGAAAGCGACATTCCGAATAACGGAATGTCGCTTAATAGCTTTCGACTAAAAGCACAAGTCGAAAGAAAGCCTCTAGCTCCAGCAATGGAAAAGCCGCGTTATCGTCACCAACAGCGAAAACGTCCCCAAGCGAGCAAGGTGACGTGAAAGAGGAGGGAAGCGTACTTTGGTACGCGACCGACGATCGAACGTCAGATTGCCGCTTAGGGGCGTTTGCAGCGTCGGTAGGTTACGGTGTTCTACGAACGCCGTAACCTACAAAGCGTCGGCGCAGCGCTTGCAAATATGCGCGTGGCCGTTGTACTCGCCGACGGTGGTGCGGTAGTTCCAGCAACGGTCGCAGCACTCGCCCTCGGCTGCCTCGATGGCAACGGAGAGTTCCTCGCCCTGAGTCAGCTCAACATCGGAAACGATGTAGAACTCGGCCAGGTCGACGGCCTTATCACCGGTCAGCAGCGCGTACATCTCGGCGGGAACGACCGCCTTGACGCGGACCTGCTGGCTCTTAGTGAAGGTGCCGGCAGAACGGGCATCCTCAAGGGCCTTGGTCACGGCGCTACGGAGCTCGAGCGAAGCCTCGAGCACGCCATCGAACTCATTGGCCTCGTCGACCGTGATGGGCGACTTGTACCAATCGAGCAGCGCGGCGTACTTCTGGTGATCGACACAGCCGGCAGGTGCATAGGCCATGGCCTCATCGACTGTGTAGGACAGGATCGGCTGCAGGTCGCGCATGAGCATCGAGAAGAGCTCGGCCAGCACGGTCTGTGCGCTGCGGCGCTCGAGCGAGCCGGGCTTGTCGCAGT
>URCS01000039.1 GCA_900546455.1 uncultured Collinsella sp. | reverse complement strand
GGGCCAGGAGGCTCTGGGAGGCTCTGCTGGCCTCGTCGCGCTCGGGAAGGCGGCTCCCGGCCGGCGAGGACGTCGCGGTCCGGATACTCGCCCGGGAGATAGCCTCCCTCGACGCCGACATCGAGGAGCTCGACTCGCTCGTGGCCGACTCGCTGGCGGGCGACGAGGTCTACGAGTGCCTCCTCACGGTGCCCGGGATCGGCCCCAAGACCGCCGCGGCGCTGGTGACGTCGATCGACATATCCGCGTTCAGGGGGCACGACGAGCTCGCGAGCTATTGCGGCGTGGCGCCGTCCGATAGGCGCTCCGGGAGCAGCATCAGGTCGACATCGCCGCAGCACGGCGGGAACAGGCAGCTCAAGAACCTGCTCATATTCAGCTGCAACTCCCTCATCGGCACGGACAACAGGTTCGGGAGGTACTACGGGGAGTGCAGGGAGAGGGGGATGAGGCACAGCAAGGCGCTGAAGGCGGTCGCGAGGAAGAGGCTCAAGGTCATCTACGCGATCATGCGCGACGCCGTCCCGTACGCGGCCTAGCGGGCGGCGGGATCAACCGAAGGGGAAGCGGGGGCGCCGGGCGCCCGGATGCGTCATGCCGAAATGGCGCGAAGCACGCGGTTGACAAAACTATAGAGACACGTCCCAGAAAAATCATCCGGTGGCAAAAGCACTCAAAAGAGCCCTGTCCCAGATTAGCTACCGAGTAAATGCGCCCGTTGGGGGAATAGTTGTGCCGCTTCGCTTGACAACAGGCTAAACTAGCTAATAAACATTTACTATTCTGTTTAGATTGAATTTGCGGTCGTTTAGTTGCCGAGCCACGGGCGGTCAAGCCACGATGCTCGGCCGCGACCGTTGCTAGGGGGAACGATGGCTAAAGCAAGCGTCCGCGAGATCAGCCGCATTACCGGCTTCTCGCCCGCAACCGTGTCCAACGCACTCAACCGCAAGCGCAGCGTGAGCGAGGAGACCGCCAAGGTCATCCTGGAGTGTGCGCAGTCGCTCGGCTACCAGCAGTCGACGCAGCTCGAGAGCATCCAGTTTGTGCTCGCGCGCAAGACGGGTGCCATCCTGGACGAGAGCACCTTCCACCCTGCGGTCATCGAGGGCGTGGAGCGCCAAGCACGCCGCCACGGCATGAGTACGAGCTTTGTCTCGCTCGACTTTAGCGACCTGGACGCCGTGCGCCCGCAGGTCGAGGGCCTTATCGCCGATCCGTCAGCCGCTATCGTGCTGATGGGTACCGAGCTGGGCGAGGAGGACTACGCCCTGTTCGCCGACGCTGCCGCCCACCTGATTGTGCTCGACGGCTGGAGCGATCGCCAGTACTTCGATGCCGTAGTCATCGCCAACACCGATTCGGTGCTGCGTGCCGTGGATTACCTTATCGAGAAAGGCCACAGGCAAATCGGCTATCTGGCGGGCGACCTTCGGATCCGCAACTTTAAGGACCGCGAGCGCGGCTATCGCCAAGCGCTTGAGGACGCGGATCTTGAGGCCAACCCGGCATGGCACGTCACGCTGGGTACCACGCTCGAGGGCGCTTATCACGACATGGGCGTGTGGCTCGACAACGTCTCGCGCGACGATCTGCCGACGGCTTTCTTTGCCGAGAACGACGTGCTCGCCGTGGGCGCCATGCGCGCGTTCAACGAGCACGGTATTCGCGTGCCCGAGGATGTCTCGATCATCGGCTTTGACGACCTGTCTTTGGGCGCCTTCTCCAACCCGCCGCTCACCACGGTGCATGTTCCCAAGCACGAGGTGGGCGAGATCGCGGTGCGTCGCCTGGTGGGCAACATCCGCAACCCCAAGAGCTATACCTGCAAGACGGCCGTGTCGACCTATTTTGTCGAGCGCCAAAGCGTGCGTGAGATCTAGGCAAAGGCAACGCTAGGCCGTAGGGAGGTAAAGCTCGCTAAGGCAGCCATACATAACGCTACTAAGAGAGGGTCCTTCGGGGCCCTCTTTTTGATGCCCTTGTATGTTCAGTTTGTTTACATACCGTTTAGGCTGATTTCTCTACCGTCTACGGGTATTTCGCGTTAAACTTCTAAACAGTAGAGTAAAACATTTAGTAAACAGAACAAAACGAAACATGCGTCTGTTTACTGAACATGTGATTAGGGGAGGACGTACATGGACAAGATCAAGCTCGGCTTTGTGCCCACGCGCCGCAGCATCTTTAGCGCGCCGGACGCAATCAAGTATCGCGGCCTGACGGCTGATCGCCTGCGCGAGATCGGCGTCGACATCGTGGATATCGACGACATCAATGACGAGGGCCTGCTGTTCGACGACAGCCACATTGAGCCTATCGTCAAGAAATTCCGCGCCGAGGGCGTCGATGGCATTATGCTGTGCCACGCCAACTTTGGCACCGAGTACGTTTGCGCTCGCCTTGCCCGCGAGCTCGGCCTGCCCGTGCTGCTGTGGGGCCCGCGCGACGAGCGCCCCGAGCCCGACGGCACCCGTCTGCGCGATAGCCAGTGCGGCCTGTTCGCCACCGGCAAGGTCCTGCGTCGCTTCCAGGTTCCCTTCACCTACATGACCAACTGCCGCCTGACCGATCCCGAGTTCGAGCGCGGTGTCTGGGACTTTTTGGCCGTGTGCAACGTGGTCAAGACTTTCAAGCACATCCGCATCCTGCAGATGGCCACTCGCCCGTTCGACTTCTGGTCCACCATGTGCAACGAGGGCGAGCTGCTCGAGAAGTTCAACATTCAGCTTTCGCCCATCCCCATGACCGAGCTTGTCCAGGCCGTGCGAGACGCCCAGGCCGACGAGCAGGCCATGGCCGCCATGCTCGCCCACATTGCCGACAGCTTTGAGATCTGCATCCCCGAGGATAAGGTCCCCACTGTGGCCGGTCTTGCCATTGCCATGAAGCGCTTGGTCGAGAAGTACGGCTGCAACGCCGGTGCCATCCAGTGCTGGAACGCCCTGCAGGACGAGCTGGGCATTATGCCCTGCGCCGCCAACGCCATCCTCAACGAGATGGGCATTCCCATCGTATGCGAGACCGATATCCACGGCGCCATCACCGCGCTGATGGTCGAGGCCGCCGACCTGGGCCGTCACCGCGGCATGTTCGCCGACTGGACCGTGCGCCATCCCGATAACGAGAACGGCGAGCTGCTGCAGCACTGCGGCCCCTGGCCCTGCAGCTGCGCGGCCGTCAAGCCCAAGCTCACCTACCCGCTGGCTTTCGACCACCCCGGCGCGCTGACGGCCGAGGCCAAACACGGCGATCTCACCCTTGCCCGCTTTGACGGCGACAACGGCGAGTATTCGCTGCTGCTGGGCAACGCCCGCGGCATCGACGGCCCGGCCGGCATGGGCACCTACCTGTGGGTCGAGGTCGAAAACCTCAAGCGCCTTGAGGCCAAGATCGTCGAGGGCCCCTACATCCACCACTGCGTCGCTATTCACGCCAACGTGGTGCCGGTGCTCTACGAGGCGTGCAAGTACATCGGCATCCAGCCCGACCTGTACGACCCCATTGAAGAAGACGTCAAAGCCTACCTGCGAGGAGAGTAGAAATGGCAACTATCGAAGAGCTTGAGTCCCTGCGTTGGGACCTTCGCCGTGATTGCGTCGATATCATCATGGCCGGCGCCGGCGGCCATATTGGCGGCGACATGTCGGTGATCGACGCCCTCATGACCCTCTATGCCAACCACCTTAACATTTCGCCCGAGACCGTCGACGATCCCAACCGCGACCGTTTTGTGCTCTCCAAGGGTCACGCCATGGAGGCCTACTACGCGGTGTTGTGCCACGAGGGCTATCTGGACCTCGACGACGTCAAGGCCCGCTTCTCCAAGTTCGGCAGCCCCTACATCGGCCACCCCAACAACAAGCTCAAGGGCATCGAGATGAACTCCGGTTCGCTGGGCCATGGCCTGCCCGTGGCCGTCGGCATGGCGCTTGCCGGCAAGATGGACGGCCGCGACTACCGCGTCTACACCATCATGGGCGATGGCGAGCTTGCCGAGGGCTCGGTCTGGGAGGGCGCCATGAGCGGTGGCAACTACCAGCTCGATAACCTGTGCGCGCTCGTGGACCGCAACCGCCTGCAGATCAGCGGCAGCACCGAGGACGTCATGAAGCAGGATTCGCAGGAGGAGCGCTGGGCTGCCTTCGGCTGGAATGTGCTCTCCATTCCGGGCAACGACGTCCAGGCCATCGATGCCGCGCTGACGCTTGCGGCCGAGACCAGCGGAAAGCCCACGGTCATCATTCTCAACACGGTGAAGGGCTATGGCTCGCCTGTCATGGCGGACAAGGCCGCCTGGCATCATCACCTGCCCAACGATGAGGAATATGCCCAGATCATCGCCGATTTCGCTGCCCATAAGGAGGCCATCAATGGCTAACAAGATCGCCAACCGCAAGGTTATCTGCGACACGCTGCTCGAGGCCGCCGAGACCGATAAGGACATCGTCGTCCTATGCTCCGACTCCCGCGGCTCCGCATCGCTCACGCCGTTCTTCGATCAGTATCCCCAGCAGTCCGTCGAGGTCGGCATCGCCGAGCAGGACCTGGTGAGCATCGCCGCCGGCATGGCTTCGTGCGGCAAGAAGGCTTGGGCCGCCTCGCCGGCGTCCTTTGTGACCACGCGCTCGTATGAGCAGTGCAAGGTCGACGTCTCGTACTCCAACACCAACGTCAAGCTCATCGGCATCTCGGGCGGCGTGTCCTACGGCGCTCTGGGCATGAGCCATCACTCCGCGCAGGATATCGCCGCCATGAGCGCGATTCCCAACATGCGCGTGTATCTGCCGAGCGATCGTTTTCAGACCGCCGAACTCGTGCGCGCCCTGGTTGCCGACAACAAGCCGGCCTATATCCGCGTGGGCCGCAACCCGGTCGAGGACGTGTATACCGAGGGCGAGTGCCCGTTCCAGATGGACCGTGCTACCTGGGTGCGTCGCGGCACCGATGTGACGATTGTCGCCACCGGCGAGATGGTCCGCCATGCCGTGGACGCCGCCAATCTGCTCGCCGAGCAGGGCATCTCCGCCACCGTGCTCGACATGTACTGCGTCAAGCCGCTCGATGCCGAGGCCGTGATCGAGGCCGCCGGTGCCACGCGCGCCGTCGTGACCGTCGAGGAGCACAGTCCCTTTGGCGGCCTGGGCTCCATGGTCGCGCAGGTCGTGGGCGAGCATTGCCCGCGTCCGGTCAAGTGCCTGAGTCTGCCCGACGCGCCGGTCATCACCGGCACGAGCCCCGAGGTCTTTGCGCACTACGGCCTCACCGGCGAAGGCATTGCCAAGACCGTTGCCGAGTTCCTTCCCGCAGAGTAATTGGAATGTGACAAAGGGACAGTCCCTTTGTCACATTCATTTTGAAAGGGGTGGCCATGGGCCGCTACATCATCGGAATCGATCAATCCACGCAGGGCACGAAGGCGCTGCTGGTGGACGAGGGCGGCCATCTGATTCATCGTGCCGACCGCTCGCATCGCCAGATTGTCAATGATGCCGGCTGGGTGAGCCATGATCCGGTCGAGATCGCCGCCAACGTGTTGGCCGTGGCGCGTGCCGTGGTGGAGGAGACCGGGGTCAATCCGGCCGACATTGCCGGTATTGGCATCTCCAACCAGCGCGAGACCACCGTTGCCTGGAACCGCACGACGGGCGAGCCGCTGTGCGACGCCGTGGTGTGGCAGTGTGCCCGCGCCCGCGAGCTGTGTGACGAGCTTGCGGCGCGCGAAGGCGTGGCAGAGCTGGTGCGCGACACGACGGGCCTGGTGCTCTCGCCCTACTATCCGGCGGGCAAGATGGCTTGGATCCTCGCGAACGTTCCGGCGGCTGCCGAGGCCGCGGCGTCGGGTGAGCTGTGTCTGGGCACCATCGATGCCTGGGTGGTCTGGACGCTCACGGGCGGCGCGGAGTTTCGCTGTGACTGGTCCAATGCCAGCCGCACGCAGCTCTTCGACCTGCGCCGTGGCTGCTGGAGCGAGCCGGTGTGCGAGGCCTTTGGCATCGATCCGGCCTGCCTGCCGCAGGTGACCGATTCCGACGGTCTGTTTGGCACAACGGACCTGGATGGCTTTTTGCCCGCACCCGTGCCGGTACACGGCGTGCTGGGCGACAGCCATGCGGCCCTGTTTGCGCAGGGTTGCCACAGCCGCGGCATGGCCAAAGCGACCTATGGCACCGGCAGCTCGGTCATGATGAACGTCGGCAACGAGTTTGTCGCCAGCTCGCACGGGCTTTCGAGCTCGCTTGCGTGGCGTATGAACGGCGTGACCGAGTATGTACTCGAGGGCAACGTGAGCTACGCCGGCGCCGTCAAGACCTGGCTGCGCGACGACCTGGAGCTCATCAACAACCCCGAGGAGGTCACCGACCTGTGTTACGCCGCCAACCCGGCGAGCCATGTCTACTTTGTGCCGGCGTTTACCGGCCTGGGTGCGCCGCACTGGGCAAGTGATGCCGAGGGATGCGTTTTTGGCATGACACGTACCACGGGCCGCGCGGAGTTCGTAAAGGCTGCCGACGAGTCGATCGCCTATCAGATTTTTGACGTCATTGATGCGATGGTCGAGGATTCGGGCGCGGCGCTTGCCGAGCTTCGTGTTGACGGCGGCCCCACGCGCGATGCGTACCTGATGCAGTTTGAGAGCGATTTGGTTGGCTCGCCCATCCGCATTGCGAGCAATGACGAGATGAGCGGTCTGGGCGCGGCTTGGGCCTGTGGTATCGCACTGGGCATGTACACACGCGATGTCGTCGACGTCTACGGCGCCCGCGGCATCGTGGAGCCTGCCATGCCCGCTGACGAGCGAGCCAAAAAGATCGCCGGCTGGCGCCATGCCGTTGAGGCGACTATTGCGTACGAGTGACGCCCTGGGGCGATATCACGGAGCGCTATTCGTGCCGATAGGTAAAGATGCGAACGAGAGGGTGATGTGATGCGGCAGAGTCCAACGCGTCGAATGATGGTCTACGTATGTGGGATTCTATTCCTGAGCTGCGGCGTTGTAATGAATGCACGCACAGCGCTCGGCGTGACGCCGATCGTCTCCGCGCGGCTCGTTCCCGTTGCGCCCGACGGCATGGTGCAGACGCTCTCCCAGGTGTTTCACTGTGAATTTGGTAAGGCGAAGTATTTCTTTGACGGGAGCTGTGTGGGCATCTCACTGGTCTACGGGCTTGTGCGTACGGGTGCTGCGGTGGGCATCGGTATCGGCACCGTAGCCGCCGCGCTCCTGGCGGGCGGTATCTGCACGTTTTGGGGTCGTCTGCTCAACCGCAGGCTCATGGCCTTTATGGAAGAGCCTGCGAGCATGTAGACGCATTGAGCGAGAGGGGAGCGGCCATGAGGCAGCTGTTTGGAATTGATATCGGCGGAACGAGCGTCAAATGGGCGATTGTGAATGAGAACTACGAGTTTGGTGATCGTGGTTCGATTCCGACGGCGTTCGTCTCGGCCGATCAGCTGGTCGACGCGCTCGCGGCACTCGTAGGGCCGTATCGCGGACAGGTTGTAGGCGTGGGCATCTCGGCTCCAGGTGGCATCTTCGGTTACGAGGTCGATCCAGACGGGACGATCCATCGCGGTGGTGCGCTGCCGTACATGGACGGGTTTCCGCTTGGCCGAGCGCTGCGCGAACGGCTGGGGCTGCCCGTGACCGTTGTCAACGACGGCAAAAGCTGTGCGCTTGGCGAGTACGCTGCCGGCGCGTTGCGCGGCGTGGACGTGGGTTGCGTGGCGGTAATCGGTACGGGCATCGGCGGAGGCATCGTGGTTGACGGCCGGGTGCTGACAGGTGCGGGCGGCTTCGCGGGCGAGTTCAGCTTCCTGTCCAACAACGTAAGCGAACCGCTTGATCATCGTGATACGTTCGCGACTTCGAGCGGATGGCACGGCCTGCAGAATCTCGTGGCAGTCGAACTTGGCATTTCGGATGAAGCTGAACTGGAGGCCCTCGATGGCCGACGGATCTTCGAGCTACTGGAGCACGGGAGCGCGTCCGAAGTCGCCGCCGTGCAGCGCGGATTGGATGCCTATGCTGAGCTGTTTGATCGTGTGCTTGTGAATCTGCAGTGCGTCATCGACCCGGCAGTCTTCGCGATTGGTGGTGGCATCAGCTGCCATCCCGCGCTGTTCGAGGCGCTCGACCGTAAGATGGATGACGTCATGGCGCACTACACTGGTTTTCTGAAAGATATGCCTCGTCCGCACGTGGTCCCGGCGCAGCTGGGTAACGACGCCAATATCTACGGTGCCGTCGCAACTTGTTTGCAGGTGCTGTAAGTGCAGGCCATCTATTGGTCTGGTGGCGATTACAGTCGCTGCCGGGTTAGAAAACTAGATGCTGAACGCTCGATATTATCGGCTGCGCGGTGCCCCGTCCCAAAGTAGTCATTTGGGACGGGGCTTTTTTGATTGCTATCATGGGTGGGATTGTTGCGACCAGCTAAAAGAGCCCCGTCCCAAATTGACTACCGAGAGGATCTGCCATGGAGCGCATCGCGAGTTTTTCCGTTGACCATCTGCTGCTCGAGCCCGGCGTGTATGCGAGCCGCGTCGACCGCGATCCGGCGACCGGCGCCGCCGTCACCACGTTTGACCTGCGCTTGACCACGCCCAACAAGGAGCCGGTCATGAACACGGCCGAGTGCCATACCATCGAGCACCTGGGTGCGACGTTCCTTCGCAACCATGCCGAGTGGTCGAGCCACATTGTCTACTTTGGCCCTATGGGCTGCCGCACGGGCTTTTACCTGGTCGTGTTTGGCGAGGTGACGAGTGAGGAGATCCTGCCGCTCGTGCGCGAGCTGTTCGAGTTCGTTGCCGGGTTTGAGGGCGAAGTTCCCGGCGCCGCGCCCGAGGAATGCGGCAACTACCTGGACCAGAACCTCCCCATGGCAAATTGGCTCGCGCGCCGCTACCTCGACCGCGATCTGATCGATATCGACGAGGCTCACCTGCACTATCAGCAGGCGTAAGGCTGCTCGCGGGAATATCGTTCGTACCAGAAGCGCCCCCGCTCGTGTGGGGGCGCTTTTTCATACCGAGTGCTCAAAACAGGAAGAAATTGTTCTAGAATGTTCATACTGTCACACAAACGAACAGGAGCGAACATGCAAATCTACTCTGTTACCGACCCCGAATTCAAGCCCTATGGCCGCGTGTGGGACGACGTTCCGTCCAGCCTGACCGCCCCGCTCGTCGAGGTGCTCTCCGCAACGCCCGTCCCCGAGGGCAGCAAGTACGTGGCCTCCGCGCCCGAGCTGGAGCAGGTCGAGGGCGCCGACACGCTCGGCCTGCTCATGTATGGCGGCCGTCCGTTCCAGCTGGGCTGGTGCAACGGCCACAACACGAAGCTCAACTGCTTGGAGTATCACCGCGCGAGCGAGTTCAACCTGGGTGCTCGCGACTTTATCCTGTTGCTGGCCAAGCGCGAGCAGATTGTCGACGGCAAGCTCGACACCGCGCAGGTCAAGGCGTTCCGCGCGCCCGCCGGCACGCTCGTTGAGGTCTACGCCACCACGCTGCACTACACGCCGTGCATGGTCGACGACGGCGGCTTCCAGGTGATGGTGGCGCTGCCCGCCGGCACCAACGGCCCGCGCCCCGAGGCTGCGGCCGACATGCCTGCGGCCGGTGACAGCTACTGCTACTGGAAGGCCGACAAGTGGGTTCTCTGCCACGCCGATAGTCCCAAGGCTGCTGAGGGCGGCTACGTGGGTCTCGTCGGCAAGAACCTCGACATCACCGTGGACTAGGGTCTTCCGTCTCGATCTGTAACAGTTGGCGCGCTAAATCGTCTCTATCTGTTACAGATCAAGACAAACCGCGGGGGCCGCCCGAACAATCTCAATCTGTAACACCAGGCCCGGTTTTGACGGCCTAACTGTTACAGATCGAGACAAACCGGCCCCAGCAACCACAAAGGTGCCTATCCCCTTTGTGGTGGGTTGCCTAGAGCTTGCTGCGCAGGTGGTCAGCCATATAGGGGACGGCGAAGCGCACGTAGCCGCGGCGGGCCTGCTCGATAACGCCGGCGTCGATGAGGCGCCGGCGATACTTTTGCGCATAGTCGGGTGTGACTGACATGCGCTTCGCAACATCAGAAATGCGAGACACAGCGTCTTCGTCATCAGTCATTGCGGAGAGAAACGCGACGTCTTGGTCTGACAGCGCGGCGAGCGTCGTTTCGCAAACATCGTTTTCGAAATCGACTTTCGACGCTTCGATGGCTCCGTCGATTAACCCTTGCGTCGCACGTTCGCCTGTCCTGCAGCGATTGGCGATGTTATAGCCGATGAGTTGTAGCATATAGGGCGAGCCTTGGGTTGCGCGAGCGGCACGGAGGCGAAGATCGTTTGGAATATCAAGGCCGAGCTCATCGAAAGCCCGCTGGTAATAGGTATCGACATCTCCGACTGAAAGCGGTTCGAGCGTGACCTTTCGAGCGCGGTTGAGAAATGTCAGCATGCGGTCATTGAGTGTTGCGCAGACGGCTCCCGGAAGGCCCGCCATGACGAGCGCGACGTTGAGTCGTTCGCCGACCAGCTCTTGATAGGCGGTGACGAGCTGTCTGATCTCGGGTGAATTTGCTTGGAGCTCGTCGATGAGGATGAGGATGCCGTGCCCCTGCTCGGTCAGTTTGCGCGCGAGCTGCGTGAGCTTGAACTGAAAGCTCTTGGTCTCCTGTACGTCTCGTGTGAACTCGAGGCCTGCCGAGAGGCCGAAAACACTTAGGCTGCCACTCGCGAGTTTGGGAAGGCAGCGTTTGTTGACGTAAGGCTTGCCTGCTTCTTGGATTTTCTCGACAATGCGCTCGAGCATATCCTCGGAGGCTACGGTAGGCGTGGCGACAACAAAGCCGAGCTTGCGTGCGCGGTCGGCAAGTTCCCACAGAAGAACCGTCTTGCCGCTGCCTCGCTGTCCAAGCATGAGCATGGCTCGGTCGCGATTGCCCGGTTCCTGCTCAAGGCCGGATATGAATGTCGAAATTACAGTTTCGCGCCCGACGAGATAGGATGGGCGATTTCCAAATGAGGGGGAGAAGATGGTTTCAGTCATAAGTCCCCTTTCCTTTCTTTCCTATTTTTCCCTTTCTTTCCTATTCAGTCAAATGGTCTGCCACCCGAGGGCGCCTTCGCTGTTGTGGAGGCGCCCTTTTTTGCAAGTGAGTAGACTTTTTGGCTTAGTCTGACCACGCCGGAACATGCCAGGTAAGCTACCTGCGGTTTTGATGGCGTCAAAGGCGGGTCTGGTTGAGTTTTGCCAAAAAGTCTACTCACTTGACGTTCGCGGCGTGTGGGCGGGTGCTTTTTCGTGCACGCGAGGTATCAAAAAGTGTCAGGAGCGCACCGTCTGCCGATATGCGGGAGCGAAAAGAAGTGTCGACCTGCGCCGTTGCCGTTGAGCGACGTGCCGTTTATAGAGATACTGAGCCTATGACAAACAGCGTGTGAAAGGATCGATGTATGGCTTTCCGTAAAGACTTCCTGTGGGGCGGCGCGACGGCTGCCAACCAGTGCGAGGGTGCCTACGACGTGGACGGTCGCGGCTTGGCTAACGTGGACGTGGCGCCGCACGGCGCTGAGCGCTACGCGGTGGTCTCCGGCCAGCGTAAGATGCTCGACTTCGAGGATGGCTACTACTATCCCGCGCAGACCGGCATCGATTTCTACCATCACTACAAGGAGGACATCGCCCTCTTCGCCGAGATGGGCTTTAAGACCTTCCGCATGAGCCTGGCATGGACCCGCATCTTCCCCAACGGTGACGAGGCTGAGCCCAACGAGGCCGGCCTGGCTTTCTATGAAGATGTGTTCCGCGAGTGCCAAAAGTACGGCATCGAGCCGCTCGTGACCATCACGCACTTCGACTGCCCGATTCACCTCATCAAGGAATACGGCGGCTGGCGCAACCGCAAGCTCATCGACTTCTACAAGAACCTTGCGACTACGATCTTCACCCGCTACAAGGGCCTGGTGAAGTATTGGCTCACCTTTAACGAGATCAATATGATCCTGCACCTGCCGTTTATGGGCGCAGGTCTGGTCTTTGAGGAGGGCGAGAACAAGGAGGCCGTCGAGTATCTGGCCGCCCACAACGAGCTCGTCGCCAGCGCTTGGGCCACCAAGATCGCCCACGAGATCGACCCCGAGGTCAAGATTGGCTGCATGCTCGCTGCCGGCACCTACTACCCCTACAGCTGTCGCCCGGGCGATGTGCGCCAGGCCCAGCTCGACAACCAGGACAACTACTTCTTCGTCGACGTCCAGAGCCGTGGCTATTACCCGGCCTATGCCGTCAAGAAGCTCGAGCGCTTGGGCATCGATGTGGGCATGACCGATGAGGACCGCGAGATCCTGGCCGACAACACCGTCGACTTCATCAGCTTTAGCTACTACAGCACCCGCTGCTCCGCGGGCGCTGACAATCCCGACGTCGAGAAGACCCAGGGCAACGCCTTCGCCGGTGCCAAGAACCCCTACCTGCAGCAGAGCCAGTGGGGCTGGGCCATCGATCCGCTAGGCTTCCGCATTACCCTCAACGACCTGTACGACCGCTATCAGAAGCCTCTGTTTGTGGTCGAGAACGGTCTGGGCGCCAAGGATGTTGTCGAGGAGGACGGCTCCATCAACGACGACTACCGTATCGATTACCTGCGCCAGCACATCGCCGCGATGCGCGACGCGGTGACCGAGGACGGCGTCGACCTGCTGGGTTACACCACCTGGGGTCCGATCGACCTGGTCTCGGCCGGCACGGGCGAGATGTCCAAGCGCTACGGCTTCATCTACGTCGACCGCGACGACGCCGGCAACGGTACCCTCAAGCGCTCCAAGAAGAAGAGCTTCGACTGGTACAAGCGCGTCATTGCTTCGAATGGCGAGGACCTGTCCTAAGGGCACCGAGCCCCCCCAACTGCATAGCTTCCTAGTCAAAGCGCCCGGCGAGCAGTTTGTGCTTGCCGGGCGTTTTGCCGTCCGCGGATTTTGGGACATGCGGCCCGTTTTTTGAGCCCGCCTGTCGGTACACTAAAAGCACTATGGGTACCCGCGAGCGACATATCGGCCATGCGGCCGCCCGATCCGCGCCGGTAGCGGATCCCAGGGGCGGCAGGCTCTTCGCCATGCCGCGATTCCTCGTTGGCATAACGCACCTGGTGTACCGTCGTCGCGCCTTCGTCATTGCCGGCGTCATAACCGCACTATTTCTTCTGTTTTTGGCGGTCTTGCCGACGTTATTCGCTTCCGATCCCAAGCTCTCCAACACCGTGCCCATCTATAGCGAGGTGTCCAAAGAGGTCGTGGACGGGCTTATCCATTCGAGCTCGATTCCGCTGCTTGTCGCTGCCGTCGCGTTCTCAATCTGGGGCGTGCTGGTTTACCTGCGCTGTCTTGATTACATCCTGCGCCGGCGCCTCGTTGCCGTTGCCACCATCAGCGCCTTGTGGATGATCGAGGTCATCCTCAAGTACAAGTCGTTCACGCCGTTCTATGCCACCGTGCTGTGGTACCTGTACTATGTGCCCATGACGCTCATTCCGCTCCTCTACCAGCTGTGCGGCCTGCGCCTTGCGGGGTTGGAGCATCATCGTGCGGGTCGCCGCTACCGCACGGCCCTGTGGATCGCGGCCATCCTGCTCATTGGGTTTGTGCTCACCAACGATTTCCACCGGCAGGTATTCCACTTTGACCGCACAAGCGACACCTGGAGCAACGACTACACGTACGGCTGGGGTTATTTTGCCGTTCTGATATGGACGGCCTTTAACTTCGTGGCCTTTTTCATTTTGGTGGGGCGCTCCTCGTCCTTCCGTATCCAACGTTTTTCGAGCACGGCGGCACTCGTGCTGCTGGGCGGCGCGTTCTTTGCCATTTCGTACGCCCTGCGCGTGCCTTGGGCATGGAAGCTCAACTTTTCGCTCGTCTACTGCGTGCTGTGCGTGGTGACGCTCGAGATTTGCCTCGATTGCGGCGTTATACCGTCGTACCACGGTATTGCCAACATTTTCGACACCCTGCCGCTCGATCTGAAGGTTATAACGCGCGACCTGCAGGAAGTCTATGCCACGCCGGTATCAAAGTCGATTCCGGCAGGCGTGCGTGAAGAGCTGCGCATTCAGGAGCACGGGCATTCCCACGCCTTTACCGTGGCGTCCGATCCCGATGTGATGTACCGCGCCTTTCCACTGCTGGGCGGATCGGCATTGCTCGCCCAAGACGTATCGGAGCTCAACGAGCTCAATCGCGAGCTGGCGTACCGGCGCATGGAATTGCAGCGCCAAAACGAACTGCTTACGGCCGACTACGATCTTAAGACGCATCTTGCCGACCAGGAGGCCGAGGCCTTGCTGATCAAAGATGTTGACCAGGCGCTTGCCCGCGCGCTCGATGAGATGTATGGGCTGCTGAGCTCGCTGCCGCCGTTAACCGATGAGGCATCCTCGCACGAGCGCTATCGCATGCTGCAATGTGCCAAGATGCTCGTCGCCTATTGCAAACGCAAGGGCTCGCTCACGTTGGCGCAGCATGGGGAAAGCGGATTTGACCGCGATCGCATCCAACTCATTGCCAACGAGCTGGCAAGTGACTTGCGCACCATCGATGTCGACTGCGCTTCGATCATCGCCATACAGCGTCCGATGCATGCCAGTACGGTAAGCGCGCTGTACGACTGCGTGTATGACTTTGCGTTTTTCGCCTACACCACCGATCATCCGGCACTCATGTACCATCTGAGCGAACACGATTCGTGCAGCGTGGAGCTGCGTGCCACACTCTTTTCCAACGACGAGGAAGACTTGTCGCAGACGCCCGCCGCGCACGAGCTCGAGGTTGCACTGCAGGGGCGTAACGTGGCGTATCGTCTTGAGGGCGAGGCCGGTCAGCTGCGTATGATCGTGCTGATGCCGCGGGCGGGTGAGTGATGATGCAGATGCCGCTTATCCTTCCCCAGATCGTTGCGCTCGATGTGCTCTTTGCCCTGGTGGCGTGCTTACAGACCATCCACCTTCCGCTGATAGCATCGCGTCGTTCGTCTTACAACCGCAAGGTGATCTGTGCCTACGAGGCGAGCCTGGTGCTTCACCTGATTATCTCGGCGCTTATCTTGTTCGCATCGAGCGGCTCATATCTGGTGGCGCCGCTCTACGTCGTCGCCAAGGCGGCGGGTGCGCTGCTGTGGATCAACGCTGCAATTGTTATCTATGGCGTGGTGCTTATGGTGCACTATCGTCGCCCCGTCATGTTGGTCGAGCTGCTGCTCGTTGCCGCCGCGACGCCGCCTGCCGTCTGCGTCATGGGCTCGACATGGCCTGCAGTCCTTATCGCGGAGGGCGCGTTCTTCCTGTTCCGCTCCATCGCGGCGCTTTTGATGGACGTGCGCAACCGCCAGGAGGACATCACGGCGTTTTCGACAATCGAGACCATTAACGTGATCCCCGTCGGCATTCTGTATCTGGATTCGAAAGGCCGCCCGTTGCTCATGAACCGCTGCATGCGCAGGAACCTCGTGGAGCTTCACATGCCCACCGACCTGCACGACATGAGCGATACGTGGAACGGCCTTCGAAAACTCAGTGCGCAGATGCCCGAGAGCAGCAAAAATCGCGTTCGAATCGACCTGGACCGCTTTGGGGAGTCGCGTGCGGTGGTCGAGGTTTCCTCCTCCGAGATTCGTCTGTTCGCATGTGATGAGGTTATGGTTTCGGGCCGTCCCTTTGAGCGCATTATTGGCTTGGACGTGACGGAGTACGCGCATGCCCACGACCGTCTGGCGCAGGCCAATCACCTGCTTGAGCTTGCGGGTCAAGAGCTCCAGGCCCAGGTCGAAGAAGTCAAAAAGGTTGCCGACAATGCGGCCTACCTGCGCATGCGTGCCCGCGTGCACGATGTGATCGGCCAGCGCCTGTCCATCCTTCATCGATATCTGGAAGAGGGGCGTCTGGATGACGAGTCGCTCGAGCAGATTGACCCGCTGCTGCGCTCGATTGCCGCCGACCTGCGTAGCGGTGGCGCTAGCGAGCCTGCGGAGCAACTGGGCGATATCGTTCATGCCTTTGGCCTGGTGAGCGTTCAGATCGATGTAGATGGATCGCTTCCGGACGATGCTCACGTCGCTGCCGCCTTTTTGCAGATTATCCGCGAGGCATCGACCAATGCCACCAAGCATGCGCAGGCCCACCAAGTCCAGGTGCGCCTGTGGCGGGAGGGGTCGGATGGCGGCGCCATTGCACACATGACGGTCTCAAACGACGGCGCGCCTGCCCCCGTATCGTATCGCGAGGGAACGGGTTTTCCAGGTATGAGGCATGTCGCGCAAAATCTGGGCGGGGCAGCCTGGAGGTCCATGCCGCCCCGCCCTTTACGCTTACGGTATCCATTCCGCTGAACTCCAACGCAACGGTCCAAAGGAGAAGCTCATGATTCGTATCCTTATCGTCGAAGACCAAGCCATCTTGCGCGAGAGCCTCGCGCGCTCCGTTGGCGACCAGCCCGACATGACCGTTGTTGCCGCCATCGCCGATGCCTCAGATGCCTTGGACGTCGCGCTCAAGGAGCATCCGGACATGATTTTGATGGACGTGCGCACCGAGCACGATTCCAACGGCATCGTGGCGGCGGCGCGCATCAAGGAGCAGCTGCCCGAGTGCCGCGTCATTATCATGACGGGCATGCCCGAGATTACGTTTGTGGATCAGGCGCGCGAGGCAGGCGTCGACAGCTTTGTGTACAAGAACGTCGGCATCGATGAGCTCTTTGCCGTGATGCGCTCCACGCTGGCGGGCTATTGCACGTTTCCCAAGCCGCCCGAAAGCATCTTTTCGGGCACGGCGGCGCTCGACGACGTTGAGTTGTCGATTTTGCGCCTTGCCTGCGAAGGCAAGAGCCGTCGCGAGATCGCGGCCGAGTTGTTTATGAGCGAGGGCACCATCAAGCGCCGCATCTCGGAGATTCTCAACAAGACCGGCTACGACAACATCATGCGCCTGGCCGTGCACGCGGTAACGGAGGGCAGCATTGTTCCCAACATGGAGCGCTAACGCTCGGTACGCATCGGCATAAAAGCGACGGGGCCGCAGGATTAACTCCTGCGGCCCCGTCTGGTGTGCGCGGATGTGTCCGCCAATCCGCGGCTGATGTTACATGCCGTTACGCGATGGTTGCGCTGTAGGAGGCGACGTCCTCGTAGGAATCGGTCAGGTAGGCGTCGATGCCGATGGTCGTGTTGACCAGGTCGTCAAGGCTGTCAAGCTCGCCGCTCGAGAACGTGAATTCCTCGGTGGCGTTGGTGCCGGGCATCAGGTGAGCCGAGAACCAGGGTTCCTTCATGGTGCCGTTGACGTTGGTCTTGCCGGAAGGAGCGTAGAAGGTCAGGTCCTTGTCGCTCTTGTTGGTGATGTTGACGACAAAACCGATGTCGCCCCACTCGTCCTTGAACTTCTCGGTGATGGTGATGGTGCACAGGTCGTCATCGGCAACGGTGACGGCGGGGGAGATTTCAATCTTCTGGACGTCGCCGTCTTCGACGGCCTCATCGATCTCCTCTTCCTTTTCGGCCGCCTCGCGATCCTTCTTCACCGTACCGGACAGATCCTTGTCGGACTTGGTAAAGACGAGGTTGCCGTCATCCTCTTCGAGGATGAGTTTGCCGTCCTTGAGCTTCATGTCGTGCGACTCATCTTCGGCGGTGATCGTCACGGTGGTGGCGTCCTTTGCCTCCCATTTAAGGTCGACAACCTCAAGGAACAGGTCGAGGGCGCCTGTACCGTCCTCATCGAGAATCAGGACGCAGTGGACACCCCAATCATCGAGCATCTTCAAGTACTCATCGGTCAGCTCTTCGCCATCCACGGTTCCACCCGAGAGCTCCCAGCTGCCGACGAAGTCGGCCTTGGGGTCTTTGGCGCCGCCGCTGCAGCCCGTCAGGGCAAAGGCGAGCGCCAGGACGCATGTCAGGAATGCGAGCACGGACTTTTTGAACGTTGTCTTCATGGTGTCCTCCTTAATCGAACGAAACCCATAGAAGCAGGAGCGGGGGCGGCGGATCCCCCGCCAATTACCAGATAGAGGGGCTAGGGCCTGGGCGTTCCGCAGTTGCTGCAGAACTTGCCGCCGTTTTCGCTACCGCAGTTGGGGCAGAACCACTTGGCCGGTGCCGGGGCAGGCGCGGGGCTGCCGCACTCGGGGCAGAACTTGCCGGTGGCGGTGGCACCGCAGGCGCACGTCCAGCTGTCACCCGCGGGCTTGGGCTCAGGCTTCTTGCTGCCGCAGTTG
>URCS01000038.1 GCA_900546455.1 uncultured Collinsella sp. | reverse complement strand
GGGGGTACCGCACCGTCTGGGCGCGCCTGCGCCGCGAGGGGGTCCGCGCCAGCGAGAAGCGCGTGGCCCGCGTGATGCGCGAGGAGGGCCTCGAGGTCGTCTACAACAAGAGGCGCGCCCGGGGCTACAGCTCCTACGCCGGCGAGGTCTCCAAGGCGCCGGAGAACCTCGTGAGCAGGAGGTTCCGCGCCGACGAGCCCAACCGGCTGTGGCTCACCGACATCACCGAGTTCAGGCTCCCGGGCGGCGAGAAGGTCTACCTGAGCCCGATCGTCGACTGCTTCGACGGGATGCCCGTCGCCTGGTCGATCGGGCTGCACCCCGACAAGCGCCTCGCGAACTCGAGCCTGCTCAAGGCCTGCGCGGCGAGGCCGGCGGGCGCGCGCACGACGATCCACTCGGACCGGGGCGGCCACTACCGCTGGCCGGAGTGGATCGGGATCTGCGAGGAGAACGGCCTGGTCAGGAGCATGTCCGCGAAGGGCTGCAGCCCGGACAACTCGGCCTGCGAGGGCTTCTTCGGGCGCCTCAAGAACGAGTTCTTCCGCTACAGGGACTGGGAGGGCGTGACGGCCGAGGAGTTCATGGGAAGGCTCGGGGCCTACCTCGTGTACTATCGTGAGGAGCGGATCAAGAAGTCCCTCGGGTGGCTGAGCCCGATGGAGTACCGCAGGAAGCTTGGATACGCCTAGGCGCGGTCCAAGAAATCGTCCGCACCCCCTTTTGGACCCTGTGGGCAAAAAATGCCAAATATGAGTACTGCTGCAAAAGAGGTGTCATATTTTTCGGCCTATTCTGAGCAAAAATGGGCTCAAAATCAATTTATCTAACCCCCTTTAAAGGGCGTTTGACAGCTTTCAACCTCTTCGAATCGCTCAAATTAGGCAATTTGCTCTCGATTTTGCTGCTACTAAATTGGTGGCAGTACTCATATTTGCCACTTTTTGCCCACGGGGTATCCGGAGGGGCACCTCGGCAGGCATCTAACGCTACAATATCTACCACGCGGCTGGGTTTTGCCGGCCGAATGTGCGATGTCGTGGGAGGGGACATGGTCGAGTTTACAAAGACGATTAAAGATCCGTTGGGATTGCATGCCCGCCCGGTTGCGCTGCTCTATGACATTATCGCCAAGCATCGTAGCGACGTGTCGGTTTCGATTGGCAATCGTCATGTCGATGGCCGCGACGTTATAGGGCTCATGGCACTCTGTGGCGAATGTGGCGAGGACATCGTGTTCCGCGTTTCGGGCGTGGATGAGGCCTCGTGCGTTACGTCGATTAGAAACCTCTCGCTTTAAGCATGACGGGGCGCGGCAAAGGATAGCTCTTTGCCGCGCCTTTTTGTTTCGTATAGAAAACTTTTTCGAAATCTGAATGGGAACCCTTTCCAAAAAGTTAACCACGTGTTAGTTTACTAAAGCGAACATAGACGTGGTTAACTTTTATCGCGTCGATGTTGAGGACGAACTGACGTTAGGAGCAACTCATGTCTTGCGGACCGCAGATGCCGGCCATGCCGCTTTCGATGGTAAAAGCGGGCGAAACCGTGCGCGTGTCTCGTGTAAAGGGCAATGAGGACATGAAACACCACCTCAAGGACCTCGGCTTTGTCGAGGGCAACGAAATCCACGTGGTGAGCTCGAGTGGTGCCAATATCATCGTCACGGTGCTGGGCGCGCGCTTTGGCATCGATTCCAAGGTTGCCATGCACATCATGACCGTCGGTTAGTCTGCAGCATTTCATAAAAACCGAAAGGGGGACAAGAGGATGAAGACGTTGGGTGACGTTAAGGTGGGCGAGAGCTCCACCATCGTCAAGCTTCACGGTGAGGGTGCGCTTCGCCGCCACCTTATGGACCTGGGGCTCATCAAGGGCACTTCGTTCAAGGTCGTGAAGGTTGCGCCGCTCGGTGATCCGGTCGAGATCAACGTGCGTGGCTACGAGCTTTCCATCCGCAAGGAGGAGGCGGCCGTCGTCGAGGTCCAGTAAGGGCCTGCGGCGTGTATTTCTGCAGATAAAGTTAGGTATTTCTAACTTAACGCAGCATCTTTGAAGCACATTATCCAGCCTGCGCGGAGAAAGCAGCGCAGGCACACAAGGAAGAAGGATTGAATGGCGGATTCTCAGATCCATGTCGCGCTGGCGGGTAACCCCAACTGCGGCAAGACCACGCTTTTCAACCTGATCACCGGCGCCAACGGCTACGTTGGCAACTGGCCCGGCGTCACGGTTGAGAAAAAGGAAGCCAAGCTCCTAAGCGACAAGAACGTTACCATCACGGACCTCCCTGGCATCTACTCGCTTTCCCCCTACAGCCCCGAGGAGCAATGCTCGCGCGATTACCTCATGAGCGGCGAGCCCGATGTCGTCGTCCAAGTCGTCGATGCCACCAACCTCGAGCGTAACCTGTACCTGGCGCTTCAGGTTATCGAGACCGGCCTGCCCGTGGTCGTTGCCCTCAACATGGCCGACCTGGTCGAGAAGAACGGCGACAAGATCGATACGGACAAGCTTTCCAAGAAGCTCGGCTGCCCGGTTATGATGATCTCCGCTCTTAAGAACAAGGGCATCAAGGAGCTCTTCGAGCAGGTCAAGAAGTCCGCTGCTTCTAAGGGCCAGGTGCCGGAGCACAAGTTCGATTCCTCCATCGAGGACGTTCTGGACCACATCGAGAACAACCTTCCGGCGAGCGTTCCCGCCAACAAGCGCCGCTATTACGCCGTCAAGCTGTTCGAGCGTGATGCAGACGCCTGCAAACTCATCAACCTCACCAAGGAGAAGGCCGCTCGCGTGGAGCAGCTGGTCGCCCAGTGCGAGCAGGATTGCGATGACGACGCCGAGTCCATCATCACCGGCGAGCGCTACGGCGTCATTGCCCACATCATCGACGAGTGCCTCACCAAGGCTCCGGCCAAGATGAGCACTTCCGAGAAGATCGACCGCGTGGTTACCAACCGTATCCTGGGTCTGCCGATCTTTGTGGTCATCATGTTCTGCGTGTACTACATCGCCGTTTCCACATTGGGCGGCACGGTGACTGACTTCACCAACGACCAGCTCTTCGGTACCGACGGCTGGTATGTGCTCGGCCAGGGCCGCGATGCCTACGACGCAGCTGTCGAGGCCGCTGGCGACGACGCCGATTCGGTTGACCCGGCGGAGTATGGCCCGTATGTTCCGGGTATTACCACCATGGTCCACGACGCGCTTGTGGCGGGTGGTACCGAGGACGGCGGCCTGGTCGATTCGCTCGTCTGTGACGGTATCGTCGGCGGCCTGGGCGCCATCTTCGGCTTCGTCCCGCAGATGTTCCTGCTGTTCGTCATGCTGTCCTTCCTGGAGGACTGCGGCTATATGGCCCGCGTCGCCTTCATCATGGACCGCGTGTTCCGCCGCTTTGGCCTGTCCGGTAAGTCCTTTATCCCCATGCTCGTGTCCTCGGGCTGCGGCGTCCCCGGCGTCATGGCCACCAAGACCATCGAGAACGAGAAGGACCGCCGCATGACGGTCATGACCACCACGTTCATTCCCTGTGGCGCCAAGCTGCCGATCATCGCCCTGCTCATGGGCTCCATCATCGGCGATTCTTCCACCACCGCCGCGTGGATCAGCCCGCTCTTCTACTTCTTGGGCGTCTTTGCCGTCATCGCCTCGGGCCTCATGCTCAAGAAGACCAAGCTCTTCGCCGGTCGCCCGACGCCGTTTGTTATGGAGCTTCCTGCCTACCACTTCCCGGCGATCCGCTCTTGGGCGCTGCACGTGTGGGAGCGCTGCTGGGCCTTTATCAAGAAGGCCGGCACGGTCATCTTCGCGTCCACCGTCGTGGTTTGGTTCCTCTCCAACTTTGGTAGCTACAACGGTTCCTTTGGTTTCCTGCCTGCGATGGACGGCATCCCCGAGGAGTTCATGGACTACTCCGTGCTTGCCATGCTGGGCAACCTGGTCGCTTGGATCTTCGCCCCGCTCGGCTTTAGCACCTGGCAGGCCACCGCGCTGACCGTCTCTGGCCTCGTCGCTAAGGAGAACGTCGTCGCCACCGCCGGCTCGCTGCTGTCCGTTGCCGACGCTGCCGAGACCGACCCGAGCCTGTGGACCGCGTTTGCCGGCATGTTCCCGACTATGGGCGCTTGCGTTGCCTTTGGCGCTTTCAACCTGCTGTGCGCCCCGTGCTTTGCCGCCATGGGCACTATCCGCAACCAGATGGACTCCGGCAAGTGGACCGCGATTGCCATCGGCTACGAGTGCGCCTTCGCTTGGGTCATCGGCCTGTTCATCAACCAGTTCTATAACCTGCTTGTCCTTGGGCAGTTTGGCTTCTGGACGGTTGTGGCTATCGTGCTGCTGGTCGCGATGCTCTTCCAGATTTTCCGTCCTATGCCCAAGCACGCTTGGACCGACGAGGACGAGACCAACACTGCTTCCGCCGCAGTTTCCGCTTAAGTCCGAATAAGGATTAACCCCTTTCCACGAGCCCGGGTGTCCCAGCGACACTCGGGCTTTTTGGTGGGAGAGATGTGGCGTTTCCGCAGATAAAACCGACCAAAACAAACCTGTCCCTTTTTGGTAGGTGGAGAATGGGGTAAAGTAAGTGGTGGTTAACTAGAGGAGGCTTGCTATGGCACCTATCGATATTGTCGTTCTGGCTGTGATCGGCGTTGCGTTTGTCGCTGTGTGCGTGCGCATCTACCGCAAGGGCACTTGCGCCGACTGTGCCCAAGGCGGCGCTTGCACGGGACATTGCTCCAACAAAAAGACCTGCGCCGCGCTCAAAGGTGTGGACAAGATTGCCGAAGACCTGGGCCGTGGCGTCCAATAGGGCCCAGACACCCAAACGCCCCGCGAGCATCCGTTCGCGGGGCGCTTTGCGCATTTGAGGGAGAGCGCGGCGAGTCGAAGAGTATTTTGGGGTCTCGTTAAATCAGTTGCGGTGAAATACGGACTGTTTTGGCTGTCAAAGGCCTTATCTACTCCGTATTCCACCGCAACTTTTTGTTGGGTGGGCTAGAGACGCTGCATGCGGTACCCGACACCCATGTGCGTCTGAATCATCTTGGGGTGAGAGGGGTCTGCCTCGATCTTCTTGCGCAGGGTGCGCATGAACACGCGCAGACTCGCCAGATCGCTGTCCCAGTTCGTGCCCCATATCTCGCGGGTGATGAAGGTGTGGGTGAGCACCTTGTCGACGTTTTTCGCCAGAAGGACGAGCAATTTGTACTCGGTTGGGGTGAGCGAGAGCTCGCGCCCGTCTTTCGTCGCGTATCCTGCGGCGTAGTCGATATGCAGCGGACCGTTGTCGAACGTGCTCGCTTCTGTCGACTCGCTCGACGCCATCGAGGAGCGCCTCAAATTCGCACGGACGCGCGCGAGCAACTCATCCACAGAAAAGGGCTTGGTGAGGTAGTCATCTGCCCCTGCGTCAAGTGCTGCAATCTTGTCGGAATCTTCGGTGCGCGCCGAAATGACGATAATGGGGACTGCCGACCAGCTTCGGATTTTCGTGATGACCTCGATGCCGTCAATGTCGGGAAGGCCGAGGTCGAGCATGATGAGGCTGGGGCCGTGCGACACCGCATCCATGATGGCGGCCTGGCCGTTGCAAACCTTGCTCACGACATAGCCGTGGAGGTCAAGCGCGGTCGAAACGAGGTTTTGAACGGTCAGGTCATCTTCGACCAGGAGGATGCGTGGCTTAGCGGCATTATTCATGAATCTCGATCTCCTCGGCGGGCAGGGTAAAACGGAAGACGGCCCCATGGGGGTGGTTGTCGCGAACTTCGATGACGCCGCCATGCGCCTCCACGATGGAGCGGCAGAGCGACAGCCCAAGGCCGATGCTTCGACGCGAATCCACGGGCCGCGTATTGCTTGAGGTGAAGAAGCGCTCAAAGATATGAGGCTTGTCGCAGTCTGCCACACCCGGCCCATCGTCTGCGACGTCCACCACGACGAACGCACCCTCGCGACGTGCGCTGATGGTGACAGTTGAGCCCTCGGGCGTGTATTTGAAGGCGTTCATGATGAGATTCGTAAGCACCTGCATGATGAGATGGACGTCGATGCGTACCAGCAGGATGTCGTCAGTGTGCTCGATGGTGACGGCACGTCCATGCGATGCTTGGGCGACATGGCTGAGGGCGGCCTCGATGACCTCGTCGATGAGCTCGGATGTTAAGTTGAGGCGAATGGTGCCGTCCTCGACGCGTGTGATGGCGAGGAGGTTCTCCACGGTATCGATAAGCCAGAGGGAGTCGTCGTAGATGGCATCGGCAAGATCGCAGCGTTGTTCGAGGCTGAGCTTCTCGTCGCTCTTCCGAAGGATTGCCGCAGATCCGGATATAGCCGTGAGGGGTGTCCTCAAATCGTGGCCGATGGAGCGCAAAAGGTTGGCGCGCAGCTGCTCGTTTTTCGCCAAGACCGCAGCCTCTTCGCGCTCTTGCGCCGCCCGGTCGCTTTCGAGCGCCAAGGCGCATTCACCTACGATAGATAGGACGATCGAATGCTCGAAGGCTTCGATTTCGCGCCCCTCCAGGTCGATGCCGATGACACCGAATACCTTGTCGCCGGTACGAACCGCGAGGTAGAGACAGCGCGCCTCAGGCAGGGTCCGCGTGCTTGCGCCCGCGCGCTTGTTGTTGGTGTAGGTCCAGGTTGCAACGGCGCGCTCGTAGTCGGTGAACAGCGACGCGGATCGGTTTTCGGTGCCAGCGGACTCATAGAGGGTCTTGCCGAGCGTGCCGTGCTCGGCGGTGTAGAAGACCACGTCGAGTTTTAGCAGTTTGACGAGTTGGTTCATGGCGACGCGGGCACACTCCTTCGCGCTATGGGCTTGCTGCAAGAGCTGGTTCGTTTCGAGGAGTACGCGCGTTTTGAATGCGTTCTCGGCAGATGTACGGGCGTTGTCGGCGATGCGTGCAGTTAACTCGCCGGCGACCATAGCGGTAGCGAACATGATGCCGAACGTGACCAGATAGCTTCGGTCGTAGCTGGCGAGCGAAAACAGAGGCGTGACGAAGCAGAAGTTGTAAAGCACTACAGAGAGCACGCTCGATACGATCGTGCAGATACGCCCCGTCGTGGTGACGGCGGTCAGCAGGGCCGTGAGGATATAGAGGGATATGATGCTGGAATCGGCAAATCCCAGATGGCGGAAAGCCGTGCCGATCGCCGTGGCGACAAGAGAGAGGGCCAGCGTGCGAAGCACGTTTCGGCTGTTGGGCGGCTGCAGGGCGAGCGTACGGCGGCGTCCTTTGGGCCGGGAGGGCGGAGTCGACTGGTCTGGAATGATGTAAATGTCGAGGTTCGGGGCGAATGTTATGAGCTGTTCTACGAGAGATTTGCGGCCAAAGAGGGCCTGACGGACGCTGCTGCGCTCGCCCGTGCGCCCCATGACGATCTTCGAAATACCCGACAGGCGCGCGAACTCGGAGATCTGAAACGCGATGTCGTCGCCATAGACGGTTTCCATATGTGCTCCGAGCTGCTCGGCTAGGGCGATATTGGCTGCAAGCTTGGTACGCTCATTATCGCTCATGGCTTGCGTGTGCGGGCTCTCTACGAACAGGGCGACGAGCTCGCTGCGAAACGCTTTCGCCATGCGCGCGGCGGCACGGACGATGCGGGGATTGGTCGGCGCCGGGGAGACACAGACTAAGATACGCTCCCTGGTGTAGTAGTCACGGTTTCCCAGCACGCGTGCGGCGTCTGTGAGGTGGCCGGTGCGATCGGCGCAGCGGCGCAGCGCGATTTCTCGGAGTGCGGTGAGGTTCTCGACGGTAAAAAATGCTGTTGCGCTCGGGCGGCTTGCGCGGGACGGTAGACGAGGCCGGCGCGAAGGCGCTCAAGTAGGTCTTCGGGCTCTATGTCGACGAGCTCGACCTGGTCGGCATCATCGAAGATACGGTCGGGGATTCGTTCGCTCACGACAACGCCGGTGATGGATGCAACCATGTCGTTTAGGCTCTCGATATGCTGAACGTTCACGGTCGTATAGACGTCGATGCCCGCATGTAGAAGTTCCTCGACGTCTCGATAGCGTTTGTCGTGGCGAGACCCCGGCGCATTCGTATGGGCGAGCTCGTCGACAAGGATGAGCTGAGGGGCGCGTTCGATAGCCGCATCTAGATCGAACTCGCTGAGCGCAATGCCGTTGTGCTCGATGAGTTTACAGGGCACGTTCTCAAGCCCTTGTGCAAGATGGGCAGTTGCCGGACGTTCGTGCGGCTCGATGTACCCCGCGACGACGTCAACACCTCGCCGCTTGGCGGCGTGGGCGGCTTGAAGCATCGCATAGGTTTTGCCTGCGCCGGCAGCGTAGCCAAAGAAAATCTTGAGGTGTCCCCGGCTGGTTCGAGCGTCATCGGCGACCTCGTCTTTCTCAATTGCCTTGAGGATGAGGTCTGGGTTGACGCGAGTGTCCGATGCGTCGCGCTGCATAGCGTAGCCTTTCTGAAACGTTGTCCATGCGTGCATACGCGGTGAGGACGCCACTGTATGCTCGCGAGGTCGAGTATAGGCGCACTGCAGCCGCAATAGTGCTTTCTACCTGCATCTTTACGGCATCTTAAGGACGTGAGCCCCGGCCCTCACGCCTCTTTAATCCCTAGAAGCGTTTACTGTCCCCAGACGCTTGCGAGAGCAGGCGTCCGAGACATCGGACCGCGCGTGAAAGGGGCGGTAAATGGACATCCTCATTCCCATCATCGGAGTCGTCTGCATTGGACTCCTTATCTATTACATCTACATTCTGATGAGGAGTGATTCGTAAACTATGGACGCTACGATTCAGTACATCTTGTACTTTGCCGTGCTCGTCGTCCTGGCCGTTCCGCTCGGTCGGTTCATGGCCCATATCATGGATGGTGAGCATACGTTCCTGTCGCCTGTGATTGCTCCTGTGGAGCGTGGCGTCTATCGTCTGCTTCGCATCGACGCGGCAGAGCAGATGGGGTGTAGGCGCTATCTGGCGAGCGTGCTGGTCTTTTCGGGGATCGGCCTCGTGGCTCTTGTAGCACTCCAGGCGTTTCAGTCCTTCTTGCCAGGCAATCCCCAGCACCTGCCGGGTGTGTCATGGGACCTGTCGTTCAATACGGCTGCTTCCTTCATAACCAACACCAACTGGCAGTCCTACTCCGGTGAGACCACCCTGTCCTACCTTGTGCAGTTCATGGGTCTCACCGTGCAGAACTTCGTTTCCGCCGGCACCGGTATCGCGGTCATGTTCGCGCTGATCCGCGGCTTCCGTCAGGTCAAGGAGCAGGGTCTGGGTTCCTTCTGGGTCGACCTCACCCGCACCGTCCTGTATGTGCTCATCCCGCTGAACCTCGTGTTCGGCATCTGCCTGGCTGCCGGTGGCGTCATCTCCAACTTCCAGCCGGCTCAGAAGGCCGAGCTCGTAGAGCCCGTCGCTGTTCAGCCTAATGCAGACGGCGGCTGGAGCGTCATCGACGGCGCCCAGATCGAGGGCGACACGGTCAAGGTCGACGGCAAGGTTGTCGAGGGCGCGCGCGTGGTCACCGAGCAGTTCCTGCCCCAGGGTCCCGCGGCTCCTCAGGTCGCCATCAAGCAGTCCGGCACCAACGGCGGCGGCTTCTTCGACGTGAACTCCGCCCATCCGTATGAGAACCCCAGTGCCTTCACCAACATCATCGAGATGACCAGCCTGCTGCTGATCCCGGCCGCCTGTTGCTTCGCCTTCGGTATCGGCGTCAAGAACACCAAGCAGGGCAAGGCCATCTTTGCCGCCATGTTCATCCTGCTGGTGATCTTCACCGGCATCATCGCCGTCAACGAGCATGCGGGCACCCCGCAGCTGGCCGATGGCGGAGCGGTCAATATCGAGATGACCGACGGCCAGGCCGGCGGCAACATGGAGGGCAAGGAGAGCCGTTTCGGTATCGCCTCCTCTTCTACCTGGTCCGCTTTCACGACGGCTGCTTCCAACGGCTCGGTTAACTCCATGCACGACTCCTACACCCCGCTGGGCGGTTTTGTCCAGATGCTCCAGATTGCTCTGGGCGAGGTCGTCTTCGGCGGCGTGGGCTGCGGCCTGTACGGCATGATCGGCTTCGCCATCCTCACAGTGTTCATCGCCGGCCTCATGGTCGGACGCACGCCTGAGTTCCTGGGCAAGAAGATCGAGCCGGGCGAGATGCGCTGGGCAGTTGTCCTGTGCTTGGCAACTCCGTTTGCCATTCTGGTGTGCTCGGCCATCGCCTGCATGGTGCCCGGTCTTGCCGACCAGCTCAACAATGGTGGCGCGCACGGCTTCTCCGAGGCGCTGTATGCCTTCACCTCATGCGGCGGCAACAACGGCTCGGCGTTTGCAGGCATGAACTGCAACATTCCCTGGATCAACGTCATGCTCGGCCTCGAGATGCTGTTCGCCCGCTTCATGCCTATCATCGGTACGCTGGCTATCGCCGGCTCGCTGGCCAAGAAGGGCAAGGTCGCCGAGAGCGCCGGTACCCTGTCTACCACTAACGGCATGTTCGTATTCCTGCTCGTGTTCATCGTTCTGCTGATCGGTGCCCTGAGCTTCTTCCCGGCCCTGGCGCTTGGCCCCGTTGCCGAGTTCTTCCAGATGATTGCGTAAAGGAGGGCGCAGATTTATGACTATGCAAAAAGACATGATGGGCCGCGCGGTCCGCGACTCGTTTGCCAAGCTGGATCCTCGCGTCCAGATTCAAAACCCGGTCATGTTCCTGGTGTGGCTTTCCGCCGTCATGACCTCCGTCCTGGCCGTCGCTTCCATTTTCGGTGTGCAGGACGCGGGTGTGCCCACCTACTATGTGGTCGCCATTGCGGTCATCCTGTGGCTCACCGACCTGTTCTCGAACTTCGCCGAGGCGCTTGCCGAGGGCCGCGGTAAAGCCCAGGCCGATTCCCTGCGTGCGGCCAAGAAGGATGTCGAGGCTCATCGCATCGAGTCCGTTGAGGACAAGGAGCACTTCACCGTCGTTCCCGGCACCGAGCTCACGCGCGGCGACCTGGTGATCGTACGCGCCGGCGAGCAGATTCCCGGCGACGGCGACGTCATCGAGGGCGCTGCTTCCGTTGACGAGTCCGCCATCACCGGCGAGTCCGCCCCCGTGGTCCGCGAGGCCGGCGGCGACCGCTCTGCCGTTACCGGCGGTACCACGGTGCTGTCCGACTGGATCATCGTCAAGATCTCCAGTGAGCCCGGCCAGAGCTTCCTGGACAAGATGATCGCCATGGTCGAGGGCGCCGCCCGCAAGAAGACCCCCAACGAGGTCGCGCTCGAGATCTTTCTGGTTGCTCTGTCCGTCATCTTCATCCTCGTGACGCTCGCACTGTACTGCTACTCGAGTTTCTCTGCAGGGCTCAACGGTATGGCGAACCCCACGGCCGTGACCACGCTCGTGGCGCTGCTCGTGTGCCTGGCTCCCACAACCATCGGTGCCCTTCTGTCCGCCATTGGCATCGCCGGCATGAGCCGTCTGAACGAGGCCAACGTGCTGGCCATGTCCGGTCGCGCCATCGAGGCCGCCGGCGACGTCGACATCCTCATGCTCGACAAGACCGGCACCATTACCCTGGGTAACCGCCAAGCCGCCGAGTTCATCCCGGTCGACGGCGTCGATCCCGCGGAGCTGGCCGATGCCGCGCAGCTGTCCTCTCTGGCGGATGAGACCCCTGAGGGCCGCTCTATCGTCGTGCTCGCCAAGGAGCAGTTTGGGCTGCGCGGCCGCACACTCGAGGATAAGGGCATGGAGTTCATCCCCTTCACCGCGGCGACCCGCATGTCCGGTGTGAACTACGCCGACAGCGAGATTCGCAAGGGTGCGGCCGATTCCGTTCGCGCTTATGTGGAGGCTGCCGGAGGAGTGTTCTCGAAGGAGTGCGACGAGGCCGTCGAACGCATTGCGAAGGTGGGTGGCACCCCGTTGGTCGTGGCAAAGGACCGACGTGTGCTGGGTGTCGTCTACCTTAAGGACATCATCAAGTCCGGCGTGAAGGAAAAGTTCGCCGACCTGCGCCGCATGGGTATCAAGACCATAATGGTGACGGGTGATAATCCGCTGACGGCCGCGGCAATTGCCGCCGAGGCCGGTGTGGATGACTTCCTGGCCGAAGCGACGCCCGAGGGCAAGCTCGATAAGATCCGCGCGTTCCAGCATGAGGGCCATCTGGTCGCGATGACCGGCGACGGCACCAACGACGCGCCGGCACTGGCGCAGGCGGATGTCGCCGTGGCCATGAACACGGGAACCCAGGCTGCCAAGGAGGCCGGCAACATGGTCGACCTCGACTCCAGCCCCACCAAACTCATCGATATCGTGCGTATCGGCAAGCAACTGCTCATGACCCGCGGCTCGCTCACGACCTTCTCGGTCGCCAACGACGTCGCCAAGTATTTCGCCATCATCCCGGCGCTATTCTCGCCGATCTACCCCGGGTTGGACGCCCTCAACATCCTGGGGCTCACCAGCCCGTTGACTGCCGTGCTGTCCGCCATTATCTACAACGCGCTGGTCATCGTCGCGCTGATTCCTGCCGCCCTGAAAGGCGTGAAGTACCGCGAGCTTTCGTCCGGCCAGCTGCTGACCCACAACCTGCTGGTGTGGGGCCTGGGCGGTATTGTGGCGCCGTTCGTATTCATCAAGATTATCGACATGCTGCTGGCCTTGTTCGGCATTGGCATGATGTAGACGGAGGTATGTATGTTCAAAGGTATCGCATCGCGCGCACTTGGCGTGTTCGCGCTGTTTACCGTTGTCTGCGGTCTGGGCTATACGCTCGTCGTGACCGGCATCGCCCAGGTTGCGTTCCCGTATCAGGCGAACGGTTCGCTCATTACGGTCGACGGCAAGGTTGTGGGTTCCGAGCTCATCGGCCAGAACTTCGAGGATGAGGACCACATGTGGGGCCGCATCCAGAACGTGTCAATTTTCGAAGGCGAAGATGGCGAGCTCATGGCGTATGGTGCCCCATCCAACCTGTCCCCGGCGAGTGAGGAGTATCGGCAGCTTGTGGATGCGCGCGTGAAGAAGATCCGCGCCGCCAACCCCGATGCCGATATGGATGCTGTGCCCGTCGACCTGGTGACGTGTTCTGGCTCAGGGCTCGACCCCGAGATCTCCCCCGATGCCGCCGAGTACCAGGTACCGCGCCTGGCGAAGGCCACGGGCAAGAGCGAAGGCGAGGTTCGCGAGATCATCGCCCAGTGCACCAAGGGCCGATTCCTGGGCGTCTTCGGCGAGCCTACAGTCAACGTGCTCAAGGTGAACCTTATGCTGGACGGCGCGCTGTAGGTGAGGGAGTGGCGGATGAGGGCATGACTGACTATCTGAGCCCTTAATTCCACCCCGCCCATCAGTTGCAGTGGAATACGGACTGTTTTGGCTGTCAAAGGCCTTATCTACTCCGTATTCCACCGCAACTTTTTTGTGAGGGTCGGGATTGAAGGTGGAGAGTGCGAGCGAGTGCGAATGCGGCGGTTGCTGATACGATAGGTGTGTTAGCAACTGCCGCCGAGCGGCTTAAACGAAAGGAACCCTGTATGGAGTCTTCCGCCTATCCGATGCTCTTTAGCCCCATCAAGGTCGGTACGACCGAGGTCAAGAACCGTGTCTTTATGCCGCCGGTGTCCACCAACCTGGCCGACCACGGCTATGTGACCGACGACCTGGTCGATCACTACCGCGCTCGTGCCAAGGGCGGCGTGGGCCTCATCATCACCGAGGTCGTGACGGTCGAGCCCACCTATACCTATCTGCCGGGTGACATGTGCTGCTACGACGACACGTTTATCCCCGGCTGGGAAAAGCTCGCCGCAGCCGTCCACGAGTACGGCTGCAAGATCATGCCGCAGCTCTTCCACCCCGCCTACATGGCCTTTAACATTCCGGGCACGCCGCGCCTGATCGCTCCGTCCTTTGTGGGCCCGTCCTATGCCCGCGAGGCGCCGCGTCCTATCACGGTCGATGAAATCCACGAGCTCACGCATCAGTTTGGCGACGCTGCCGTGCGTATGCAGAAGGCTGGCGTCGACGGCGTCGAGGTCCACGCCGCGCACGCCCACGGTATGCTCGGCGGCTTTTTGACCCCGCTCTACAACAAGCGCACCGATGAGTACGGCGGCTCGCTCGACGCCCGCATGCGCTTCCTGCTCGAGGTCATCGCCGAGATTCGCGAGCGCTGCGGCAAGGACTTTATCATCGACGTCCGCATCTCGGGCGATGAGTACACCGACGGCGGTCTGACCCTCAACGACATGATCTACGTCTCGCGTCGCCTGGAGAAGGCCGGCGTCGACATGATTCATGTCTCGGGCGGCACCACCATCAAGCGCGGCTCTGCGATTCCCGCCGCCGGTACCCAGCAGGCCTCGCACGCCGCCTGCTCGCGCGAGATCAAAAAGCACGTCAACATTCCCGTCGCCACCGTCGGCCGTATCAACGAGGCCTGGATTGCCGAGGAGCTGATCGAGGACGGCGCTGCCGACATTTGCATGATGGGCCGCGCCAATCTGTGCGATGCCGAGTTCTGCAATAAGGCCGCATCTGGTAATGCCGACGATATTCGCCCCTGCATCGGCTGCCTGCGCTGCCTGAACGGCATCATGTTCGGCAAGCGCATCTCCTGCACCGTCAACCCGGACGTGGAGCGCGACGAGGCTGGCTACGAGCCTGCCGCCGAGGCCAAGAACGTGCTCGTTGTGGGCGCTGGTCCTGCGGGCATGGAGGCTGCCTACATTTCCGCCAAGCGCGGCCACAACGTGGTGCTCGTGGATAAGCAGGACGCACCGGGTGGCGAGATGCGCATCGCGGCCGTTCCGCCGGCAAAGCAGGAACTCACCCGCGTGATCAAGTACCAGTATCGCCGTCTTGCTGAGGCGGGCGTGAAGTGCGTATTTGGCACCGAGCTTACTGCCGAGGACATTCAGCGTGACTACGCGGGCTACGAGGTCGTCCTGGCTTATGGTGCCGAGCCCATCGCTCCGGCATTCATGCAGGGCTTTAAGCAGGTTATGACGGCCGACGACCTGCTGGGTGGCAAGGCTTTCCCGGGCAAGAAGATCGTCATCGTGGGCGGCGGCACCGTTGGCTGCGAGACGGCCGACTACCTGGCCCCGCTGGTCAACGACCTGTCGCCGGCCAACCGCGACGTCACCGTCATCGAGATGACCAAGACGCTCGCCGCCAACGAGGGCGGTGCCGGTCGCGCGGTGCTCATCACGCGCATGCTCTCCAAGGGCGTTCACGTGCTGACCGAGGCAAAGGTGACCGAGATCACCGAGGACACTATCAGCTACGAGAAGGACGGCGAGATCCATACCATCACCGGTGCCGATACGTTGGTGCTGGCGATGGGTTACCGCCCCAACACCAAGCTTGCCGACGACTTGGCAGCTGCCGGCGTTACCACCCACGTGCTGGGCGACGCCAACAAGTGCGGCAACATCCGCGACGCCATCGGCGACGGCTACAAAGTGGCCTGCGAGCTCTAGCCGGCCCCTTGTTGCGTGAGGGCAGGTTACTTTGCACCAACTTGGTGCATGTAAACCTGACCCCATTGACGAGGTCGCCGCCATCCCAGGGCGGCTTCATGGAGTAGCGTCCGTACGCATCGAATTTCTCCTCTCATAGATGTGCGGCACAAAGAGCTCCGAGTTCATACGAGCTCGGGGCTCTTTTCGTTTGGATTGCAGGCGTATTGACAGACGAAAACTGTCTGCGTCCGATATTGAGCCATACGAAAGCGAAATTACGCGTCTTGATTCCGTACGCAAATCAAGACGAAAACCGTTTGCGTTTTGGATAAATCAATACGCAAATGGTTTTCGTCTTATAATACGGTTATGAATGGTACGAAACGAGGGGGTTGTGCATATGGTTGTTAGAGAGAGCCCTACAGTCGAATACAAGGAAAGCGTTACGCCGACGTTTCTTAAAACGGTGAGCGCCTATGCAAACTATGGGACGGGCAAGATTGAGTTTGGCGTTGATGACGAGGGCGTGGTTGTCGGCCTTGCAGATCCGGTCGCAGAGTGTCTCCGCATCGAGAATATGATTAATGACAGCTTGGACCCCGCTCCCCGTTACACGCTCGAGCCCGATGAGAAGCACGGGATCGTAATCCTTACGGTTTATGAGGGGCAGGACAAACCCTATCGAAGCAAGGGAAAGGCCTACAGACGAAACGATTCGGCAACGGTGGAGGTCGACCGGTTTGAGTATGGCAGGCTGACGCTCGAAGGCAGCAACGTAACGTTCGACGCGCTCACGTCGGCTCGCCAGGACTTGGGTTTTCATACGCTCGAGCATAAGTGTGTTGAACACCTCGGCATTTCCGAGCTAACGCCGGATATCATGCGTACGCTCCGCTTGCTCGGCAAGGATGGCTATACCAATGCCGCGGCGATTTTAGCGGATAAGAATGATTTTCCAGGCATCGACTGCGTCCGTTTTGGCGATACCGAGGATGTGATTTTGGATCGCGAGGCGGCGACAAATGTATCCGCAATTGAGCAGGCGGACAGGGCGGTGGCTATGTTTGCACGCTACTACCGTTATGAGCGTATCGAAGGGATGGAGCGCGTCCAAACCGATCGAATTCCTCTTGAGGCATTCCGCGAAGCTGTTGCAAACGCTTTGGTGCATCGGACGTGGGACGTTCGAGCGAACGTTCAAATTGCCCTGTACGATGATCGTGTCGTTGTGACCTCCCCCGGATCGCTGCCCGCCGGTTTGACGACGGAACAATACCTGTATGGGCAGATATCCGTGCTCAGAAACCCCATCGTTGCAGAGGCCTTCTTAAAGCTGGATTACATCGAGAAATTTGGTACGGGAATTGCGCGCATTAGACGTGCCTATCGCGATTCGATCAATCAACCAATTTTTGATGTTCGCGGCGGTATGGTGGCCGTCACATTGCCCGTTACCGATGCCTTTGAAGGGTCCGAGGAAGAGGTCCAGGTTCTCAAGGCCTTGTCGGGCGGGCGAATTATGTCGCGAAGCGAGATTGAAAAACAGACGGGGCTGAGCCGCATGCGGACGTTGGCGGCGCTCGAATCGCTGATTGGTCGAAGCGCAATTGTAAAGCAGGGGACAGGCCGCGCTACGAAATACGAGCACTCATAGACCAAAAGAGCCCCGCCCCAAAAGACCGGTTGCGACGTGCCGATGCGATAGTATTACTGAGGTGATATTCGACAAAGCAGGGGTTTATCCGAGGGCTTTATGGAACAGCAGCATTATCAGAGTCTGCAAGATCAGGCATACAACGCATTGCGCTCCAAGATCATCTATGCCGAGCTCAGGCCCGGCACGCGCCTTTCGGCGATTGGTCTGGAAAAGGAGACGGGAATCGGGCGCACGCCCATTCGCGAGTCCTTTGTGCGCCTGCGCGAGCAAGAGCTGGTGGAAACGCGTCCCAAGAGCGGCACCTACGTCTCTAAGATCAGCATGGAACACGCCGAGAATGCCTGTTTCTTGCGCGAGAAGCTCGAGAGAAGCGTGCTTATTAAATGCTGTTCGGCCGCCTCGCCCGAGCAAAAGCATCGGCTCGAGCAGATTCTTGCCGAGTCCGAGTCGCTCGACCATAGCGAAACGCGTCGTTTTTTTGACCTGGACAACCTGTTCCATGAGACGTGTTTCGTGATTGCCGGTCGTCACATGCTGTGGGATTGGATGAAGAGCGTCAACACGCATTTTGAGCGATACAACTGGTTGCGTATGGTGTCGCAGGACCTGGATTGGGAGCCGATTCGCCGGCAGCATCGCCGGATTCTCGAGGCCATTAAGAGGGGCGATACCGACACGGCGAGCTATCTGGCAGAGACGCACTTGCATCTGATGCCCGAGGAGCAGGGCCCGGTTATCGCCTTGCATCCCGACTACTTTGAGCTGCCTAAAGACTCGTCAGTCTAGTCCATCATCGCATCTGCTCGAGGCGCAAAAACGATGCCGCTCACCTACAGCGTTTTGCAACCGAGAATGTTAAAAAATGCCTAAAATGGCTCAGACTGCCGACATTGGGAAACGAGGGGCGCTATGGCGCATATGAGAATCAAGGACATTGCCGCCGAGGCGGGCGTGAGCCCGGCTACCGTTTCGCGCTACCTCAACAACCGCCCTGGGCAGATGACCGAGGAGACTCGCGCCCGCATCGCCGAGGTCATCGAGCGCACCGGCTACCGTCCCCGTGCCGCCGCGCGCAACCTGCGCAGCTCGCGCACCAATCTCATCGGCGTGATCCTGGCCGACATCGCCAACCCGTTCTCGAGCGCCATGCTCGAGGGGCTTTCCGCCAGCGCTGCCGCGCGCGGTTGCTCGCTTATGACGGCCATCAGCGGCAACGACCCTGCCAAGGAGGCCGAGTCGCTCACCAGACTTATCGATGCCGGCGTGGACGGCTTGGTCGTCAACACCTGCGGAGGCAATGACGAGGCGATCGTCGCGGCAGCGGGGCGCCTGCCCGTTGTGCTGCTCGACCGCGATGTTGCCGACGGCGGTGTCGATCTGGTGACATCTAACAACCGTGAGCTGGTCGCCGGCTTGGTAGACGCCTTGGCCGCTGCGGGCAGCGAGCGCCTGTGCCTGCTCACCGAGGCAAGCGACGACAGCCCCGTGCGTCGCGAGCGTGCCGAGG
>URCS01000037.1 GCA_900546455.1 uncultured Collinsella sp. | reverse complement strand
GCCGCCAGTGGCTAGCGCATCGTGGCCCAGCAGCGCATTGAGCAGCGTTGACTTGCCGGCGCCCGACTCGCCCAAGATCATGGCACAGCTCCCAGCCGGTACGCAGGCGCGCACTTCGTCTAAGCCGATGCCCTCGGCAGAAGATGTCACGATCACGCGCACGTCCGGACCCACCAGACGGCGCACGCGGTCCAGATCGCGCTCGAGCTCCTCGGCCTCGCAGCGGTCGGCCTTGGTGAGCACCACCACCGGCTCGGCATCGCAATCGAGCGCCAACACCAGTGAGCGCGCCACGCGATCGAGCAGCACCTCGCCGGCGCCGAGCGCCTGCACGATCAGCACGCTGTCAACGTTGGAGCAGAGCACCTGGCGCTCCCCGCGGGCACGGCCACGCCAACGCTCAAAGCTCGTACGGCGCCGCAGCACGCACTCGATCACGCCCATGTCATGCCCGGGAGCACGGCGAACCGCCACGCGGTCGCCCACGGCGGGCAGCAAGACCTCGTCCTCGCCACGCGACTTGGCAAACCCTACGGCATGCTCGGCACGAAACGCGTCATCGGCAGTCGCCACCAACGGAAACCCACGGTCCAGGCGCACCACGGCGCCGAGCTGCATCTGCTCGGGCTCCTCGGCCTGCGCGCAAAAGTCGTCAAATGCAGCCTGCTGAGCCGCATCGACCGGCAGGTCATCGAACGCCGGAACATCCTGCAGCGCGTCAAGCCCCGGTACACTCGCCAGCAACTCCTCAGCAGATGCAGGGGCTTCGGTCGCGAGCTTCCGACGACGATCGCGCTTAGCCCGCGCCCCCGTCGTCTTTTTCTTCGCCTTAGCCTTAGCCTTGCCCACAAACGCCTCCCAGCACAAAACCACACAACTGAGCAGGTATTTTAACGCATTGTTCCGTCCGACTTACCAAATGCTGCGGCGTACTCGTCATCATCCATCCAATCGATGATGTCGCCGGGCTTGCAATGAAGCGCCTCGCACATTGCTTGAAGTGTAGAAAAGCGGATCCCCTTGAGTCTTCCCGTTTTAATTCGAGACAGATTAACAGGCGATATTCCAATGATTTCGGCAAGTTCCTGCGACGAGATTTTACGGTCCGCCATCACGCGGTCAAGACGCATAACAATCGGCACCGTGCCACCCCCTAGAGAATCTCGTCTGCATCTTCCTGCAATACCCTACCGTATTCAAAGACCCCCGCCAACGCAAAGAAAACGAGTCCGTAAGAAAGCGATTGAAAATCAAACTCGGGAAACACGGGCTCAGCCGTTCCAAGAACATTGCTGTATGGTAATTGAATCGTCGGCCATATGATGCTGATGACGGCTTTTACCGACATCAGGAGGCCAGCCACGACCAAAATCCTGGTCTGCCACTTACCAAAAGGACGACCCTCATGCCTGACTTTCGCCGTCAGAATCGTAAACAGAAGAAACGTTGCAGCGTCGCAAAGCGTGCTAACCATAAACAAGAGCAGAAATCCGCCGCTCACCGCAGAGATACCCTCGATGAGCAACAGGTTCGCAAGATGAACGAACAACACCACGCAACATAGCGCTTGAACCGCCAGGGCGATACAGAAGATTGTCAGAAAACTCGTCGTCAACCGCAGATGTATATCGCGATCTTTCATTTCTCCTCCTTTTTTCCTTATTTCCCTGCGTTCATTGTACTTTTCAATCCAACCGCTCTCGCTCAAAACCGTTTACCAGCAAATCGATACCGTTCATTTTTAAGAATCTTTATTTAATGTTTTATATAAAGTAATTTAACTTTATAGAGTTTGGAGGACCCATGAGAAAGCAAGCCGTCCTTATCCTTATCTTATCGCTGTCCCTTTTCGCCCTCTTCTCGTCAGTACGAACCAATTCCGATCCAATCAATATCTCATTGCCCGTATTTCGATCGAAATTAAGCAAAGGCGAATCTTTTATCGTGCAAATTGAGCTGGAGGGCTGCCCGGCCTGTGAAGAGCTCCGTGCGGCAGAACGCTCGCTTTCGCCGAGTCTCAAGAACGACATCGAGATCCTCGTTGTCCCTAAGAGCCAAAAGGAGGTTGATAGGGAAACACTTAAGGCGCTTCTGCCGTCATTCGAGTTTTATCCTTCAATTTTTGCCATCTCTGAAGGAAAGATAGCGTCCGAGTTCGACCTTTCCACGCTTGATTCGTTTGAAATGCGTTTCACGGATTGGAGGCTGAATCTGAACAACACAGCAATGTCAAGCTAAATGTCAGGAGGATACACATGCTGCGTAACGTTCCCGTAAGCCGTAAGTCATTCATCGCAAGCGCAGTTGCGCTTTGCTCAATTGCCATTTCACCAAAGCAATCTAAGGCGCAACCTCTTGAAGTAGAGTTCCCTTCTGCCGAAGAGTACATTGAAGCTGTCAATGAGTCCGGCACAGGATGGACGACATACGCACTAGATGAAAACGGAGATGTCCAAATTATCGATCGATTCCAGACCCTGTCTTTGGATGATTTAGCAGCTGCCACACGCGGCGCTAAAGAATGGATCGTCAAAATTGCCATTTTTATTGGAAAAGAACTCATCGGCTATGTAACGGGGGTTGTAATCGACGGACTTATTAAGAAGTTCATAAGCATAACCGGAGGTTATTGGACTGAGTATGCAGCAAAGCAACTCCTTGGACGCCCCGTACCCGCAGGCAACACGTACCGTCTACCTTGCAGCGTCTATCCCCCCAACTCCGGAGAATACATTCGTTGTATAAATAGTTAGGATACGGCTATGTTGCCAGTCATCATTGCCCCCGTAATTGGTGTATGGGGTATCCAGTATTTCCTCAACAAGAAGTGGCTCTGGGGCATTGGGTGCATAGCGATAACATTAATATGCTATTTCCTTAGCCTCATTGTCAAAGCATGCTGGCCGAGCGCCATCTCTTTTGGAATTGCTCTTCTCAGCTCGGTCCAGCTATATGGAAGCAAAAAGGGTTTGTCCTTCTTTAATGCCCTGATATCGGCTCCGCTACCTCTGCAAATCTACTGGGGAATTATGGCCGTCATCGTTCTCTTTATGCCCCAAATCCCCTTCAGCGACGTTCCCGGCTTCTCCTAACGCGTCGCCGATTCAACCCCATACAATCCAGCTCACAAAAAGAGTCGGTCGAGCAAATGCTCTAAAAATAGAGCTGGCCGGGCAAAGCCCGACCAGCTCACAAACTTTCCCTCAGCCCTTTTTCATCCGCGCGCGAGAAAGCCAGCAAGGATACCACAGGGCCCGCCCCGGGAGTGTTTTCTTCTGAGCGATCCCGCAGCGCGAAGCGCGAGGACCAGCGAAGAAGAAAACACGCAGGGGCGGGCCCGGACAGGTTAACTTACTCCTTCTCGACCGCGCGCATGATCGCCTTGTAGATCTCCATCAGCGGGATGATCAGGAAGGCCAGGCCCAGCGCGGCGATAACGCCCTTAAGCTCAAGCGTCACGGGGCCAAAGAACATCTCGGCAAGCGTCGGCTGCACGGTTACGATCACCGTCAGCACCAGCGCCAGCGCGGCCGAAGCCCACAGCCACTTGTTCTGCTTCTTCATGCTAAACAGCGACGCACGACGGCTGCGCATATTAAAGCAGTGGAAGATCTCGACCATGTTGAGCGTGATGAACGCCATCATCACGCCTTCCTCGTCGGCATTGCCGGCGATCATATCGGCGATGTGGATGTAGCCCATGTCAAAGTACACGCCCACAAAGAAGCTCGCCAGCACCAGCACGGTAATGATCAGGCCCTGAACCAAGCAGTCCAGGCCCATGTGACCGGCAAAGACGCCGTCCTTGGCGTTGCGCGGCTTGCGCTTCATGATGTCGCCCTCGGCATCCTCCATGCCCAGCGCGAGCGCGGGGAAGCAGTCGGTGACCAGGTTCACCCACAGCAACTGCACCGGCTGGAAGATGGTAAAGCCGATGAGCGTGGCGATAAACACCGAGAAGACCTCGGCAAGGTTGGCCGAAAGCAGGAACTGGATGACCTTGCGAATGTTGTCGTAGATGCGACGGCCCTCTTCGCAGGCACCGATGATGGTGGCGAAGTTATCGTCGGCAAGTACCATGTCGGCGACGTTCTTGGTGACGTCGGTGCCGGTGATGCCCATACCGACGCCGATGTCGGCACGCTTGATGGACGGGGCGTCGTTGACGCCATCGCCCGTCATGGCCACGATCTGGTCGCGCGACTTCCAAGCCTCGACGATGCGGGTCTTGTGCTCGGGCTGGACGCGGGCGTACACGCCGTAGTCCTCGATGTGCGCGTCGAGCTCCTCGTCGCTCATGCGGTCGAGGTCGGCACCGGTGATGGCCTGGCTGCGATCGGCGACGATGCCCAGCTGCTTGGCGATGGCCACGGCGGTGTCGATGTGGTCGCCCGTGATCATGACGGTGCGGATACCGGCGTCGTGCGCCTCGCGGATGGCGTCGGCGACCTCGGGGCGGACCGGGTCAATCATGCCGGACAGGCCGCAGAAGACCAGGTCGTGCTCGAGCGCGGCGGGGCTGCAGTCGGCCGGGACCTCGGTGTAGGTGCGGCTTGCCAGCGCCAGCACGCGCAGGGCCTCGTCGGCCATGGCCTTGTTGGCGGCCACGAGCTCGGCGCGACGCTCCTCGGTCAGGGGGACGACCTTATCGCCCTCGTAGATATGGGTGCACAGGCCGATCACCACGTCGGGCGCGCCCTTGGTGTACTGCTCATACTCGCCGTCCAGGGTCTCGACGACCACGGACATCATCTTGCGGCCCGAGTCGAACGGGGCCTCGCCCACGCGCGGGTGCTCGGCAGTCAGGCCAGTAAGACCAGCCTTGCCGGCATCGTTGACGAGCGCGCACTCAGTCGGCTCACCCACGGCCTCGCCCAGCTCCTCGTCCCACTGGGCGTCGGAGCACAGCGCCATGCCGGCCAGGAACTTCTCCTTGGGCGCAGCGAGCTCGTGCTTGACGACGGTCATCTTGTTTTGGGTAAGGGTACCGGTCTTGTCGGAGCAGATGGTCTGCGTGCAACCGAGCGTCTCGACGGCAGAGAGCTTGCGGATGATTGCCTGGCGCTTGGCCATCTTGGTCACGCCAAGCGACAGCACGATGGTCACGACGGCGACCAGGCCCTCGGGGATGGCGGCGACGGCAAGCGATACAGCGACCATAAAGGTGTCGAGCAGCGCGGTCGGATCGGTAAGAACGTTGCCCACGCCGTGGCGGATGATGTCGACGCCAAAGATGACGACGCAGATGACGATAACCATGATGGTGAGGATGCGGCTGAGCTCGGCAAGCTTCACCTGCAGCGGCGTGAGCTCTTCCTTAGCCTCGGCCAGGGCGCCGGCGATCTTACCCATCTCGGTGTTCATGCCGGTGCCGACCACGACGGCGCGGCCGCGGCCGTATACCACGGTGGAACCCATGTAGCACATGTTCTTGCGGTCGCCGAGCGGCACGTCGTCGGTGCCGGCGGAGAGCTCGATCACGTTGGCATGCTTCTCGACGGGTACGGACTCGCCGGTAAGGGCGGCCTCCTCGATCTTCATCGTGGCGCTCTCGAGCACACGGCAGTCGGCCGGGACGGAGTCGCCCGCCTCGAGCATGATCACATCGCCGGGCACGAGCTCGGCGCTCGGCAGGTGCACGAGCTTGCCGTCGCGCAGCACCTTGGACTGCGCCGCGCTCATCTCCTGCAGGGCCTCGAGAGCTTCCTCGCTCTTGGCCTCCTGAACCACGCCCAGCACCGAGTTGACGATAACGACGAACATGATGATGGCGACATCGGCAAAGTCGGGCTCGCCCTTGACCATGCCCGTGAGTGCACTGATGACGGCGGCAACGATCAGCATGATGACCATGGGGTCGGCCATCTGCTCAAAGAAGCGCTTCCACAACGGGGTCTTCTCGGCTTCCTCGAGCTTGTTAGGGCCTGTCTTGGCGAGGCGCGACGACGCCTCGTCGTTGCTCAGGCCGAGGTTCTCATCGACACCTTGGTCGCTGAGTACCTCCGCCGCGGCGGACAGGTATTCCTTTTGCATATAGAGTCCCCTCCTGGGATTCGGGCCACTCAGCAGATTGATGCCCGATCATAATTCCCAGGAGAAGGGCAAGGGCTCATCAAGGCTGCCGTGCTGAGCGGCAGTTGATAGTGGAGCTATGGTACCCCAAAGCGACGCGTCTAGCCAAAACATTCCATCTGGAAACACGGCTCGAGTGCAACGATGCAGACCGTGTGATGCTCAACATTGATAAAACGTTTTTTCTTCGGCGCATCATCGAACTAAAATATCGCCCAGATAGCAGCGGTTAGAACGGTTGGTAAAGTTTTTGCATATACCGTTTTTCCGCAAAAAATGAACTTCTAATTCGGCATACGGTCGATTTTTTGGGGTATTCGGTCGGCATTTCGTTATAATCATCTCAGTTTTATTTCTTATGGTTTATCTATCAGCGCAAGACGATGTCAGATGGAGGTCTGAATGTACAAGCGCACCAAGATTGTATGCACCATGGGTCCCGCCTGCGATAGCGACGAGACCATCCGCGAGATGATCAAGGCGGGCATGAACGTCGCCCGTTTTAACTTCTCGCACGGATCCTACGACGAGCACCACGGTCGCATCGAGCGCGTCCGTCGTATTTCCAAGGAGCTCGGTCTGCCCGTCGGCATCCTGCTCGACACCAAGGGCCCCGAGGTCCGCACCGGCCTTTTGGTCGACGGCAAGAAGGTTGCCGTCAAGACCGGCGACAAGATCGTCGTCACCGCTCAGCCCACGTCCGAGGATTTCCATGGCACCGCTGAGCACATCTCCCTCGACTACCTGGCTCTGCCCTCCGAGGTCGAGAAGGGCTCCCTCATCCTGATCGATGACGGCCTGGTTGCCCTCGAGGTCGAGTCCGTCGACGGCCAGGACATGACCTGCGTCGTCAAGAACGACGGCCTGATCGGCGAGCGCAAGGGCGTCAACATGCCCAACGTCAACATCTCGCTGCCCGCCATCACCGAGCGCGATCGTCAGGACATCCTCTTTGGCCTGACCGAGAACATCGACTACATCGCCGCTTCCTTCATCCGTGACGGCGAGTCCGTCCGCGGCATTCGCAAGCTTTGCCGCGAGAACGGTGGCGAGCACGTGACGATCTTCCCGAAGATCGAGTGCGCCCTGGGCGTCGAGAACTTTGACGAGATCCTCGAGGCTTCCGACGGCATCATGGTCGCCCGTGGCGACCTGGGCATCGAGATCAAGCCCGAGCTCGTTCCCCATATCCAGAAGGAGATCATCGCCAAGTGCAACGCGGCCTACAAGCCCGTCATCACCGCTACGCAGATGCTCGACTCCATGCAGCAGAACCCGCGCCCGACGCGCGCCGAGGTTGCCGACGTTGCTAACGCTATCTACGACGGCACCGACGCCGTTATGCTGTCCGGCGAGTCCGCTGCCGGTAAGTACCCGGTCGAGGCCGTCAAGATGCAGGCCAGCATTGCTCTCGAGACCGAGAAGTACCTCCCGGCTCACGCTCCGCTCGAGGTTCCGGCTGACGCTCACGGCACCCGCGTCGTCAACAACGTTGTGGGTATGTCCGCTGTGAACATGGCCACCACCGTTGGCGCCAAGTGCATCACCGTGCCGACGACCACCGGCCGTACTGCTCGCCTGATCTCGCACTTCCGTCCCAACATGCCGATCTGCGCGTTCTCCCGCCACGAGTGGGCCGTCCAGCAGATGATTATGTACTGGGGCGTTATCCCGCACCAGGCCGAGATTACCCAGGGCACCGTCAACGGCACGATCGTCAAGGCGATCGAGACCGCTAAGGAGCTCGGCTACGTCGAGACCGGCGATCTGACCGTCGCCACCGCCGGCGACCCCCGCATGAGCGTCCAGCTCGAGGACAAGGTCTCCTCGACCAACGTCGCTTACGTCGCTCAGGTGCGCTAAATCGCACTTGCAAGCAAGTTTGCATTGCAAAGGGCCCGGAAGGCTTCGCCTTCCGGGCCCTTTTTCTGTGCACCGATGCCTACCGCACGACATGGCACGCACCCATTTCATTACCAAAAGCGCGAAATCCGCCCTCCGAGGCCCAAAAAATAAAGCCCCAAGCGCTAAAAGTGTTCGCCCGGTGGCAAACCCACACCTCACACAGAGCTGATAAATCGTTTTAGCAAGAACCAAATCGACCTGGTTTTCGGAAGTATGCGGCAAATTCTGGAACCTCCGAGCACACCCTGTTTTTTCGCAACAAAATGCCTGATAAACTAGCCTCAAAAGCCAGGTCCGCTCATAGGGTTCAGTTTTTGCCGCATACTTCCGGATTGACACTGGCATCACTCGCTTCAAAGAGATGATTTCGGCCAGGAGGGCATTATGGACCTGACGCTTTGTGGGCAATCCGCCTTTAACTACTACCGCATCCCGCCGCAGGTATTAGGCCTTTACCCCGCCATTAGCCTTGGCAATATGGATCGCAGATGTTGTGGCCTCGGAAGTCATGCAGTTGTAAAAGACCTGCTTCACGCACCACTTCACAGGCTTGTATTCACTCGGGCACAATCCGGGTCGCGAAGCCTGTTTAAATCGCACCTCCTGACCCAAGAACCACCTCCGGGGTCGTTTAGGCAGACTGAACATGGGTTTGATGTCACGTCACCGGAGTTCACGCTGCTCAACCTTGCTACGCAGGTTTCACGCAACCAGTTACTCATGGCTTGCTACGAGATGTGCGGCTCCTTTGCAGTGTTTAAGCCCTGCGAGCGAACGCAACAACAACTCGATGAAGCTATTTCGCTTAAGTTCATTCCACCCAACTGCGGGTGGGAGCGAGTTAACGACACCAAGGGCAATGACACCAACTTGTGGAAGCGCACGCCGCTTCTTACCGCAACGGATATCGCCGCGTTCGCCAAGCAAGCCGCAGGCCTGCGCGGCGTCAAACAACTGCGCTGGGCGGCCGAGCACATGACGGGGCAGGCCGCCTCGCCCTTCGAAGTACAGACCTCCATGCTTATCTCGCTCCCCCGCGACGAGGGCGGTCAGGGCATCGAGATCGCCAACAACGCGCGCATCCCGCTCAGTGAAGCCGCACGTTCGCTGTATGACAAAACCTGCTGCTACGCCGATATCCTCATCGAAAGCGCCACCGACAGCATGGGCGTCATTCTGGAATGCCAAGGCCGCTCTGCCCACGACAGCGAAGCCGCGAGCCTCTCCGATGCCGAGCGCGCCACCGCACTCACAAGCATGGGCTACGACGTCATCCAAATTACCTATGACCAGATCAAGGAGAAGAAGAGCTTCGACCACATAGCCGAGCTCATCCATAAAAAGGCCGGGCTTCCCCACATCCCAAAGACCAAACAGGAGCGCATTGCCGAAGATACCTTACGGCAAGAGCTACTTGTCGATTGGGTTGAGCTATTCACTGCCGGGCCGGCCAGCTAGCAGCTAGCAATCAGGGGCAGCGCAGGCACATCGGGCGATTCGACACGGGCGGCAAAACCCGCCTCGGTCAGCTCGATGACCTCGGTAAACGTCGCGTCGAAGAATTCCTCGGTCAGCAGGCGGTATGGCGGATGGTCGGGCTCGCCGGGGTTTTCGCGTACAATCTCGTGCATAACGCCAATGGTCTTGAGCACATACTCCTTATGGATGGGATACTGACCAAAACGCGTCGCCGCAGTATACAGGCGATCGGTCGCGCGCGGAATCGAAACGATCCCGAGCGTCTTGCCAAACCAGTCAAAGTCGCCTTGCTTTTTAATGCGGAATTCCTCGCACGGCTTGCCGCCGTGCGCCTCCAGGTACTGATTCACGCGCGTATTCCACACGGTATCGGCCACGAGGTGAGACCAAACGCCCAGCGTCAGATCGAGCAGCGACTGCGCCACGTCATCGGGCGCGAGCGAAAGCTCGCTAGCACCGGGACCGGCAACCGGCTCGGCATCCTTGTAGCGTTGGGGATAATGTACCCGATTGAGTCGCTCACGCTCCTCGACAATCGAGGTCGCGGCAGCCGGCGTACCAACAGGCGCCCCTTTAAGCAACGGTGCCACATAGGTATCCCAGAACTCATGCTCACGAGGCTTAGGGATAGGCTCGGGCTTTGCAAAGTGCGTAATGCGGTACGGGATGGGATCGGCGATGCCAGGGACCATATAGCCCACGAAGATATCCGGAACCACGCAGCCAAACAAAAAGGCATTGCGGTCGCGCACGCTATTGGCAAGCGCACCAGTGCGCTCCAGCAAACGCTCCGTCTGAGCGATATGAATGTTCCAGCTTGGCATAGCCACCCCCATAAAAAACCTGGATAACTATACCATCACGGCAAAGCCGCGCAGGCGGCTACGCACGCTCTACGCAGCAACTAGTCCGTAGCACCGCTTTCGGTTCCATACGACGGCGAAGGCGCCTCGACCACATGGTGATATCGATCGATATAGATTGCACGGGCACCCAGGCGTCGCACCAAATCCTGGTGATGCGTGCTCATCAAGACCGTCTTACCCGCCGCGACGTAGGCCAGCAAGAAGTTGACCACGATGTCGCATGAATCCTCGTCGAGCCCATTGGTGGGTTCGTCGAGAACCAAGATATCGGGGTTCATCGATACGACTGCCGCCAGCGCCACACGCTTCTTTTGCCCACCCGAAAGCTGATAGGGCGAGGCATCGACCAGGTCGGCAACTTGAAACAGTTCCATGGCATCGTGCACGCGACGGTCGAGCTCGTCTGCCGGCAGCCCCATTTGAGCCGGTCCAAAAGCGACCTCCTCACCGACCGTGGCGCAGAACAGCTGGGCATCGGCGTTTTGGAATACGAAGCCTACGCGCTGGTGGAACTTCTGAGCAGCAGCAGAATCCTTCAGATACGCCGCATCGACCACGCGTCCGTCAAACAGGTATGCGCCGGCATCCGCGAGCTCAAGGCCGTTGATAAGACGCATGATTGTCGTCTTGCCGCAGCCGTTGGGACCGAGCAGGGCAACGAGTTCACCACGATCGACCTGCAGCGACACGCCATCGACAACCGTATGCCCCGCATAGGAGAACACCACGTCGCGCAGCTCGATGAGCGGAACGACCTCGGCGCCGCCCACACCGTTCGTGCCCGCCGCACTATTCATATCGATCGTCAAAACGTCGCCCTTCCCCATTTGCATCCCCAGTCGGAACCAGCAGCGCCTACAGCACGGCGCACAACACTGTCAGCAGCGCCACGCCGGCCGCATAGGCCGCATCGCGCCAGCCAAACCTGGCGCGCGCGGGAGCCGGATACGCACCGGCAAAGCCGCGGCAAAGCATAGCCTCGTCCATCGCGCGGCTGCATTTCATCGCCTTGATAAAGGTCATGCCCATGATACCCGCGATCGAATCGGTACGCGAAAATCCCTCGGGCGCACGGCCAACGCTGCGCAGCATGACCGATTCGCACAGATCGTGCGCCGTACGACCCAGCACCTCGATGTGCTTGAGCGCCATATCAAACGTAAAGATAACTTCGTCGGGTAGATGCAGCATCTTGAGCGCCGCCGACATGCGGCTCCACGTGAGGGTCCACGAAGCGCCCAGCACCAGCGACACATTAATGAAGGTCTTGAGCGCAATCTTGAGCATGGCGCCCGTAGCGGAAGCACCCAGCAGCAGGGCAGGCAGCGCCAAAACCACTGCGAGCCCCGCGGCGCCAAGCGCCGGCACAAAGGTCGCGCGCAGCCCGCGTATGGGACGCACGGCAACGAGCACCAGCGCAATGGCCGCCATCAACATGAGGTACAGCGGGCTTTGTGTCAGGCACACGCACAGGACGCAAACGAATATCCCCACCAGGCGCACCGGAGCCGAAACGCAAGAAAGGGCGCGGTCGACCATCGACCCGCCCTCGTGCGCGCCTCCACCCAGGCGAACCCGCTCAAGCAGGCTCGCCAGGTGCAGGACGTTCTTTTGCATCACGCGATGACGAGCGCCCGTGGGCTCGTAACGCTGCTCGACCGCAAGCCAGCTAGGCAGCTCGACCATCGCCATGGGCTCCGCTTTCCTTGACCGTCAGCGAGATCAGACGGAATGCGATGGTGAGCACCGCCACGCCAATCACGCCGGACAAGATATACATGGCAGCCTGACCGGCAAAGCCGAGACCCTGCTCCTCGGAATAGGCCTGCAGGTAATCACCCGTAGGCAGAGCGTCGGCAAAGGTCGGGGTGTCGAGACCGACCGAAGCCTGCAGGCTGTCGTCGCCAGCCTCCTGAACGGCGGTCGCGGCGCCCTCGGCGTCCCACTCACCCCAGGCGTCACCCGTGGCCAGCAGGCCCAGCGGCGTGGCCACGACAAGCACGGCAACCAAGATGAGCGTGGGGACCAGCGAGGTCTTCTTTGCAGCAGCGCCCTCGGCAGCAAGCTGTCCATCGGCGGCTTCGGGGCCGACGATAACGCTCGGCGCCGTCTTCTTGATAAAGCCGTAGATCGCGGCAGTCGCCACGCCCTCGACCACGCCGGCTACCAACATATGCGGGATCATCATGGCCGGAATGGCAATGGACAGCGGGAAGGGGCAGTACAGCGGAGCGCCCGAAGCATTCGTGAAAAGCATCGGCTGAATACCAAACTCGATTGCTGCGCACAGGGCCGCCAGGCACAGGCCGACCCAGCCGCTTACGATGGCCGAAACCGAGGTGCCCCAGCTCTTGTCGTGCAAACGGCTGTTAAGCGCGCGGAACACGATGGCTGCGGCAAACGGCAACACGAAGGCCATGTTAAAGCAGTTAGCGCCAAAGGACAGGATGCCGCCGTCGCCAAACAGCAGCGCTTGCAGCGCCAGCGCGACCGAAACCGCGATAGCCGCGGCCTCGGGGCCCAGCAGCAGCGCGATGAGTGCGCCACCAACGGCGTGGCCAGTGGTGCCGCCGGGCAGCGGCACGTTGAACATCATAAGCAAGAAGGAAAATGCGGCGCAGATGCCCAGGAAAGCCATGTGCTCGCGATCGAGCGTGGCGCGCACCTTCTTGATACAGTGAGCCCAGACGGGCACCATCGCCACCGCCATGACGGCATCGGTCTGCGGGGACAGATAATTATCTGGAATGTGCATGTACGCCTCCCGGTTATCGGCGCACGGAATTGCAACGCCGCTTGAATCACCTTTCCAGTGTTACGTAATGTCAGATTCGTAACACGCCGCGGGCTATCATAGCAAAACGGCGCACTGCCGACAAAGCAGCACGCCGTTATGTAATGCGCGTGTCATATATGCAGGCTCAACGGTGCCTTATACCGAAAACAGCAGTCACGTAGGACTCGGCAACAGCCACCGCTGACCCATACCCCAGCGCAGGACCTAGCCGCGGACCTCGCCGTTTACGCCCTTGCACACCTTGGTGACGATCTTCTGGTGCGCTTTTTCGACCTCCTCGCTGGTGAGCGTGTGGTCGTCGGAGCGATACGTAAGCGCAAAGGCCATGGACTTCTTGCCCACGCCCACGCGGACCGGATCGCGGTAGACATCGAACAGGCGCACGCCTTCGAGCAGCTTACCGCCGGCGCTGGCAATGCGGCGCTCAAGATCCTCGCAGGTCACGGAGTTATCGACCACGATAGCCAGGTCATGCTCAACGGCAGGGTACTGCGAGAACTCACGGTAGTTCTCCTGGTTGCGGGCGCCCTTGATCAGCTTGTCCAGGTCGAGCTCAAAGGCAACGACGACCTCGTCGATGCCCATAGCCTCGCGTGCCTCGGGGTGAATCTCGCCGACCCAGCCCAGCACGGTACCGCCGGACAGGACCTCGGCCGCACGACCCGGCTGCAGGAAGGCGTAACCCTCGCCCTCGACGGGACGGAAGCGAACCTTCTCGATGCGCAGCTGGGCGAGCAGCTCCTCAACGATGCCCTTGCCAAAGAAGAAGCGCAGCTTGCGGTACTTCATGTTCCAGGACTGCTCGCTCCACTGGCCCGAAAGCACGCCCGCCACGGACTTGATCTCCTTGGGCAGGCTGGCGTTCTCACGGCCGTGGAACAGGCTGCCGACCTCGTACAGGTGCACGTTGGGCGTGCCGTGGGCCTCGTTGTAGGCCACGGACTGCAGCAGGCCCGGCAGCAGCGAGCGACGCATCTCGGTCTGCTCGGCCACCAGCGGGTTCATGAGCACCACGGGGCAACCGCGGCCCTCGGTGGACATGCCGATCTTCTCCAGGTCGCCCGGGGCGGCAAAGCCAAAGGTCGTGGTCTCGTTGAGGCCGCAGGCGCGCAGGATCTCGCCGACCTTGCGGGTGAGCTTCTGCTCGCGGGTCAGACCGCCGATGTGGTTCTTGGCAGCCGGGATGGTCGCCGTCACGCGGCCCATACCCCATAGGCGCAGGACCTCCTCAATCAGGTCAATCTCGCGCGGCAGGTCGGGACGGAAGCTCGGCGGGGTGACCATAAAGTCCTCGCCGTCGCGCTCGACGGTGCAGCCCAGGCGGGTGAGCGAGCGCTCGATAAAGTCGGACTCGATGTCGGCACCGCAGATGGCGTGCACGCGGGCCAGGCGCAGCTTGATGCTGTCGATGGTCTTGGGCGCGGGGAACACGTCCACATAGCCGGGAGCGACCTCGCCGCCGGCGATCTCCTCAATCAGCGCGCAGGTAACGTTGGCAACATCCACGCAGCCGGTCTCGTCAACCTGGCGCTCAAAGCGAATGGAGGCGTCGGAGATCAGCGAAAGGTCGCGGCTGGTGTGCGAGGTGCGGCCGGCGTTGAAGCAGGCGCTCTCGACCATCACGTCAACGGTATCGTCCTCGATCTCGGAATCCATGCCACCCATAACGCCGGCCAACGCCACGGGGCGCTCGCCGTCGGTGATGAGGCCCATGCCGGCGTCGAGCACGCGCTCCTCGCCGTCGAGCGTCGTGAACTTCTCGTCCTGCTGGGCGGCACGAACCACCACACGACGGTGGCCATCGCGCTCGGCAAAGGTGTCCAGGTCAAAGGCGTGCAGCGGCTGACCGGTGAGCATCATCACGTAGTTGGTGATGTCGACGATGTTGTTGTGCGGGCGCACGCCCAGGGCATTGAGGCGCTTGACCATCCAGTCGGGCGACGGGCCCACCTTCACGTTGCGCACGATGCGGGCGACATAGCGGTCGCACAGGCCCTCGTCGGCAATCTCGACCGAAAGCTCGTCGTCCGTCGCGCGGCCGGTCTCGGCCTTGATGGCGGGCAGCTCAACGTGGAAATCGCGGTCGAAGATGGCGCCGGTCTCGCGGGCCATGCCGATCATGGACAGGCAGTCGGGGCGGTTGGGCGTGATCTCGCAGTCGAGCACGGTGTCGCTGGAGCCCACATACTCGGCAAACGGCATGCCGCAGGGCGTATCCTCGGGCAGAATCATAATGCCGGAGTGATCACCGCCCAGACCGAGCTCGCGCGCGGAGCAGTTCATGCCCATGGACACGACGCCGCGCAGCTTGCTCTTTTTGATCTTGACGTCGCCGGGCAGCACGGCGCCGATCATGGCCGTGACGATGTGGTCGCCGGCCTCAAAGTTCTGCGCGCCGCAGACGATCTGCAGCGGAGCGGGGTTGCCGTCGGCGTCGAGGTTCTTGTCGCCCACGTCGACCGAGCACACATACATGTGGTCACTATCGGGGTGCGGGGTCTTGGTGATTACCTGGGCGGTCACCACGTGGTCAAAGGACTCGCCCACGGTGTCGATCGCCTCGACCTCGGTACCGGTACGGATATATTCGTCCGAAAGGGTCTTGGGATCCTCCGGAATATCGATCATGGTCTTGAGCCAGTCGTAAGAAACGCGCATCTAACTGGTCTCCTTTCGTCTAAACGTCTGCAATGTGCAGGCGGAAAACTCCAGCTACGAAGACGGGTTTCCGAGGTGCCGCAGATTGCCCCGAAAGAGGAGCGCCGCGTACTTAGGTACGCAAGCGACGGTTTGAGGGGCAAGGTGCGGTGGCTCGGGAAGCCGCCGGGATGAGTAAACCTAAAATTGGTTTAAGAAGCGCATATCGCCCGTCATCAGCGTTCTGAGGTCCGGCAGGTCGTAGCGCAGGGCCGCGACGCGCTCGGCGCCAATACCAAAGGCGAAGCCGGTGTACTTCTCGGGGTCGATACCGCAGTTGATCAGGACGTTGGGGTCGACCATGCCGCAGCCCAGGATCTCGATCCAGCCGCTGTGTTTGCAGAAGTTGCAGCCCTTGCCGCCGCACACATGGCAGCTCACGTCCACCTCGCAGGAAGGCTCAGTGAAGGGGAAGAAGTGCGGGCGGTAACGCGTCTTGCGGTCCTCGCCAAACATGCACTTAACAAAGTAGTCGAGCGTGCCCTTAAGATCGCCAAAGGTGATGCCTTCGTCGACGACCAGGCCCTCGATCTGGTTGAACTGCGGCAGGTGGCAGGCGTCGGCCGTGTCGGGACGATAGACGGTGCCCGGGCAGATCATGTAGATGGGCGGCTTCTGCGACTCCATGGTGTGGATCTGCACGCCCGAGGTCTGGGTGCGCAGCAGCACGTCGGACTCGCCGTGGGCGTGAGCCTCGGGGTGTGCGACGCTGCCGGGGTTGTTGTCGACCACGTAGAAGGTGTCGCGGGCCGAGCGGCTCGGGTGATCCATGGGGGCGTTGAGCGCGGTGAAGTTGTAGTAGGAGGTGTCGACCATGGGACCGGACTCGACGGTGTAGCCGATGCCGCAGAAGATGTCCTCGGCCTCCTCGATGATCTGCTTGATCAGGTGCTGGTGACCGATCTGCGGACGGATGCCCGGCAGCGTGATATCGACGGCCTCGTGCTCGAGTGTGTGCTTGAGGGCGGCGGCCTTCATCTCGGTGGTGCGCTCGTCGAGCATGCCCTCAATCAGCTGGCGCATCTCGTTGGCGCGCTTGCCCATCATGGGACGATCCTCGGGGGCGAGCTTGCCCATCATGCGCATCAGGCCAGTGATGCGGCCCTTGCGGCCGAGCAGCTCAACGCGCGCGGCCTCGAGCTTTGCGGCGTCGTCGGCGCCCGCGACGAGCTCCTTGGCCTCTTCCTCGAGTTTGACCAGATCATCAATCAGACTCATGTCTTCCCTTTCGTCTCTCGCGCTCCCCGCTTGCCGAGGCGGCTGCCGCCGTCTGACGTTGCGAAAACGCGGCCCGGTTCGGTAACAAAAAACCGTCCTCGGGCATGTGCATTGCCCAAGGACGGTTGAATTCCGCGGTACCACCTTGTTTGACCCGGCGGATGTCTGGCCCGCCGTGCCCACTCTGCGCCCCTTGTCGCGAGGCTCACGGCTTCCCTACTGGGGCTTCACCGCCGTCGGCCGCGCGCCCGTTGAGGTTGCTGCTCGGGAGTGAACGCTTGGCCCTTGCCACCGCAGGAAGGCTTGCAGCCCATGACCTTCCCTCTCTTGCCGGCGACGCGGCGGGCAAAAACCCTCTCCGTCAACGCATTGGGCTATAGGATAACACATTTCGCGAGCGCATCGCCGCGTTCCGTTTTGTTCGCGCTGGGTACAAGGCAGGTAGCTGTGCAAATTGGCCGCGCACCCGCCTGCGGCGCTCGGCCTGCGAGATTAAGGATACGGTATGGGAAAGAAACTCGATAAGAAGGCCAAGGCCGCCGTGGCAAAAGCTGCCAAGGGCGTCAAGGTTGCTAAAGTCGACAAGGCCGTCAAAAAGTTCCGCAAACTCGAGGGCAAGCTGTGGACTCGCGAGTACCTGCTCAAGATTGCCGAGTTCGATGGAGCGACGATTGCTCCTGCCAACGGTGCTGCCGCCCGTGCTGACGCCATGGGCACGCTTGCCGGCGAGCATCACAAGCTACTGACCAGCGAGAAGTCTGTCGAACTCGTGCACTCGCTGGCACGCGAGACCGTCGCCGGCGGCAAGATCGACGACCCGCAGCTGCTTGACGAGATCCGCGTGCTCGGCCGCGACCAGCGCGAGGCAAGCGTTATTCCTACCGAGGAGGCCGAGGCCTGGACCAGGCTCACCTGCGAGGCCGATGCCGTGTGGCACAAGGCCAAGACGGCCAACGACTGGGCGAGTTTTGAGCCCTATGTGGATAGAATCATCGCCCAACTTAAGCATCAGGCCGAACTCATGGACCCCAAGCGCGACCCATACGACGTTTGGCTCGACCAGTACGAGCGCGGCCTTTCCGCCAAGAGCTTCGATGCGTTTTGCGATGAGGTTAAGGCGACGGTCGTGCCGCTCGTGCACGCCATCGGCGAGCGCGGCCAGCAGCCCGCTGCCGACTTTTTGCACGCCCGCGTGCCCGAGGCCGCCCAGCGCGCCATGAGCTTCGACCTTATGAAGCTCGTCGGCCTGAACCTGAACGACACCACGCTTGCCTTTACCGAACACCCGTTTAGCGAGGGCTTTGCCGTGGGTGACGCGCGCATCGCGACACACATCTACGAGAACGATTGCATCTCCAACGTCTACAGCATCATCCACGAGGCGGGACATGCCATGTACGAGCTGGGCGTCAATCCCGCCTATGCGCGCACCTGTCTTGAGGGCGGCACCTCCATGGGCATCCACGAGAGCCAGAGCCGCTTTTTCGAGAACACCGTGGGTCGCAGCCGCGCCTTTATGGGACCGCTGCTCGAGGTGCTGCGCCGCCACGCACCCGAGGTCTACGGCGACGTCGACGAGGACACGCTCTACCACGCCGTGAACATCGCGCAGCCTTCGCTGATCCGCACCGAGGCCGACGAGCTCACCTATCCGCTGCACGTTATGGTGCGCTACGAGATCGAGCGCATGCTGTTTGCCGGCGAGGCCACGGCCAAGGACATCCCCGCGCTTTGGAACCGCTTCATGGATGAGTACCTGGGCATTCCCGTTCCCGACGACACGCACGGCTGCCTACAGGATACGCACTGGAGCGGCGGCTCGTTTGGCTACTTCCCCACCTATGCGCTGGGCAGCGCCTACGACGCCATGTTTGTGCCGGCCATGTGCCGCGACGGTGTCGACCTCAACGGCGCCTGTGCGAGCGGCGACCTGACACCCGTCCGCGCCTGGCTGGGCGAGCACATTTGGCAGTGGGGCCGCGCCAAGGACGCGCCGGAGCTCATCAAGGGCGCGTGCGGCATGGCGTTCGATGCCCGCTACTACTGCAGCTACCTGCAGGACAAGTTCACCACGCTCTACGAGCTGTAAAGCTTAGGCGACACGCCAACGCAAAGGGGACGCCGCGGAACCAATCCGCAGCGTCCCCTTTTTTCACCCAATAACTAGGTACCCAATGACTAGTTCGTTGACGCTAATGTCTTGGCAACGTCAGCGAAAACGGCCCCAAGCGAGCAAGGTGACGTGAAATGAAAGGGCGC
>URCS01000036.1 GCA_900546455.1 uncultured Collinsella sp. | reverse complement strand
CCTCGGGGAATCCGTCCGTCCCGATGCGGACCGTGGCGTCGACGAACACCAGGGTCCCGTCCTCGTCCACCGCCACGAGGTCGATCCCGCCGATGCCCTCGGGCCCCTGCCAGGCCTCGTCGACGATCTCGTAGCCCTTGCGCTCGAGGAAGGCCTTGACCGCGCCCATCGCCTTTTCCTTCATGTCGTTCATGTCTTGCTCCTTAGACTCTGAGGCCCGCCCCTGTGGCGTGCCTTGCGCCGCGTGAGTCGCATGCGGCGCGGGCGCGCCGGCAAGGGAGGAAGCGAAGTCGGGCATAGAAATAGAAGTCTCCCGACGGCAGTTTTTCGCGTTGTTCGCGCGCGGAGCGCATGGGGCGAAGAACTCGAAAAAGTGTCGCGGCCCTTGCTGGCCGCCTGCCGGCGTGCGACCCTGCGCGTCCAAGGAGCGCCGGGGCGGGTTTCGGATCGGAGGGGCGGAGGCGTGCGGCATGGAATCGGACATGGGCGCCGGGGCTTCCGGACATGGGATGCGATCTGTCGGCGATTGCTGGGGCGCTCGCGAGGGTTACGTCGGGACGTCGCGTGGAGGACGGAGGCGCGTTTCCGAGTCGCGGCGCCGCTACCCTAATCGGGACGGCCTCTCCCGTGCCGCTCACGGTCGATATGCTCACGGGGCCGCTGGCGGCGAGGCGGCTCTCCATGCGGAACGGCTACGGTGCTGCGCAGCACGTCCGTCGGAAGAAGGAGGACGGCTGTTGACGGGCATCAACGAGAAGGACGAGCGTCGCGAGCTGCTCGACGCGGTGGCAGATGCGGGAAGGCTGGCGAGGGGGCTGGACCAGCTGCTCGAGTCCATGGCGCACGCCGACCAGCTGGACCCTCTCGACGTCGAGGGCATACTGGCCCTGAGGTCGATAAGCGAGAGATGCGCCGAGCGCATCGGCGACGCCGCGCGAATCCTGGAGGCGCAAAACGAGATCCTCTATGTCGAGGAACGGACCGTTTAGCTTCCTTTCGCGGAAGATTAACTATTTGCTTTGCGGGCAACACCCTAAAGAATCGCAGTTCCTGGTCGGCGCTTAGATGAGCGTTAGCCGCGACCCATTCCAAAGATACTTGCATTGTCGGCGTTGTCGTTAGTTTCGACCTCAGTCGCCATCGCCGGGAACGATTCTTCCTGAGACGCGTCGTCCACTCGCGAGTCAATAGGCTCGCCGAGCGCCAGGAAGAACCTCATCACGTGCTCGACTCTCTGCTGCAGAGACTCGCTCAGCTCGCTGTAGGAGGCCGCCAGCCGTACTTCCTTGGCCAACTCCGCCATCGAGTCCTTCAGCGCCTTCTGCACGCTCACAGAGGGTCTCACCTCGACCTGGGTATCGGTGAGCTTGGCGATGATGTAGTCCTGCCTGTTCATGCCGCTCCAGGCGGCCATCTCGCATATGAGCTTATGCTCCTCGGGCGTGCAGCGGAACGCCATCGTCTTACTGCGCTTGCGGGCGCTGTTCTCGCACGGCATCCTTCTTATCCCCTCGCCCCGTCAAGGGCGGCGGCCATCTCGTCCTGCTTCGTGGGGAACAGGTGCGCGTATCGGTAGGTGATGTCCACCGCCTCGTGGCCCATGCGCTCGGCGATGGCCAGCGCGGAGAAGCCCATCTCGATCAGCAGGCTCACGTGGCTGTGGCGTATGTCGTGTATGCGGATGCGTTTCACGCCAGACGCCTTGCACCCTCGTTCCATCTCGTGGGCCAGGAAGTGCTTGGTAACGGCGAACAGGCGCTCGTCGGGGGCGACGTCGTCTCGTAGCTCGATGAAGTCCGCCATCTCGTCGCGCAGGAAGGCGGGCATGACGATCGTGCGCACCGACTTGGGCGTCTTGGGATCGGTCACGGTGTCCACGCCGTGGAGGCTTTGGTACGACTTGTTGATGCGCAGACGCGAACTCTCCAGCATGAAGTCGGACGGAGTGAGCGCCAGAAGCTCGCCGCAGCGGATGCCCGTCCAGTAGAGCAGCTCGAAGGCGTGGAACGAGAGCGGCTTGTCCATGACGGCCTCGCTGAACCTCAGGTACTCGTCCTTGGTCCAGAACTGCATCTCGCCGCCCTTCTTCGAGCCCATCTTGTCGACCCTTCGCACCGGGTTGTCGGTGAGCCCGTAGTAGCGCTCGGCGTGGTTGAAGATGGCGTTGAGTTGGTTGTTCACCGTGCGCAGGTACGTCGGCGCCCAGGGCTTACCGTCGGCGTCCCGGTGTTCAGTAAGCTCGTTCTGCCACCTAATAACGTCGATCGGCCTCACATCGCACATGCGCATATCCCCAAAGAACGGCACGAGCTTGTCGTTGATGATGTACTCCTTGGTGATCCACGTATGCTCGCGTATGCGAGGCTTCACCTCGGAGGCGTACACCTCAACGAACTCGGAAAACGTCATGTCCATGGCCCCGCCGTTAAGGCTCTTGAACTGGCTTTCCCATACGGCCGCCTCCACCTCGGAGGAGAAGCCGCGCTTTGTCTTGTGGCGCTTCGAGCCGCGGGCGTCGCGGTAGTAGCACTGCACGAAGAACGTGCCGTTGCTGTCGTCCTTGTACACCGGCATGTCAGTCCACCTCCGGGAAGTACAGGGCGTCGAAGACGTCACTTCGAACGCGTCCGCGGATAACCACGCGCCCGCGCGCCTCCTGCTCGGCGTTTATCTTCCTGATCACCTCGTAGGCGCTGCCTTTCTTGATCCTCAGCAGCTCCGCAACCTCGTCCGCATCCAGCATGTGCGGTCTCGGCGTCTTCGCCACCTTCTCGTCCATGGCTCCTCCTGTCATTAGCGTACAGATACGTACGGTTTACAGATTCAGAGTAAACGTACATATCTGTACTGTCAATAGAATTGCGTACATTTGCGTACGCTGGTAAGATGTGCGGGTACGTAATTCCAGGAGGAGGGCGCATGTCCGTAGGCGAGAACATAAGGCGGTACCGCAAGTCGCGCGGCATGACGCAAGCGCAGCTTGCCGAGGCGGTCGGCCTGACCGAGGGGGCCGTGCGCCACTACGAGAGCGGCATCCGCGCCGTGAAGCCCGAGCTGCTCGAATCCATCGCCGCAGCACTAGGCGTATCCGTCAACGCCCTCAAGGATTACGGCGTCGAAACCGCGGGCGACCTCATATCGCTGCTCGTGCGGCTCGAGGACTCATTCGGCATCGTGCCCGCAGCCGACGGCACGGGGCTCTCTCTGAACCCCAAGGCGCCTCACGCGCCCAAAGCGGCGATGGCGATCCAGCTGTGGGCCGAGAAGCGCGCACGGCTCGAGAACGGCGAGATCGACGCCGCCGAGTACGAGGACTGGAAAGCCTCGCTGTAGCAGCTCTCCGCATTTCGCTACCACTAAAACCGAATCAGGGCGCCAGGATAGTCGGTGAGCTCCGCTCGCACCTGCGTATGCTGAGTTTTTACTCTCCATTGCATGCCAAGGCATTTCAAGCGTAAACGGGGAGTAAATGACGCGGTGGCTTACACGGCAGCACACAGCAGTACGCCGCGGCATTTCCCCTGGTTACTCCCGTTTTCCTTGAGACGGCGAGATTCTTTACTCCCCATTAACCAACTGGGGAAACGCTATACGGAGACCTTCAAAAAGCCCATTGAGTTCGATTTGAGTTTCACAGACCCCAAAACGGCCCCGATTCGTTCTCGGGGACAAAAATCGCGCGTCTACTCACTTGGGATGAATCCTTACTCCCGTTCCTCCGAATGCCGCACCGTGCCTTGCCGTCTTGAAACACGGGGGAGTAAATTGCGAAATCGCAGGTGAAAGGGAGTAAAACGACAAAGAAAAAGCCTCCGTCCCAACGCGGGAACGGAGGCTCGGTTATCGCATTTACTCACCAACATCGCTGGTGGCTTTGCCATGACTCTCGTACGAAACAAAACTCAGCGGCACAGTGCGGCACTCAAAAATGCAGGTCAGAACCCTATCGGCCTACTCCCACTCGATGGTCGCGGGCGGCTTGGACGTGATGTCGTAGCACACGCGGTTGGCACCGGGAACCTCGGCAACGATACGACCGGAAATGCGGGCCAGCACGTCGTAGGGCAGCTTGGCCCAGTCGGCGGTCATGGCATCGCTGGACTCGACGGCACGCAGGATGATCGGGCGCTGGTAGGTACGCTCGTCGCCCATGACGCCCACGGACTTAATGTCGGGCAGAACCGCGAAATACTGCCAGCAGCTATGCTCGGAGTTGCGCTCGCCGGTCTGCTCAAACAGACGCTGGTTGTAGGCGTCGAGCTCCTCGCGCACGATGGCGTCGGCGTTCTTGAGAATCTCGAGCTTCTCCTTGTCGACCGCACCGATGATGCGGATGGCCAGACCCGGGCCCGGGAAGGGCTGACGGAACACGATGTGAGCCGGCAGGCCCAGCGCCAGACCAAGCGCGCGGACCTCGTCCTTAAAGAAGTGATCGAGCGGCTCGATGAGGTCGAAGTGCACGCCATCGGGGAACGGGATCAGGTTGTGATGGCTCTTGATGGTGGCCGTCTTGCCGCCCGTCTTGCGAGCGCCGGACTCGATGATGTCGGGGTAGATAGTGCCCTGAGCCAGGTACTTGACCGGCTTGCCATCGGTCTCGAGCTGCTGCGCCACGGCGAAGAACTCTTTCCAGAACTGCGTACCGATGATGCGGCGCTTCTCCTCGGGCTCGGTCACGCCGGCCAGAAGCTCGGCATAGCGGTCCTCGGCGTGAACGTGGATGAAGTCGACGTCGAACTGCTTGGTGAAGACCTCCTCCACCTGCTCGGGCTCGCCCTTGCGCAGCAGGCCGTGGTTGATAAACACGCAGGTCATCTGCTTGCCCACGGCGCGGGCGCCCAGCGCAGCCACGACGGAGGAGTCGACGCCGCCGGACAGGGCCAGAATCACGCGGTCGTCGCCGACCTTCTCGCGGAACTCGGCCGTCATGGTCTCGACCAGGTTGTCCATGCTCCAGTTGGGCTCCAGGCCACAGATCTCAAACAGGAAGTTGCTCAGCAGCTGCTGACCGTACTCGGAGTGCTTGACCTCGGGGTGGAACTGCGTGGTGAAGATCTTGCGCTCGACGCACTCCATGGCAGCGACCGGGCACACGTCGGTGCTGGCGGTAACAGTAAAGCCCTCGGGCACCTCGGAAACGGCGTCGCGATGGCTCATCCACACGGTCTGCTCCATGGGCGTGGAGTTAAAGAGCTTGGCGCCGGCCGTGCGCGTGATGGTGGCGCGGCCGTACTCGCCCACCTCGGAGTGGCCGACCTTGCCGCCGAGCGTCACGGCTGTGATCTGATGGCCGTAGCAAAAGCCCAGGACGGGAAGGCCCAGGTCAAAGATGGCAGGATCGATGGACGGAGCGTCCTCGGCATACACAGAAGCCGGACCGCCGGAAAGGATGAGCGCAGAGGCGTTCATCTCGCGAATCTCGTCGGCCGAGATGTCGCAGGGAACAATCTCGGAATACACATTGAGGTCGCGGACGCGACGGGCAATGAGCTGACCGTACTGCGCACCAAAGTCGAGTACGAGGACCTTTGCGGAAGCATTTTGATCCATGGTATCCCTCTCTTGTTGGCGGGGAGCCGGTGCCCGCCCGCGCGAATGAACAAAAATAACTTCCATAGTGTACACGTTATATGGGGTTTCTCGTCCCTCGCAGCCATCAGTGCACGGCAAACGCACGACCTGGGCCCTATTTGACGGCAATTGAAGTGTTACCAAACGTTACAGATGATGTAATACGTTTGAACATTCCTCGCCCTGTGCCACAATACTGCCGAACGACTCCGCCTCTGCGGCGGCAAATACGATAGGAATACCAGCATGAAGCGCATCCTTCTCATCGCCACGGGCGGCACCATCGCATCAACCGAGGACGGCAACGGCCTCTCCCCCGCCCTGACCGGTGAGGAGCTCGCCCAGAGCGTCCCCGAGACCTCGGGCCTCTGCGAGCTCGACGTGATGCAGCCCATGAACATCGACAGCACCAATATGCGCCCCAGTGACTGGATGCAGATCCGCGACGTCATCGTCGAGGGTTATGCCGACCACGACGGCTTCGTGATTCTGCACGGCACCGACACCATGAGCTACACCGCAGCAGCGCTTTCCTACCTGATTCAAGACAGCCCCAAGCCCATCGTGCTCACCGGCTCGCAAAAGCCCATGGGCAACCCCTTTACCGATGCCAAACTCAATCTGTACCAGAGCCTGCTCTATGCGCTCGACGAGCACTCGCACGACGTTTCGATCGTGTTTGGCGGCGTTGCCATTGCCGGCACGCGCGCCCGCAAGCAGCGCACCATGAGCTTTAACGCGTTCATTAGCGTCAACTATCCGCCCATTGCCTACATCCGCAATGACCGCATCGTGCGCAATGGACTTCACGGCACGCATCAGGGCGAAAACCCGGTGCGTTTCTACGACAGCATCGACCCGCGCGTATTTGTACTCAAGCTTACGCCCGGCGTAAACCCGGGCATCCTCGACGCCCTTGCCGATAGCTACGATGCTGTAATCCTGGAGACTTTTGGCATTGGCGGTATTCCCGAGTTTGGTGAGTCGGGCGAGTCGTTCCAAGAGGCAATTTTTCGCTGGGTCGATTCGGGCCGCACCGTCGTTATGACCACGCAGGTCCCCGAAGAGGGCCTCGATCTGGGCGTTTATGAGGTCGGCCGCGCTTACGCCGATCATCCGGGTATTCTGCGCGGCGACGACATGACCACCGAGACGCTCGTGGCCAAGACCATGTGGGCACTCGGCCAGTCACGCGATGCCGCCGAAATCCAGCGCCTGTTCTACAGCCAAGTCAACCACGACCGCGTCCCGATGGCATAATCCCTAAGGCAGCTCCACTTATCGCAGCCTTAAACGACAGGTGGTCCCCCTCAGGCCGTGCAAAAATCGGAGTATTCTGCAATTTCTCCTCCGGAGGCATAGAATCGGCCGATTGTTAGACGAACTTTTAGGACGAAGGGTCCGTCTAGTAAATATTTATTCCTCATTTTTATTTAGCGTGTGGATTATCTACTGTCAAAAAGGCAAAGCCAGCCGCTCGAGCTACCATCTACGGCCGAACTGGTGCTGAATACTCGCGATTTTGCACATCGCAACCAGGGGGACCCGCCCAAAGAGCGTCAAATACAGCGGGGGAACGCCCTATTCGATACCCTCGAGAAGCTCAGATACCGTCATGCCGAGTGCGGGCGCGATCTTAAATAGAACCTTGAGCGTGAAATTTGCCGTCCCATCTTCGATTCGGTCGAGGTAGGGTCGGCTGATTCCTGTCGCCACACAAAAATCAACCTTGGAGATACCAAGGTCTCTGCGTGTCTCTTCGACCCGCCTACCAAGAATCTGTTTCGCACGTTCGTCCATGCAGCCGAGTTTGAAATGGAGCCGAACATAAACGTAAACTATAGTTTACGTTTTGCCGAATACACAGGAGTTTTCTATGTCGGGTTCTTCGGTCCGCATGTACCGAGCCACGCCTCGCACAAACAGCGCGCCGCCCAAGCTCGTCGTCGTTGAATCAGAATGCCTTTCGCCCGATGAGCGCACAGCATTTGCATTGCTATCAAGTCGCGTCGCCGCCGTTCTGGTCCCTTGCCCGGCGCAAGGTGAACTTGCTATCCAATGCCAGGCGCACAGCTGCTCGCTCAATCAGGCTGCCGTGATCGCAACCAGCCAACGCGGTCTGCCCCTTCTCCTGGAAGCCGGTATCGCACTCGCCCTTCGCGGCGCCGGATACGAAAACGAGGCCGCCGCCGACATGGTCTTTAAACCACGATCGAGCGGCGGCCTCGCAGCAGCCATTGAATATGCGTGCAGACTCGTTGCCTAAAAGGACAAGCTAGAAACCAAAACCAAAGCCCGTTCCGGTAATCGCCGAGTACATAAAGTAAACGTTGATCACGTTGAGGAACACACCCGTGATGCAACCGTTGCGCAGGTAGCGCTCGCACACGATGCGCGCCATGGCGGCGGAGTCATCATTGTTCTTTGCTTGACGACCGGCGGTAAAATACGTCGCCACGCCGAGCAGCAGGTTGAGCACCGGCAGCGCCAGCAACTCGTAGCTCTTGCCCCAGCGCGTCACCTCGCCGGCGGCGTTAAACTTCGTTGCCACCTCGGGACCAATGTTGGGGATAACGCACGCTGCGACCACCAGCGGAATCACCGCAAGTACGAGCAGCGCAATACCCATGTAGCCAGCTTTTTTGCCGTATTTAAACATATGCGTCGCCCTTACACGTTAAAGCGGAAGTGCACGACGTCGCCATCGGCCATGACATAGTCCTTGCCCTCAATACGCAGTTTGCCGGCGGCCTTGGCGCCCTGCTCACCGCCGAGCTCGATGTAGTCGTCATAGCCAATGACCTCGGCCTTAATAAAGCCGCGCTCAAAATCGGTGTGGATGACGCCGGCGGCCTGCGGGGCGGTCGCGCCCTGACGAACCGTCCAGGCCTTGACCTCCATCTCGCCGGCCGTAAAGAACGACTGCAGACCGAGCAGCTTATAGGCCGCCTGCGCGAGCACGTCCAGACCGGGCTGTTCCAGGCCCAGGCTCTCCAGGTAGTCGGCGGCGTCCTCGGGATCGAGCTCGGAAAGCTCGGCCTCAATCTTGGCGCAGATGGGCAACGGCTTGACGCCATCGATGGGCGCCAGGTCGTCGTTGAGCATATCCTCGTCCACGTTGGCCACATACAGGATGGGCTTCATGGTGAGCAGGAACAGCCCCTTGGCGGCGGCACGCTCTTCGTCGGTCATCTCCATGGATGCGGCGCGCTTGCCCTCGTTGAGCCAGGCAAGCAGGCGCTTGGCGACCTCGAACTTGGGCATGAGCTCCTTGTCGCGCTTGGCCTCCTTCTCGAGCTTAGGCAGCTGCTTCTCGAGCGTGCCCATGTCGGCCAGGATGAGCTCGGTCATGATGGTGTCGGCATCGCCGGCGGGATCGACGAACTCGCCCGTGCGGCCCACCTCACGCATGACGTTGGGGTCCTTAAAGTAGCGCACGACCTCGCAGATGGCGTCGGTCTCGCGGATGTTTGCCAAGAACTGGTTACCCAGGCCTTCGCCCTCGTTAGCACCCTTCACCAGGCCTGCGATGTCAACGAACTCGACCGTAGCCGGCACAATGCGGCCCGGGTTAACGATGTCGGCAAGCTTTTGCAGGCGGCTATCGGGCACATCAACGATACCCACGTTGGGGTCGATCGTGGCAAACGGGTAGTTGGCGGCAAGGCCGGTCTTTTTGGTAAGCGCGGTGAACAGCGTCGACTTGCCCACGTTGGGCAGGCCCACGATACCGATGGAAAGGGACACGACAGCTCCTTTTGGTACAAGCATTTCAAACTGCATAAGTATAGCGCCGCCGCGGCATCTGGGCGAATCCGGACACCGCGGCGGCGCAAATGAAGCAGAGATAGAGCTCGCTGACTAGTCCGCGAGCTTCTCCACCTGGTCGAGCATCTTGTCCAGCTTGGCCTTTGCCTCGGCCTTGACCTTCTCAGCTTCTTCGTGAGCCTTCGCCTTCTGGGCGGCCTTTTCCTCGGCCTCGGGGTCGACGACGACCAAGTTGGACGCATCGTGCTCAACAAGCTTGAGCGCGTGCTCGGGACACACCTTGGCACAGGCACCGCAGCCCAAACAATACGTGGACTCCAACGCAAAGCGACCGCTTCCCACCAAATCGCAGGCAAACGTGGGGCACACGTTGACGCACTCGCCGCACGACGTGCACTTGTCAAAATCGCACTCCGGCGTACTCACCTGCATGTTCTGGGCAAGCTCGGGGTGGTTTTGCAACGTCGAGAGCACCAGCTGGCGACCGTGCGTAAGCGTACGGCGACGCTTGGTCGTCGTGGTGCCGCACATGGTGTTGAGCGTGCGCTCCAACTGGGTAATCTGGTGGCGGTGGGCTTTGAGTTTCTGCGTCACCGAGGCCAGCGCCGCCGTTGCCGGGTTGAGCTTGGTCACGGTAAGGCCAGTGGTGCGGGCGATCTTTTCCATGTACTCCTTGCGCTCGTACTCGCGGCGCTTATGGCACTTGAGGCTCTTGGGATCGACCTCCAGACCCATGCCCGTGCCCGCCCACTCCTCGGCGGTAGCAATGGCCTCGCCCAGAATGTCCTCACCACCGGTGTTGCGGCATTTATCGCACACACCCAACGGCAGGTACACACTCACGTTGGGATAGTCCGCCAGTACCGAGAACCAGGTCTCGGCCGTAATATCGCCCACGCAGGCAACGACGACCTCGTTTTCGCGCGGCATGCGCTTGAGGGCGCGCGTGCAGGTGACGTAGGCGGTCTCGTGGCTCGTAGCAGCAGAGACGATATCGTCATACAGGTTTTTGGGCGCCAGGCGCGGCGAAATGATCGCCTCGGTCGGACAGGCAGCGGCGCACAGGCCGCACTTGCGACAGGAGTCGAGGATCTCGATAGCGTCTTCCTCGACCTCGATAGCGTCGACCGGGCAAACGTCCATGCACGCGGTGCAGCTGCTCTTTTCGTTTTTGCAGGTCAGGCACGGAATGGTGTTGCCACGCGGACGCTCCTTGTAGTCGGCAGGATTCCACTGCGGCGCCGACGGATCGAGCGCATCGGTCACACCGCCAAGCGGGTTTTTTAGAAAGTCGAAACCCTTGCTGATCTCGATAATGTCATCAAACAGATCGTGTTCCTGCGCCATGCGCGGCCCCTCCCTGAGCAGTGCAAACAAGCAAGAGATAATGATACGCCATCGGCCCACGCCTCGGGTAAATTACACGCGGCGCATCTTTGCGGCAAATAGCCCATGGCTTATCGCCGCCCCGATTGCACAAGGTCGATCAAGCGCCAAGCTATGCCTCGCACATGAGCTGCACGAGCTTCTGTTTGGTCACCTTGGCCTGCTCGTTGGCCATGTTACGCTCGTTACTAAAGACCGCATTTGCAACACCTTGCAGGTCGACATCGGAAATCTCGCTGCACGGACCGTCATAAATCTTAAAGAACGGCTCGCTTAGATCTTCGCCCAGAAATCCATCGACGATCTGTTTGCACAGTCGATCCTCGGTGCCTTGGTCAAACAAGACATAGGCAGCGCAGCCCAACCATGACAAATACCTGCCCTGACGCGAGAGCTCACCCGGCCCCTGAACATATCGTCCGGGACCGCCATAAACCATGGGAAGCGCCATACGAGAATCCGCCCTTTCATCAACAACAATTGGTACAAAGCAACCTGACCCCTTTGCACCATAGCAAAAAGGGGCAAAGCCTTCTGTCGGCTTTGCCCCTTCCTTACCTTAGTTTACTCATCCATAAGGTAGTAGTGACCCAGTGCGTCGGCACCCAGAATGGCGTTTGCAACCATCTCGGGCGTCACCTCAAACGGCATGTTGCACATGGTGTCATCGGGCGCGCAGGCGGCCTCGGCAACAATCATGGCCTGCTCGCGCGTAAGCTCGGCAACGCCAAGTTCCTTCATCGTAACCGGCAGGCCCAGCTCAATGCAGAAGCCCAAGACTTCCTCGAGCTTCTCGGTCGGGGCATCCTCGAGTACCAGCTGGACGATGGTGCCAAAGGCGACCTTCTCGCCGTGATACATGCCGTGGCACTCGGGCAGCATCGTCAGGCCATTGTGGATGGCATGAGCAGCAGCAAGGCCCGAGCTCTCAAAGCCAATGCCCGAAAGCAGCGTGTTTGCCTCGATGATGTGCTCAACGGCAGGCGTGAGCGCACCCTTCTCCAGCGCGACCTTGGCCTTGACGCCATCGGCCATAAGCGTCTCGTAGCAGAGCTTGGCGAGCGCCAGACCAGCCATACCGCCCTTGCCGCCAGCGCAAGTGCCACCGTCGGCATCGTGCGTCGCCTGGGCCTCAAAGTAGGTTGCGAGCGCATCGCCCATACCGGAAACCGTCAGGCGCACCGGGCTCGCCGCGATAACCGTCGTATCCATCAGGACAATGTTGGGGTTTGCCTTAAGGAACAGGTACTTATCGAACTGGCCGTCATCGGTGTAGAGCACCGAAAGTGCCGAGCACGGTGCATCGGTCGAAGCGATGGTGGGGCAAATGATAACCGGGGACTCCAGGTAATAGGCAACAGCCTTCGCGGTATCGAGGATCTTGCCGCCACCGACACCGACGATGATGTCGCAACCGTTGTCGCGAGCGAGCGCAACCAGGCGATCGACCTCGCCCTTGGAGCACTCGCCGTTAAAGTCCTCAAACAGCAGCTCGGCCTTAGCCTCGGCAAAGCTGCCCTCGATCTTGGCACCAACGCGCTTCTTGCCCGAAGGCGTCACGATGACGAGGGCCTTAGCGCCGAGCGGCTCAACGTAAGAGCCGAGCTTGGCGAGCTCGTCCGGACCCTGGATGTACTTGCTGGGGCTATTGAAGATTGCAGCCATTTTTATCCCATTCTCTAAAAGAAAAAAAGGGGCTCCGTACAGATACGTGCGGAGCCCCTCGTTACGATAACAAGAGTCGATTAGAAATCGATGTCGGTGTCGTAGTAGCAAGCCTTGAGAATCTTCTCGAAGTCGGCAGCCTTGGTCTCACGCGGGTTCTCGGGCGTGCAGGCGTCCTGCTCGGCGTTCGCGGCGATCTCGGGCAGCTTGGCGAGGAACTCCTCCTCGGAAACCATCTGCGGGTTCTCGGCGTCGACCTTCACGCCACCATTCGCGTAATCCTTGATGGACTGCGGAATGTTGAGCTGGTCGTTGAGGTCGCGAATCTTCTGGACGAGCGCAGCGATGAGCTCCTCGTTGGTCTCGCCGGGAAGGTGCAGGATCTCCTTGGCCACGTAAGCGTAACGCTCAGCAGCGCGCGGGTCCTTGGAGTTCCACTGGATAACCTTGCCCAGGTACATGGCGTTGGCAGCACCGTGGATGATGTGGCCGTTCTCGAAGGCAGCGCCGGTCTTGTGAGCCATGGAGTGAACGATGCCGAGCAGGCCCGAGGAGAAGGCGATACCGGCGATGCACTGAGCCTCGTGCATGTGCTGACGGGCCTCATGGTCGCCAGCATAGGACTTGGGCAGCCACTCGACGATCTCGCGGATGCCGTGCAGAGCGTTGGCGTCGGTGAACATAGAGGCGCAGGTGGAAACGTAGGCCTCCATGCAGTGGGTCAGAGCGTCCATGCCGGTATGAGCGCACAGCTTGGCGGGCATGGTGTAGGTGAGCTCGGGGTCGACGATGGCGACATCAGGGGTGATGTTGAAGTCGGCCAGCGGGTACTTGATGCCCTTGGCGTAGTCGGTGATGACGGAGAAGGCAGTGACCTCGGTAGCGGTGCCGGAGGTAGAGGAGATGGCGCAGAAATGAGCCTTCTGACGCAGCTCGGGGAAGCTGAACGGCTGGATGATGTTATCGAAGGACTCCTCGGGATACTCGTAGAAGACCCACATGGCCTTAGCGGCATCGATGGGCGAGCCGCCGCCGATAGCAACGATCCAGTCGGGCTCGAAGTCGCGCATAGCGGCTGCGCCCTTCATGACGGTCTCGATGGAGGGATCGGACTCGACGCCCTCGAACAGCTTGACCTCCATGCCGGCCTCTTTGAGGTCGGCCTCAACGTCCTGCAGGAACCCGCCGCGGCGCATAGAGCTGCCGCCAGAAACGATGATGGCCTTCTTACCCTTGAGGTTCTTCACCTCGTGGCGAGCGCCCTCACCAAAGTACAGATCGCGAGGATTGGTAAAACGTCCCATACTGTGCCTCCTAAACAAGCCCCTCTTAGACTTGCGTATATAACGGAGCACCCAATTGGCTCCGTTAGGACCGGTTTGCGCGTTGCCGGCGATGACAATGCGCGATGTCTAAACGTCTCAACGCTCAGACAAACACTATTTTACCGTTCTGGTTGGTCAGTTATTCACCTAAAGCCGCCAATGATGAAACGTTTTTTCTATCCCTGAAGACCCTTGTGCGGCATTCATACTCCCAAGCTGGGCAAACGTTTTATCAAGGTTGACTACATATCCCGGGCAGGACCGTGCCCCTCCAAAATATGCACCGTTCGCCGCCAAAAATCGACCGTTTGCGGCACCGTGATACCACTCGGTCGTCCAAGGTGCCGACATTTGTGCGACATCCGTCTTCGTGGTGCAAAGGTGCAAGTCCAAGTGCGGCACCCCCGTTGTGCCACATGCGGGTAAACTAGAACTTTATATAGAAACATTTGAACCCTAACCGCAGCAAAGGAGGCCCCATGGCATTCGATCCCATTCAAGAGGATTGCCATCGCCTCGTTCTTGAGGCCTTGCGCCGTGACAATATCCCGCTCACCGACGGTGCCGCCGTAGAGCGTCTGATGGAACAATTCACCCGCAACCCCGCACCGCTCATCGTGCACGACCGCGACCGCGCCGGGCACCTCATTGCCAAGGTGGTCGAGGCTGTCGACTACCGCATTCCCTTTATCTCTGACGATACCCAGGCAGAGCAAGAAGAGGCCACTGCCGAGAACATGCTTCGCGAGGCAACCGAGCTCGATCCGGCCAACTGGGACGCTCAGCGCATGCTGACCGCCCTCACCGCCAACTCCAACGAGGAGTACGTACAGTATCTGGTGTCCAAGTGCGACGAGGTGGAGCACGACCTGGCACTCAAGACCGCCTCGGCGCAGGACCCCTACGAGCGTGAGGCCGCAGGCGACCTTATGCGCCGCCCCTACCTGCGCTGGCTTGCCGCCCTTGCGTCACGCGCGCTCATTAGCGGCCGCTATCGCATGTCGCTCGAAGCCGCAAACCGCAGCCTCGACTTTGCGCCCAACGACCCCGCTGGTGTCCGCCACACCGCGATGCTCGCCATGGCAAAGCTCGAATACCCCGCCGAGGAGCTCAAGCGCTTTCGCTCTGCCCACTCCGTCCCCTATCTCGCCAACACGCCGCTGCGCCGTCGTCCCAAGGATGCGGAGCGCGACTTGGACCCGTGGACGCTCATCGCGCTGATGAGCGCTGCCTGGCGCGAGCTGGACTACGAGGGCGCCGAGCACTATTTGCGCATCCTCGCACGCTCGTGCCCGCACGCGGCCGAGGCGCTCTACTTCCAAACCGAGTTTCCCGATGGCGTCTATGCCCGCGTCAACGTGGGTGTGGGCTCCACCGACGAGCTTGTCCTCGCGCTGTCCGAGGCGACGCCGGTACTGCAGGAGGGCCTGGGCGCCCCCGACAACGCCAGCTTTGCTGCCTGGGTCGCCACCAACGATATCCTGCGTTCCCAAATCGATGAGCGCATACTGCGGGCGGCCGAGCAGGGTTTGCCGTTTAAGGGAGGAGACCTCTAATGGATCCGAGCGTCTACATCCCCGCCTACCTGGAGCGCGCCTACCTTGCGTCGCACCCCGAACTCACCGATGCAGCACGCGAGCTTGTCCATAACGACGTGAGCGTCAACCCTCATAAGTATGCGCAGTCCGAGCATGCCCAGGCGCTGCTGTCCTATGCCGGCGTTCATCGCCACCTGCTCGACGAGCTCCATCGCATCGAGGACATGGGCAGCGACGAGGAGTTTGAGCAGACGCGCAACCGCCTGTTCGACGATATGCGTGATGAGCTGCTCAAGATCGTCCGCATCGATGCGCATGTCCTCGATGCCCAGCTGCTCGCCATCATTTTGGCGGACACGCCCGTCGACGCCTGCCTGGGCGATCTGATGAAGCTCGAGGCGACCACGGCCGATTACCTGCAGCAAAGCGTGCCCGGGTTCGACATGGAAGCCCCGCACTACTGGGCCAACAAGGTGCTGGCAGACGGCGTGACGGCGGCCGATCTTACCGTGAGCGAGCCGGCTCTTATCGGGTGGCTTCATACGCTCGAGGCCATCTCGCAGCTGTGCATGGCGAGCGCCCGCTACCGTGCTGCCGCCAACTACGCCCGCCGCGTCCTTAAGGCGGAAGGCTACCCCACCCGAGCCGCAGGCACCGTGTTGCTCGCCCTCGCTCGTCTGGAAGACGAGGACGGCTTTTTTGCCCTAGCCCACCAGCTCGAGGAAGAGATCGGGGCTGACGCACTCGAGAACTCCCCCTGGTATCTGCTCGCCCGCACGATCCTGCTGTTCAAAACAAACAAGATGCGCCCGGCGACACGCGCGCTGCGTGAGTTTGCCAACCGTTGCGAGGGCGGTGCGTTCTTCTTACTGAACTCCATGTACCAGACGCCGTATCTCCCCTGTCGGCCCGAGCCGCGCGATCCCTGGGATCTTTCGCACCAGGCCGTTTGGGAAGCGGACGGTATTATCTCGGACACTCCCGACTTTGCCCCCTGGGCCAATGCCTGCGAAGACGTGTCGCAGCTTGCCCAGGAATTTGCGCGCCGCTACGGTTTTTAGTGACGCACTCGACCCGACCATGTCGTTTACGTTAGGAACGGTTTCATGAACCTCCGCTCATCTCTTGCCTGTACCTCGAGCGATATCGCCCGCTGGGGGCTGCGCTCCGTCCTTAAGCGCCAGGGCGGCGTACTCCCCGGCCGCATCGCCATGAAGATCGACCCCGAGCTGCTAAGCGACCTCGCGGATCTGGTCGACCGCAGCGTGGTGATTACCGGTACTAATGGCAAGACCACCACCTCCAACCTCATCGCCGACGCCGTTGCTGCCAGCGGTGCTACCGTGGTATGCAACCGTGCCGGCAACAATATGGAGCCTGGTGTGGTAGGTGCTCTGCTCGAGGCCCGCGGCGGCCTTAAGCACGCTGACAGCGGCAAGCGCGTGGGCGTTTTTGAATGCGATGAGCTCTACACCGTGCGCGTTCTGCCCAAGCTCAAGCCGACGTACTTTGTGCTGCTCAACCTGTTCCGCGACCAGCTGGATCGCTATGGCGAGATCGATCACACCCAGGAGGTCATCGCCCATGCGTTGGAGCTCTCGCCGACAACAACGCTTATCTACAACGCCGACGACCCGCTGTGCGCCTCGATTGCCGCGCGCGTTCCCAACGCGAGTATTGCCTTTGGCATCGACGGCGCCACCAACACCGAGTCCGACCGTATTAGCGACTCACGTTTTTGCTCACAGTGCAACGCGCCGCTGGAGTATGACTACGTGCAATACGGCCAGCTCGGCGCCTACCATTGCCCCTCGTGCGGCTGGGCCCGCCCTGCGCTTGTCCGTCGCGTGACGGGCGTGGAGCTCGGCTGCGACGGCTATGGTTTTGACCTGGTGTTTGGATCTGATTCCAGCGCGCCAGCCGCACACATCGTCACGCGTTACAACGGCCTGTACATGGTCTACAACGTTGCCGCTGCATTCTTTGCCGCACATGAGTTAGGCGTGGATACGGCGCACCTGCAGCCCACGCTCGATGCCTACGTCCCCGCCGGCGGACGCATGGGCCGCTGGGATATCGCCGGCCGCACCGTCGAGGCCAACCTGGCTAAGAATCCCGTAGGCTTCGATCGACAAATCCAGTCCATCAAGACGGCAGGCGGCAGACTCTGCGCTTTCTTCCTCAACGATAACGATGCCGACGGCCACGATGTATCGTGGATCTACGACGTCGACTTTGAGCGCATCGCCGACACGCCGGGTCTTGTCGCCTTTGCCGGAGGCACGCGCGCGCACGACATGCAGGTGCGCCTCAAGTACGCCGGCATCGATGCCGCGATTATCTCGGACGTCGCGCAGGCAATTGGCGCCGTGGCAGACGAGGCCGCCGATGACACCTTCTACGCCGTCGCCAACTACACGGCCTTCCCGCCGCTGGTCAAGGAGCTCGACGGGCTGAAAGGCGCCACCGCCGACGCTGTTGCTGGGCGCGCCGTAGCCCGTGCCGACGGCAGCGCTCTTCCTGTCGGTATCGCGCCAGTCGAGCTTTCGCGCCCGCTGCGCATCGTCTACCTGTATCCCGATGCCCTTAACCTCTACGGCGACGGCGGCAATGTTATCGCGCTCGAGCGCCGTTGCGCCTGGCGTGGCATTCCCGCGCGTGTAGACGAGGTCCGTATGGGCGAGTCGCTCGATCTCACCGACGCCGACATCGTCATGATGGGCGGTGGCTCCGACCGCGACCAGCTAGCCGTGGCACACGAGCTGCTCGCCCAAAAAGACAAGGTCGCGGCCTATGTTGAGGACGGCGGCACACTGCTTGCCATCTGTGGCAGCTATCAGTTGCTCGGCCGTTCGTACTATATGGGCGAGGATCGCATCGAGGGTCTGGGGGTCATTGCCGCCGAAACCGTACGCGGCTCCGATCGCCTGATCGGCAACGTCGCCGTCAGGACCGACCTGGCACCCGAGCCCTTTGTGGGATTCGAGAACCACGGCGGCCGCACCCTGCTCGATGCAGAGGCCAAGCCGCTCGGAACGTCCGTCGTCACGGGCACCGGCAACAACGGCGATGATGGCCTTGAGGGTCTGATCTACAAGGGCGTCATCGGCACGTACCTGCACGGGCCGGCGCTGCCCAAGAACCCCGAACTCGCCGACTGGCTGATCGCGCACGCCCTCGAGCGCCGCGGCGATGCGCAGGCCACAGCCCTGCTGCCGCTCAAACCCCTCGACGACACCTACGAGCACGCCGCCCACGACGCCGCCATGAAGCTCCTCCCCTAGCACCTCACCACCACAAAGGGGACAGGCACCTTTGTGGTGGTTTTGACCCATCCCAGCGGTTTGTCTCAATCTGTAACATCTAGACCGTTAAAAGTCGTCTTACTGTTACAGAATGAGATGTTCGTCCCGACGCCTACCTTTTGTCTCGATCTGTAACAGATAGAGCCAATTTGCCCGCCCAGATGTTACAGGCTGAGATGTTTGAAGATCGGGATAGAGAGCCAGCTCCTATGTGGTGGGTTGATTTCCGATCTCAGCCGAACACATTGAGCAAATAGGCCATTCCCGCAGTTAGCCGAACGCCCCCGAGGCCCCATCCGGGCCCCGGGGGCGCCGTTTTCCCAGTTGAAGGAACGGTGGAGATGTGTTTCGATGGGTCCGGTGGCCATGCTCCGCCCTCCGCCCGGCACCTCTTCCCAGACTCAGCCGGACGGTCGGTCAGTCTATTCCGTTTTGCCTTCAGGCTAGGCCAGCGGGGCATCGCCCCTCTCTGCGCGCGCCCTCTCGATGAGTCCCGGCGTCAGGTCGAGCTCGGCCAGAGGCACATCCTCCACGCCGTAGGCGTCAAGCAGCGCCGCCGCATCGTCCCCGAGCATCGCCCTGAAGGCGCGCGCGGGCGTCGAGAAGCCGAGCGCGCCGCGGGGCTCGGAGTTCACGTGCGACATGGCGAGCGCCATGTCGGCCGGGGATAGCCGGTCGAACCTGAGCCCGGCGCCCTTGGGCAGCAGCTTCCTGATCTCGACGTGGTTGCGCTCGCAGGCGCCCTTCTGGTCGCTGCGGCGCGGGTCGCAGTAGAACAGCCTCGTCTCGCCCGGCCCCTCGCCGAGCAGCGCCGCGATCGCCGCCTCGTCGGAGAA
>URCS01000035.1 GCA_900546455.1 uncultured Collinsella sp. | reverse complement strand
AAGAACCTCAAGTCCTCTACTGCGACGCCTGGCTCATGGCCATCGACAAGCCCGCCGGCATGATCGTCCACGGCGACGGCACCGGCGAGCGCACGCTCACCGACTACGCCAGCGACCTGCTGCTGGCGATGGGCGACGGCTTTGCCGCGACCGACATGCAGCCGCTCAACCGCCTGGACCGCGACACCACCGGCGTGGTGTTGTTCTCGCTCGACAAGCAGACGCAGCCCGCCTTTGACCAGATGGTGATCGACCACGCTTTCGAAAAGCACTATCTGGCGCTCGCCGAGGGCAAAATCGACTGGAACGAAAAGCTCATCGACAAGCCCATCGCCCGCGACCGTCACGACAGCCGCAAGATGCGCGTCGGCGCCAGCGGCAAGCCGTCTCAGACGCGCGTCAAGGTGCTCAAGCGTCTTAAGAGTCGCCGTGGCCTGCCCACGCGCTCGTATATCGATGTCGAGTTGCTCACCGGCCGCAAGCACCAAATCCGCGTGCATCTGGCGAGCGAGCGTCATCCCCTGGTTGGCGACGACCTGTACGGAACGCCGCGCCCCTGTGGCCTGATGCTCCACGCCCACAGCGTGTCCTTTACGCATCCCGTAACCGGCGAGCACATCCACATCGAAGCCCCCTGCCCCTGGGAGCCCTAAACCACCACAATGGGGACAGGCACCTTCGTGGTGGTTTTGCCCCAATGGCTCAGCCGCGGTCCCAAAACGTCTCGATCTGTAACAGTTAGAACCCATTTTCCGGTCTATCTGTTACAGATCGAGACATTCGAATCCCCCTCAAGGGAAAATCTCAATCTGTAACAATAACTCGTCAAAATCGGTCCCAGATGTTACAGATCGAGACAAAGGGACGGCAAGGTTCGGAAGCATCTCAATCTGTAACACCTAGCCCACTTTTAACGGTCTAGTTGTTACAGATTTAGACAAAACGGCAGACAACAAAAGCGGCATCGCCCATCGAGGGTGTTGCCGCTTTTCTATTGAGGAACCTAAATGGTTTTGACCTTGCCCTGTCGCTAGACCGTGATGACGTTATCCATCGCCCGATACTTGGCGGGGACCTCACCTGCGGTAATGATCGTTGCGTCGCGGAAGTCCGCAAACTTGACGGGCGCCACCATGCCAAATTTGCTGGCGTCCGAGATTACGAAGCGTTTGGCGGTATGGCGCATCGAGATACGCTTGACCTGCGCTTCCTCGATATCCGGTGTGGTGAGACCTTGCTCGGCGGCGATGCCATTGGAACCCCAAAAACCGCAGTTGAAGTTATAGCGGTCCAGGGTTGCCAAGGCATCGGGGCCAACGAGTGCTTCGGTCTCGGGCTTGAGCTCGCCGCCCAGCACCACGGTGCGCATGCCGCGCAGAGCGAGGTGCTGAGCATGGAGCACGGAATCGGTCACATAGGTGACGCCCTCAAGGCGCGGAAGATGCTCGATGAGCCTAAGCGTCGTCGAACCTGAATCGATGTACACAAAGCTCTCGGGCTCCACAAGCGCCGCCGCACGGGCGCAGATGCGCTCCTTGTCATCATTATGGAGATCGCTGCGCTCATTGAGCGTTAGGTCGCGCGTCACGTGCGCGCGCTCCAGACTTGTCGCGCCTCCGTGCACCTTGGCGATACGGTGCGCGCGGTCGAGCGTTTGCAAGTCACGGCGAATGGTGGACGGTGTCACGCCCAGGGCTTCGGCAAGTTCCGGTACGGTGACCGAGCCGGTCTGCTGTACCATCGACACAATCGCGTTGAGCCTATCTTCCGCAAGCATCGCTTACTCCTCCTCGGGGTACACGACTCCCCAATCGGCGCGGAGCTTGGTCATAAGCTCCATAACATCGGAAGCATAGCCCAGAAGCTCGCGCTTCGAATCATCGCCGGCAACGGCCTTCTCCAGGTCGGCCATCTCGTAGCACAGAGCGTATGCCTCGGTGCCAGCGTGGACCTCCTCACGGTGACCGTCTGCAGTCCACACGATGGTTGCATGGTCGGCGCGCGGATAATCGTTGACCTCGATATAGCACTTATCGAAACTGATGACCGAGCGCTTGGGCTGTTTGGAGTGGAGCGTAAGGCTCACGACGCCCAGCTGCTGCTCAGCATTACGGCAGACAATGCCACCCGCGACGTCAACGCCAGTCTCGCAGGTATTGCCCAGAGACACGACCTCGGCTGGCTGGCTGGCCATAAACAGGCGCATGACGGACAGGGCATACACGCCAATGTCGAGCATGGCGCCGCCGGCAAGGCTACGGTTGTAGAAGCGGTTGGTCAGGTCGCCGTACTCCTTATAGCTGCCAAAGTTGAGCTGAGCGAGATTCATGCGGCCGAACTCGCCAGCATCCATGCGACGGCGCAGCTCCTGATACAGCGGCATGTGAAGCACCGTGGTGGCGTCCATAAGGACCACGTTATGCTCGTCGGCGATGGCACGGGCCTCGTCGAGCTCGGCGGAGTTGAGGGTAATGGCCTTTTCGCAGAGCACGTGCTTGCCGGCGGCCAGCGCGGCACGCAGATAGGTGATATGCGTGTTGTGCGGCGTGGTGATATAGACGGCATCGATGTCTGGATCGGCGTAGAGGTCCTCAATCGTCTCGTACACCTTCTCGACGCCATACTGCTCGGCAAAAGCCTGGGCCTTGGACAGCGTACGGTTGGCGACACCCGCGAGCTTGCGGCCGGCCAGAGCGAGGGACTGGGCCATTTGGTTGGCGATAACGCCGCACCCGATCACGGCCCAGCGGAGCTCGGGGGCCGTAAAGATATCATCGGGGAACGGCTGATCCTGGACCGAGGCAAACGCCGCCTTTGCGGCTGCCTCGGCGTCGAGCGGAGCCTGTTTGGAATCTGCCATATGTGCCTCCTGAATCATCGGAAGTTCTTCATTTCCAACAGCCCTATATTCGCACAAATGCGCGCGCATTTGCTCGTATTTGCGTGTTTATTTGCTTGTCGGTCATTATTTAGCCATAGTTAGCAGATATTTGCGCGGCCATGCGAATCATCGCGCAAGACTCTGCGCGTAAATGCGCATGCGACAATCCTTGTGAAACATATAGGGGCGGAGCACCAAAGCCCTAAAGACAGAGCCAGCTGTATTACTTCACCCCTCTGGGGACACCAGACATCGAAGGACTGTCCCTAGGTGCCGCTTTCGTTGAAGCCTATCCTAGATGGCCAGATATACAGATCTAAAGACCGTCCCTATCAACTAGTCATTTAAGTCTGTCCCCAATGACTGCCAATCAAGGCCACTCATTTAAGTCTGTCCCCAATGAGTGGGGATAGAAAAAGGCCCGGATGCCGTGGGGCATCCGGGCCTTTGCTAGCAACTTGATGTTGCGGGCAGCTTAGAACTTGTGGCCGCACTTCTTGCAGACGCGCAGCTTGTTCTTGCCGTCCTTCTCGTGACCGACGCGGGTAACCTTACCGCACTCGGGGCAGACGAGATTGACGTTGGAGGCGTCGATGGGAGCCTCCTGCGAAACGATGCCGCCCTGCTGGTTGGCAGCGTTGGGCTTGACGGCCTTCTTGACGACCGAAACGCCCTCGACAACGACCTTGTTCTCGGCGGGGAGAGCACGCAGGACAACGCCCTGCTTGCCGCGATCCTTACCAGAGAGAACCTGGACCTTATCGCCCTTCTTGATATACATATATCTCCCCTAACTACAGGGTCTCGGGAGCGAGCGAGACGATCTTCATGTACTTCTTGTCACGAAGCTCGCGAGCGACGGGCCCGAAGATACGGGTGCCGACGGGCGAACCATCGTTGTTGATGACAACGCAGGCGTTCTCATCAAAGCGAATGTAGGAGCCATCCTTGCGGCGGATCTCCTTAACGGTGCGAACGACGACGCAACGGACAACGTCCTTCTTCTTGACGTTGGCGCCAGGGGTAGCCTCCTGGACAGCACCGATGAACACATCGCCGATGCCTGCATAACGACGCTTGGAACCGCCAAGCACCTTGATGCAGCGAATCTTGCGAGCGCCGGAGTTGTCGGCGACGTTCAGCATGGTTTGCATCTGAATCATGGTAGATGTTCCTCCGAACTAAGAACCGAAGAGAGGTGCGCAGCCTTTAGACGGCCTGTGGTATGCAAACCAGGCATACGCACATCTTCGGAAACGTACAAGTCGTAAGAGCGACTGCTTATTTAGCGCGCTCGACGACCTCGATGAGGCGCCAACGCTTCATCTTGGACATAGGACGGGTCTCCATAACGCGGACGGTATCGCCCACGCCAGCCGTGCACTCCTCGTCGTGAGCGTGCAGCTTCTTGGAGCTGGTCATCATCTTGCCGTACTTGGGGTGACGCTTGCGCTCGGTGATGGTGACGACAATGGTCTTGGCACCAGAGACGGAGGTAACGACACCCGTACGGACCTTACGCGAGTTACGCGAATCAGTCATGTTCTCTCCTTAGGTCCTACTCGGCGACAGCGGACTTCTCCGCTGCGATCTCGCGGGCGCGCTGCTCCGTGAGGACGCGAGCGATGTCCTTCTTCACGGTGTTGACGCGAGCGGTGTTGTCCAGCTGGCTGGTGGCCATCTGGAAACGAAGGTTAAAGAGCTCGGCGCGCATTTCCTTCAGCTTCTCAACGAGCTGAGCGTCCGAGAGCTCACGAATCTCTGCGGGCTTCATTAGTTCTCCTCCTTGGCGGCGGCGGCGTCCTCAGCAGCCCACTTGGCCTCGAGAGCGGCCTCCTCAGCCATCTCCTTCTCGATGCGCTGCTCAGCGTTCTTGGCAGCAACAATCTTGGTCTTGATGGGGAGCTTGTGCTGCGCAAGACGCAGAGCCTCGCGAGCGACCTCCTCGGGAACACCCTTGACCTCGAACATGATGCGGCCGGGCTTGACGACGGCCACCCACTCCTCGGGGTTACCCTTACCAGAACCCATGCGAGTCTCGGCAGGCTTCTTGGTGATGGGCTTATCGGGGAAGATCGTGATGTAGACACGACCGCCACGCTTCATGTAGCGGGTCATGGCAATACGAGCGGCCTCGATCTGACGGTTGGTGATCCAATGGGCCTCGAGAGCCTGGATACCAAACTCGCCGAAATGCAGCTCGGTATTACCCTTGGCCTGGCCCTTCATGGAGCCACGCTGCACCTTGCGGTGAAGAATACGCTTAGGGGCAAGCACTACTGACCCCTCCTCTCGGAGTTACGACGACGAGGACGGGAAGAGCCCTCGAGTGCAGGGTTGGGAACAGGCTGGCCCGGGAGCTTCTCGCCCAGGTAGATCCAGACTTTCACGCCGCAAGCGCCCATGGTGGTGCTGGCGACAGCCGTGCCGTAGTCGATCTTGGCACGGAGGGTGTGCAGAGGCACGCGACCCTCACGGTACCACTCACGACGGCCCATCTCGGCACCGCCGAGACGACCGGAGCACTGGATACGGATGCCCTTAGCGCCGGCCTTGCGGGCGGACTGGACAGCCTTGCGCATAGCGCGACGGAAGGCAACGCGGCCCTCGAGCTGCTCGGCGATAGACTGAGCAACGAGGTTGGCGTCGAGCTCGGGGCGCTTGATCTCGACAACGTCGACGGAGAGCTGGCCCTTGGAGACGCCAGCGACCTTCTCGAGCTCGGTGCGGAGGGTATCGATCTCGGCACCCTTCTTACCGATGACAACGCCGGGGCGAGCGGTGAGGATGATGACCTTCACCTTGTCGCCAGCGCGCTCGATCTCGACGCGGGAGACAGCTGCGCGGGAAAGACGCTTCTCGAGGTACTTGCGGATCTCGAGATCGTTACCGAGGGTCTTAGCGTAATCCTTCTCTGCGAACCAGCGGGAGCGCCAGTTCTCGGTAATGCCAAGACGGAAGCCGGTGGGGTAGACTTTCTGACCCATACAGCTTTACGCCTCCTTTCGAGGAGCAACGACGACGGTGATGTGGGAAGTACGCTTCAGAATGCGAGAAGCGGAACCCTTGGCGCGGGGACGGATGCGCTTAAGCGTCGGACCCTCGTCAACATAGGCAGCGGCGACAACCAGGTTGTCGGCACGCAGACCGTTGTTGTTCTCGGCGTTCGCAACGGCGGAACGGAGAACCTTCTCGACATCCACAGCGACGGCGCGGTCGCAGAAGTGGAGGATGTCGAAGGCCTGAGCGACAGGCTTGCGGCGGATCAGATCGACCACCAGGCGGGCCTTGCTGGGGGAAACACGCACGTACTTAGCGACGGCGCGAACCTCGGTGGCCTCAGTTTCAATAGACTTAGTTGCCATTTACGGTTAACCCCCTATTTGGCCTTGTGGCCACGGAACGTACGAGTCGGCGCGAACTCGCCGAGCTTGTGACCAACCATGGACTCGGTAACATACACGGGCACATGCTTGCGGCCGTCGTGGACGGCGATGGTGTGACCAACCATCTCGGGGAAGATGGTGGACGCGCGGGACCAGGTCTTCACGACGTCCTTCTTGCCAGCCTCGTTCATCGCGGTGATACGCGAGAGAAGGCGAGTCTCCACGAACGGGCCCTTTTTGAGACTTCTGCTCATAAGTGCTTTCTCCTAAAACTCGGTATCCGAAATTACTTCTTACGGCGACGAATGATGTGCTGGTTCGAGACCTTCTTCTTCTTGCGCATACGAAGGCCCTTCGTCGGCTTACCCCAGGGGGTAACGGAGGGACGACCAGAGGTGTGGTTCTTGCCCTCGCCACCGCCGTGCGGGTGGTCGACAGGGTTCATGACGGTACCGCGGACGGTCGGGCGCACGTTCATGTGACGCTTACGGCCGGCCTTGCCGATGACGATGTTGGAGTGATCGGCGTTGCCGACCTCACCGACGGTGGCGCGGCAGGTAACGAGGATGCGGCGCATCTCGGAGGAAGGCATACGGACGATAGCGTACTTGCCCTCCTTACCCATCAGCTGGCAGGAGTTACCGGCGGAACGGGCGATAGCAGCGCCCTTGCCCGGCTGGAACTCGACGGCGTGGATGAGCGTACCGACGGGGATGTCGGCGAGGGGCAGAGCGTTGCCCGGCTTGATGTCGGCGTCAGAACCGGACATGATGGTCTGACCGACCTCGAGGCCCTTAGGGGCCAGGATGTAGCGCTTCTCACCGTCAGCGTAGTGCAGCAGAGCGATGCGAGCGGAACGGTTCGGATCGTACTCGATCGTGGCAACCTTGGCGGGCACGCCGTCCTTGTTGCGCTTGAAGTCGATCACGCGGTAACGACGCTTCACGCCGCCGCCCTGGTGGCGGGTGGTGATGCGGCCGTTGTTGTTACGACCGGCCTTCTTGGGCAGGGGCTCGAGAAGAGACTTCTCGGGCTTGGTGCAGGTGATCTCAGAGAAGTCGGAGATCGTCTGCCAACGCCTACCAGCGGAGGTCGGCTTAAGGTGCTTTACAGCCATTACAATCCCTTTCAATAGGAATCCGTTAGCCATCGCAGACAGGGATTCGAGGTTCTGCCTCGGGTGCGATGACACCGGACGTATACACGGTTCCGGGCGTGTCCATTTTATACGCCAGGAACCTTGAGCTCTCGCCTCCCCTATTTGGGAGGCATGAGCTCACTCAACAGCAGCGAGTCTTAGGCCTGGTTGCCAAAGACCTCGATGGTGTCGCCCTCGGCCAGCGTGACGATGGCCTTCTTCCAAGAACGGGTCTTGCCGGCGACATAGCGCACGCGCTTGGTCTTGGGCTTGACCGTCAGGGTGTTCACGCGAACGACCTTGACGCCGAAGATCTCCTCGACAGCGTCCTTGATCTGATACTTGTTAGCATCCTTGGCGACCTCGAACGTGTACTTGTTCAGCTCCATGCCGGAGAAGGAACGCTCGGACACGATCGGACGGATGATGATCTCGTGGGCGGTCATTTATGCAAGCACCTCCCCGAAGTGAGCGGCGATGTCGGCGGGCATCAGCACGGCGTTGTTGTTGACGAGATCGTAGGTGTTGGCCTCGTCAGCGGTGATGATGAACGTCTTGGGAATGTTGCGGAACGACAGGTAGGCGTTGACGTCCTCATCGCGAACGATGATGGTCAGACGCTTGCCCTCAAGGCCGAGAGCCTTGAGCATGGCGACGGCAGCCTTGGTGGAAGGCTTCTCGAAGCCGTAGTCGTCGACGAGCACGAGCTCGCCATCGGCCAGCTTGGCGGACAGCGCGGAGCGCATAGCCAGCTTGACCTCCTTGTTGTTCATACGCTTAGCGTAGGAACGGGGCTTGGGGGCGAAGACAACGCCACCGTGACGCCACTGGGCAGCACGGATGGAACCCTGGCGGGCACGGCCGGTGCCCTTCTGACGCCAAGGTTTCTTGCCGCCACCGGAAACCTCAGAGCGGCCCTTAGCGGACTGGGTGCCCTGACGCCAAGAGGCCATCTGGCACTTGACGATGTGGTGCATAACGTGGATGTTCGGCTCGATGCCGTACACCTCAGCGGCGAGCTCGGCCTCGGCGACCTTCTTGCCCTCGCTGTTCTTTACTTCAAACTTTGCCATTTAAGTGTTCTCCTTGGTATGACGCTGGGCTAAATGGGCTGGGCCCTTAGGCCATACGGATGGCGACGAGACCATTCTTGGCACCCGGGACAGCGCCCTTGACCAAGATGAGGTTCTGCTCGGCATCGATGCGGACAACGGAAAGGTTCTTGACGGTAACGCGCTCGTTACCCATGTGACCGGCCATCTTGACGCCCTTGAGGACGCGCGCAGGATAGGCGCACTGACCGATAGAACCGGGGTGACGCTGGAAGTGAGAACCATGCGTCATAGGACCGCGGCGCTGACCCCAGCGCTTGATGCGACCCTGGAAGCCCTTACCCTTGGAGGTACCGATGACGTCGACCTTCTCGACATCAGCGAAATCAGCGACGGTGACAACCTCGCCGACCTTGTGCTCCTCGCCGTTCTCGACGCGGACCTCACGAAGGAAACGGACAGGCTCGACGCCAGCCTTGGCGAAGTGACCAGCCATGGGCTTGTTCACGTTCTTGGCCTTGATGTCGCCGAAACCGATCTGGACGGCGTCATAGCCGTCGGTTGCCTGAGTTTTAACCTGCGAGACAGCGCAGGGGCCAGCCTGGATGACCGTGACGGGAACGACGTTGTCGTCCTCGTCCCAAACCTGGGTCATGCCAATCTTGCGGCCGAGAATCATGCTGATCAAGATATGATCCCAACTCTCGCGTGGTCTTGGGACAATGCGTACACCACCGAGCGTACGCCCCTAGAGGACCACTACTTACACGACGTGCTCCCCAGCCTTGTATTGCGTCCGGACTACCTGACAACCCTATTAAGCAGGCATTTTGTCCAGCCAGAATACTCCCCTGGTTTCACACAGCTGTTTAGTATACACGGCTGCGGGCGTATCCATCGAGATTCATATTTCACTCACATTGTTTACGCAGGTAAAGTGCGTGGCACGTTCCCAGTGTGCGGCGGAGGGGGCGGGCCTGAGACATATTAAGGTTGCTGCTCTACAGTCCTGCTCACGACGGAGAGCACATTAAGTGCTCTCCTGTTCGTGCGGAACTCGCGACAACCTTAATATGTCTCAGGCCCGCCCCCTCCGCCGCACACTGGGAACGCCACGTTGATGTCTGCTTAACTCTGCTCGCTCAGCTAATTACTTTATTGGGGGTCCACTATTTGCTGGAGGGTGAACTTGCATTGCATTGGCTCGCCTTCTGCTTGTGGCTTTGCCTCATCGAAATCGAAGATCATGATGGCGCAGTTGGGGAGTTTTGTTGGGAGCTCGAAGCCCTCTGGGGCTGCAGCCTTGATGAATTGGCGGCTGGCGCTGCCGTGGCTTACTGCTAGGAGGGTTTCTATGCCCTCGGCGCCCATGAGATTGGTGAGGGTGGCTACCATGCGTTCTTGCAACGCTTTGCTTCCCTCTCCTCCAAAGGGGACCAGATCTTCGCCTGGATCCCAGACGTCGGTGGGCAGCGCGTCGTGCGGGCCTTCCTCGAAGGTTCCATAGCAGCGCTCGATGATGCCTTCGCAGGGCTCGACTGCTGCATCCGAGCCGAGGAGTTCGGTAGCGACGAGACTCGCCGTGTCCATGGCTCGGCCTAAGGGTGATGAGACCATTTTGTCGGGGACGACGCCGTGGGCCTTGAGCCATGCGGCGGCTGCCTGTGCCTGTTGACGGCCCAGGTCGGTCAACGGTGAATCGCAACGACCTTGGACGAGCTTTTTAACGTTGAACTCCGTCTGGCCGTGGCGGAGCAGATACAGCCTCTTCATATTCTCCCCTTCTGTATAACTTGCTTTGCCGGCGCAAACCTACTCGTGGGTATGTCCTACGTAGTCTTCGTCGATCGTAATCTTGGCAATCGACTTGGGATATTCCAATTCGACCCGTTGTGCCAGCGCGTGCTTTACGTCTTCGGCACTCATCTGCAGATCCGAGGGACGCACGCAGTCAAAGATCACGTTGGTGTGCGTAGGACCCGGCACGCAGCGCAGGTCATGAATCGAGAGGCGGCTATCGATCTGTTGAGCCATGGCGTTGATGCGCAAACGCATGCTCGCCAGCTTGGGGTCATCGGTCACGATGGGATCGTAATGGAGCGTGACAATCATGCCGTCTTCGTTCCTAAACGCCTGCTCGATGTTATCGAGCGTGTCGTGACTTTCCATCGGGCTGGCCTCGGCTGCCATCTCGGCGTGAGCGCTTGCGAACTTCCTGCCCGGGCCGTAGTCGTGAACCATCAGATCGTGAACGCCCAGAACGCCGGGGTAGCTCATGATCTTGTCTCGAATGTGCTTGACCAGCTTAGGATCGGGCGTCTGGCCCAAAAGCGGGCTCACCGTATCCTGGATGAGTTCAAAACCGCTCCAGCCAATATAGGCACCAACGGCAAGGCCGACCCAAGCGTCAAGGTTGATGCCCGTCACCTGCGAAACAATTGCGCACGCCAGTACGGCGCCCGTGGCAAGAACATCGTTCTTGGAATCCTGCGCGGTCGCATGCAGCGTCTCGGACTCAATGCGATCGCCGAGCTTTTGGTTGAGGGCCGCCATCCAAAGCTTTACGACCATCGAAAGCACTAGAACTGCCACCAGGGCAAGCGAGAACTCGACAGGTTCGGGGTGGATGACGCGCTCGACCGAGGACTTCACCAGCTCAACGCCAATCAGCAGCACGAGTGCCGCCACGACCAATCCCGAGAGATACTCATAGCGACCGTGGCCGTAAGGATGCTCGGGGTCGGCCGGATTGCTCGCCAGCTTAAAGCCCAGCACGCTCACGATATTCGAGCTGGCATCGGACAGGTTGTTCATGGCATCCGCCACAATCGAAACCGATCCCGAAACCACACCAATGGCACCCTTTGCAGCACAAAGCGCCACATTGGCGACAATACACACCATGCCTGCTAACGTGCCCACACGCGCACGATCGCCCTGCGCGCGACGAACAATCCACTCGACCATCTGCATCCGCCCCCACGGTACTACCTATATATCTATTGCTTGACCGGATTGTAGTGTAGCCACTTTGTCCCCCAGATACAAAAAGGCCGCAGCCCACACGGGCCGCGGCCTTGGAACACGACAAAGGGATCGTCCTTTTGTCGCACAGGTTTATGCGCTTACCTCAGCAGCGCTCGCCACTGTTTCGGGCGAATCGGCTCCGTCCCCCGTCGCCTGCCCCTTCGCCGGCACCACGCCAAAGCAGTAGCTCAGCGCCGCAGACACCACAAAAGCCGTGCCGCCGGCAACGCAGCACCACAGCAGGTTCGAAAAACCGCCCGTGGCAAAGCCAATAACCATGAGGACATTCGTCATGCCGATGGTATAGGCCGTAACGTGGCCCACGGCCGCAACAAGGCCTCCGACGGCGCCGCCAATGGCCATGCACGTCAGGCACCTGCCATATTTAAAGCCGCAACCGTACAGCGCCGGCTCGCTTACGCCGCCAAGAACACCCGAGATTGAATAGCCCAGCATGAGCGCCTTCTCGTCCTTATCCGCAACGCGGAGCGACGCGCCAAAGGGCATACCCCAAACGGCGAACGTTGCCATCGTCGCGGCAATCAGGATGCACGAATCCGTTCCCACACTCATAAACTGCGCATAGGCGAGCGATAGGACAACGTTGCTGACGCCCGCGATCTTAAGGAACTCCCAGCCCGCGGCAAGCCCCATGAGTGTGAGCAACGATACGATGCCACCGGAATTGCCAAGCATAAACATAAGCTGGCCCAACAGCATGCCCAGATAGCTGCCCGCCGGCGCCGTAATACACAGCGAAACCGGAACCATGACAAGCATGGTCGCAAACGGAACAAACGAAAACGCCACGGCCTGAGGGATAACGCGCCGAAAGAAACACTCCACTCGCCATAGCACGGGCACCGAGATGAGAACCGGAATAACAGTCGTCGTGTAATCGTTGACCGGCGCGGGAAGCAGGCCATACACGGAAGTCATCGATGCCCCCGTCGTCGATGCGGCATCGACGAGCTTAAGCAGATCGGGCGCAATCAATACGCCGCCCAGCATCATGCCCAGCTGCTCCGAGCAACCGAGCTGGCGGGCGGCCGCCCAACCAAGATAAATGGGCAAAAAGTAGTAGCCGGCGTTATAGAGCCAACTGTAGAACAGGCGATAGATTTCGGAATCGGCAGACCATAGGCCCAGCATGCCTTCGCCCATAATGACGGCAACGGTGCGGAACAACGCCGCGCAGACAATAAACGGCAACGCCGACATCATGCTTTTGGACAGATAGTCCACCACGGCCATGGCGTTTGATGAAACCGTCGCTGTAAACGAGGTGTTAGAAACTTGTGACATGGAACGCCTTTCCCAATGTGACATGCGGGCTGTCCCTTTGTCACATCGTGCGGTACTGACCGATTGCGCGGTACTTTTCGTAGCGGAGGTTTGTGAGGGTCGCGTCGTCGAGCTGCCCAAGCGTATCGAAGGCATCAAATGCCGAGGACATGACGGCACCGGCGATCTCCTCATGCGACAGGCCCCTATCGTCGACAATGCCGTCGATGATGCCGAGCGCCAACAGATCGGGGGCCGTAAGCTTAAGCGCCTCGGCGGCCTCATTCGCGCGCTCGGTATCCTTCCACAGGATCGACGCACAGGCCTCGGGGCTCACGACCGAATAGGCCGAGCTCGAGAGCATCAGGATGCGGTCGGCCACGGACAGCGCCAGCGCGCCACCAGAGCCGCCCTCGCCTGTCACCACCGAGACAATCGGCGTCTTAAGGCCGCTCATCTCCATGAGGTTCTGGGCAATCGCCTCACCCTGGCCGCGTTCCTCGGCACCGATGCCGCAAAACGCGCCCGAAGTATCGACCAGGCACAGAACCGGTCGACCAAACTTTTCGGCCTGGCGCATCAGGCGACGCGCTTTGCGGTAGCCCTCGGGATGTGCCATACCAAAGTTGCGACGCATGCGCTCTTTGGTCGTGGTGCCGCGCTCGATGGCGATGACCGTTACGGGGCGTCCGTCTTTCCAGCCAATGCCAGCCACCACAGCAGCGTCGTCGCCAAAGTAGCGGTCGCCGTGCAGCTCCACAAATCCATCCAGGCCCAGCGAGATCATCTCGCCTGCCGTGGCGCGATCTGCCGAGCGGGTCTGCTTGACAATCTCGAGCGCGGTTTTTGGTGCGGCCGAGCGCTTGAACAAGTGTCCCAGCTTTTTGCCGCGGCGACCCGTATGCACGATCTCATGCGGTGCCCCCAGGCCGGGCGCGTGCCCTTCGTGCAGCGCCAGCAGCTCGCCTACCGTGAGCGCAATCTCGCCACGCGGAACAACGGCATCGCAAAAGCCGTGCTCCAGCAAAAACTCGGAGCGCTGGAATCCCTTGGGCAGGCGCTTGTGCATGTTCTGCTCGATCACGCGCGGGCCGGCAAATGCCGTCAGGGCATCGGGCTCGGCCAGGATAATATCGCCCTCCATGGCAAAGCTCGCGGTTACGCCTCCGGTCGTGGGGTCAGTGAGCACCGTGATATACAGGCCGCCCGCCTCGCTATGGCGCCTAACCGCCGCAGAAATCTTGGCCATCTGCATGAGCGAGGTCACGCCCTCCTGCATGCGGGCGCCACCCGATACGGTAAAGCCAACGACCGGCAGTCCCAGCTCGGTCGCACGCTCAAATGTGCGGCAGATCTTCTCGCCCACCACGGAACCCATCGAGCCCATCATAAAGTTGGCGTCCATAAAGAAGAGCGCCGTATCGCAACCGCAGATTTTGCCCTTGCCGCACACAACGGCATCGCGCTCGCCCGAACGTTCGCTCACGCTCTTGAGCTTGTCGGCATAGCCGGGAAACGAAAGGAAGTCCTCCGGCGCCAGACTGGCATCCCATTCCTCAAACGTGCCCTCGTCAATCGTCATGCGCATGCGGTCGCGCCCGCTCACGCGAAAGTGTTTGCCGCAACGAGGGCAGACCTCGAGGTTGTCGTGCAGGCGCGCCTCATCGATCACGCGGCGGCACTCCGGGCACTTGATAAACACGTGGCGCGCGGGAAACTCGGCGCACGACTCGGTCATCGGTCCCTCGAGGACGTTGACCGTCTTCGCTTTTCTATTCATCAGCATAGAGATGCCCCATCAGATCGGTGTGATACATGCCCGACAAGAACTCGTCGTTTGCCAGCACGTCGAGCTGAAGCTCGCTGTTTTCGCTCACGCCCTCAATCACGAGCTCGCCCAGGGCCGAGCGCATCTTGCGAATGGCGCCGTCACGCGTGGGCGCACACACGATGAGCTTGCCAAGCATGGAGTCGTAGTACGGCGGAACTTTAGCACCGGTAAACATGGCGGAATCCCAGCGCACGCGCGGACCACCCGGCACACGCAACGCGGTGACCGTTCCGCATGACGGCAGATAGTCCGGCGTTTCGGCATTGATGCGGCACTCCATGGCGTGGTTGCGGACCGGCATGTCCTCCTGCTCAAAGGGCAGAGGCTGGCCGGCTGCCACGCGCAGCTGCCACTTGACCAAGTCGGTATCGGTCACAAACTCCGTAACCGGATGCTCCACCTGCAAGCGCGTGTTCATTTCCATAAAGTAGAAATTGCCGTCGTCCGAATACAAGAACTCGATGGTACCGGCTCCTTCGTAGCCGACGGCACGAGCCAGGTCACGCGCTGCCTTGTGCATGCGAGCACGAATGTCGTCGTGTCCGTCGAGGCACGGCGCGGGGCTCTCCTCGATTAGCTTTTGGTTGCGCCGCTGCACCGAGCACTCGCGCTCGCCGAGCGAAAACACATGGCCCTGCTTATCGGCCATAATCTGTACCTCAACGTGATGCGCCGGCGCGACGAACTTCTCCATGTAGCACTCGCCGTCGCCAAAAACGGCCTCGCCCTCGGCGCGTGCTTCAATAAAGGCCTTTGCCGCATCTTCCACGCGCTCGACCTTACGAATACCGCGACCGCCGCCGCCCGCACGCGCCTTAATAAGCACGGGGCAGCCAATGCGCTCAGCCTCGGCCGTTGCCTCCTCGGGACTTTTGAGCAAATCGCAGCCCGGCACGATGGGCACGCCCGCCGCGGCAGCCGTTCGACGTGCGGCGTCCTTGTCGCCCATGCTGTCGATCACCTTGGCCGAAGGACCAACAAACGCCAGGCCATACTTGTCGCAGTCGCGCACGAAGCTCGCCTTCTCGGAGAAAAAGCCATAGCCGGGATGAATTGCCTTAGCTCCCGACTTTACGGCACAGGTGAGCACAGCATCGTCGTTGAGGTAGCTCTCGACAAGACGCGGGCCGCCGATGCAATACGCCTCGTCGGCAAGCTGCACATGCAGCGCGTCCGCATCGGCCGTGGAATAAACGGCGACGGTCTTGATGCCCATATCGCGGCACGCGCGGATAACACGGACCGCGACTTCGCCACGGTTGGCAATGAGCACTTTGTCGAACATGAAGCCTTCCTTAACTTTCGTGCATGAGTGCAAAGGACATATCGGCGCGGCAGCAAACCTCACCGTTGACGCTCGCAGTACCCGTCGCAAAGCGGAACGGCCCGCGCGCACGCGTGATGGTGCACACCAGATCAACCGTGTCGCCCGGGCGCACCGGACGCTTAAAGCGCACCTTATCGAGGCTCGTATAGAACGGCGTCGCGCCGCGCGCCTCCTCATCGCCCATCAGCAGCACGCAGCAGTTCTGGGCGAGCATCTCGCACTGAATCACGCCGGGGACGACCGGGTTTCCCGGAAAATGCCCCTGCAAAAAGTACTCGTCGCCCGTGATCGTGATCTTGCCGTGGGCCTCGTCGCCCACCAGCTCGGCCTCGTCGAGCAAAAGCATCGGCTCGCGATGCGGTAACAGCTTCTTGAGCTCTTCTTTGTTCATGGATATCACCTATCCGATCCTCATGAGGCAGCTGCCGAACTCCACGAGGTCGCCGTCGGCCACGCAGATCTCGAGCACCTCGCCATCCGCCTCTGCCGTCACCTCGTTGAGAACCTTCATGGCCTCGATGATGCAAAGGGTCTCGCCAGCCTTGACCTTGGAGCCCACGTGCACAAACGGTTCGTCGCCCGGCGCCGGGGCAGCATAGAAAACGCCGACCATGGGAGCGGTCACCTCGGTGCCCTTGGGCTCCGGTGCGGCGGCAGGTGTCTGCGCGGCGGGCTCCGGTGCGGCAGGCGCGACTGTGGGAGCTGCAACTGGAGCGGCCATAGCGCTCGGCATGGGCATGGGCACGGCAACCGGCTGTGCGGCGCTCGCGCGCTCGAGTTCGACCGCGGTGCCATCGGGCTCCTCAACGCGCACGCGCGTGAGGCCGCGGTCCTCCATAACATCGGCTATCTCGGCAAGTCTTTTGGAATCCATGCTCTAGCTCCTCGTATATCTACGCAGCGCGATGGCGGCGTTGTGTCCGCCAAAGCCCAGGTTGGTCGAAAGCGCCCAGGTAAGGTCGGCGCGAACTGCGCGATTGGGCGTGTAGTCAAGATCGCAGGCGGGATCGGGCGTGTGGTAGTTAATGGTCGGCGGCACCACGCCCTGCTCGAGCGCCATGGCGCAGGCCATGACCTCGATGGCGCCCGTGGCACCGATCATGTGGCCGGTCATCGACTTAGTCGACGAGACGTGCGCGGCGCGCGCCGCGTCCTCGCCGAGCGCACGCTTAATGCCCGCCGTCTCGGACGAATCGTTGAACTTGGTAGATGTGCCGTGGGCATTGATGTAGAGACCCTCGGAAGGCCTGACGTCGCCCTCGGTCACCGCCAGCGATATCGCGCGGGCAATGCCGGCAGCCTCGGGATCAGGGCTCGTGATGTGATAGGCATCATCGGTGTTGCCGTAGCCCACGACCTCGGCATAAATGTGCGCACCGCGCGCCTGTGCATGCTCCATGCTCTCGAGTACGAGCACGCAGGCACCCTCGCCCATCACAAAGCCGTCGCGGTCTGCATCGAACGGACGGCAGGCCGTCGCGGGATCGGGGTTGGTGGTCAATGCGCGGCAGGACGTAAAGCCCGCAACGGCATCGGGGATAATGGCCGCCTCGGCGCCGCCCGCGAGGATCGCGTCGGCATAGCCGTGCTTGATGGCGCGGAACGCCTCGCCCACCGCATGGGCCGAGGTTGCGCACGCGGTCACCACGGGCAGGGTCGGGCCCTTTGCCTTGTGGCGGATTGCGATATTGCCCGATGCCATGTTGGGGATCATCATCGCGATCATATAGGGCGATGCGCGGCGGGGCCCACGTTCGGCAATCGTATGGACGTTGTCGACGAGCGTCGTCATGCCGCCCACGCCCGAGCCCACGTAGACGCCCAGGCGCTCGCGATCGATGGCGCCTTCGACATCAAAGCCCGCATCGTGCATGGCTTCGTCCGAAGCCGCCATCGCAAACTGAACGCAGGGGTCGAGATGCTTGGCGTCACGCTTGCCAAAGTACTCGTTGCCGTCAAAGCCCTTGACCTCGGCTGCCACCTTGACGGCAAACGCATCGGTATCGAAGTGCGTGATCGGGCCGATGCCGCACGTGCCGACGCACATGGCCGCCCAGGTGGCAAGCGCGGTGTTGCCGAGCGGCGACACGGCACCGATACCGGTGATTGCAACTCTCTGTTCCATCATGGTCTCCTCATCCAAGCCGTTCTTCGGCCCTGGTTTCTACATCGCCATTCCGCCGTCGACGCGTACGACCTCGCCCGTAATGTAGGCAGCCGCGTCGCTCGCCAAAAAGCGCACCACGCCGGCCACTTCCTCGGGACGCGCCATGCGCCTCAGGGGAATCTGCTCCTCGCATGCCGCACGCACCTTATCCGATAGCTTTGCCGTCATATCGGTCTCGACAAACCCGGGTGCGACCGCGTTCACTCGTACGCCGCGGGGCGCAAGCTCGCGCGCTACCGCCTTGGTCAGGCCGATCACGCCCGCCTTAGAGGCAGCGTAGTTGGCCTGCCCGGCATTGCCCATCAGGCCCACGACCGAGCTCATGTTGATGACGCAACCGCCGCGCTGGCGCATAAAGCTCTTGGTGAGTGCGCGCGTCGTATTGAACGTGCCCTTGAGATTGACATCGAGCACGCGGTCGAAGGCATCGTCACCCATACGCATGAGCAGGCCGTCGCGCGTGATGCCGGCGTTGTTGACGAGCGCCCAAATGGAGCCAAAGTCGTTGAGAACCACTTCCACGCACGCATTGACGGCAGCGGGGTCTGCCACGTCGCATTGATATGCGCGCGCCGTGGCGCCAACCATCTCGCAGGCTCCGCATGTCTCGCGCGCGGCATCGACGCTACCGGCATAGACAACGGCGATATCAAAGCCGTCCTCCGCCAAGCCAACCGCACAAGCGCGGCCGATTCCCCGCGAGCCGCCCGTGACCAGTGCCACACGGCGTGAGTCGTTGCGCTCGAGCGCGCCGTTGTTCAAGTTGCCCATGTCATTCCTTTCGGGTTACAGCCCTGTGGGCTATGCGAGCTCATCGGCAATAGCTGCGACCTGCTCGGCCGTTTCGCACGAATACACGCGAACGTCGCTCAGCGTACGCTTGACCAGGCCCGACAGTGTTTTGCCAGGACCGACCTCAATAAACGTGTCGATGCCCTGATCCTGCAGAGTGTGCAGCGTGTCGACCCAACGCACGGCATGGCTCACCTGGTTGGCCAAGACATCCGATGCCGCTCGCGGGTCCGCCGGATAGGGCGCCGCCGTCATGTTTGCCATGACCGGAATCAGCAGCGGAGACGGCGCGTGGGCGGCTTGGATATACGTCGCCAGTCCCTCAGTCGCCTCGGCCATATAGGGGCTATGGAATGCACCCGACACCGCGACCTTCATGGCCCGGCCGCCAGCCTCTTTTACTAGGACGTCGAGCTCCTGCAGCGCCTCGGGCGCTCCGGCAACAACCGTCTGCTGCGGACTGTTGTAGTTGACCGGCCAGCAATCCTCGCCGGCCTGTTTTGCCAAGCCCTCGACTTGCGCCGCATCGAGCTTGATGACGGCGCGCATGCCGCCCGGATGGCGCTCGGCAGCC
>URCS01000034.1 GCA_900546455.1 uncultured Collinsella sp. | reverse complement strand
AAATACTTGAAAGTATAGTGTTTATGCGGATAATCGAAAATTAGATATAAAATTTTGCATAAATACCAGGCTCATATCCTGCGGCAGAAATCCTATTACAAAAAACCTGCGCCCTCGATGCAATTCCGGTTTGACGTCCATTTGCAATTATCGAGTTATCCTCAAGATCGTAATACACCGGCAATCTTGGATTATGCCCAGAAAGGCAATTGATCACCATTGATGCCTCATCGGCTGCCTGCTGATTATCAAAAGCATATGAATAGATATAGACGCCGTAGGGAATTCCGAGTCGCTCGCACTCAGAAATATTTCGATTAAATTGATAGTCAACTCGACCGCCCCAAGATGGAGCGCCAAATCCAACACGCAGAATAGCGAAATCGATACCAGAAGCCTTAACAGCATTCCAGTCAATACGTCCTTGATGCTCACTGACATCGATACCCTGCGCCGTAGCCCCATCGGGAAGAATGTCCATGGACAATAAGGCTATTCCATCTTCATCGGAAGAAGCATCCTCTGCGACCAATTGCCCATCCTCATAACGCCAGGAATTCTCAACTAGGGACCGCGCAGCTTCCGCGTTCGAGGGAAAAACAAACACAGAAATGGGCGCAAGGACAATCAGCACCAACAATGCCGAAAATAACTTAAGATGTTTGCTCATGTAAACCTCGTCATTCGTTCTTGTTTGCGTCTAGCTTACAGCATGGCTGTGAAAGATTCCCGAACATCCAACTGGACAAGGTGCCATCTAGGACGACAAATAACTGCACGCAATACCACAATGTAAACAAGAACTTCCCAGCAGGGTGAAACCAAGGACTCCTAGTCCCTACTCTTTGCCCAAAGAATGCCGACATCAGTTAGCTTTCAAACCAGATGTCAAAAAGGCAGGGAGCCCAGAGAGTCCCCTACAACTCGGAATTCTAACGAATCAATATTACTTTCGATGGACCCAAAGCAGTCAAACCAGAAATACGGTTTCCATAACCGTCACTATGCCAAAACAAGTTTTCGCTCGGCGAATTGCCCCAGAAAAAGCCAATGTGACTATCGTCCGCATATGGGTTGTAAGGATTGAAGAACACAATGTCCCCCTTACGAGCCAAACCGCTACGTAGCAACTCATCAATAGAGTTGAAATAAGTCACGTTTGCGCACGTATCGATAGCGTAGCCGTACCAACGATAAGCGTTAACGCAGCCGCCCCTTCCGGGACCACCACTCCAAGGGGAATGGCTCTGCTCGGCGGCAATTGGAGCTAAATTCCCGCCCGCTTTCATATATGCATGCGATACAAATCCGCCGCAGTTCATACCGGTATACCCGTCCCAACGAGGATCACCCTTTGGATACATGCATGTTTCTTGGCTAAGATGCGTATCATAGCGTGTTCCACGGTAATAGCCATCGTTCTCGTGGCTCATAAGCCAATTGACCAGGCTGGACCTATTAACCCCTAAAACAGAACCAGACGTATTCAACCATGCACCACTTGCATTGAAGTAATAGTCAACACCATCGATTTTCAGCCACCCGTTAGCAAACATGGCGCCCGAAGGCTGGAGCCAGTACCACGTACCGCCGTCATTAAGCCATCCAGTTTTCATCTTGAATGTGGAAGGGTCCATCCAATACCACGCACCGTTGACATATTGCCAACCAGACTTAAGGACACCATTGGAAGATGCGTAGTACCAAGTATTGCCACTTTCGCCAGAAGCGTCTTTCGACAAAATCCAACCAGACGCCACGTTAATGGCACCATTCGCATCCGCATAGAAAACCGAGTCTCCAATATGAATGATACCCGGCAACGAAGACGAGTCGACGCAGCCCGATGCCACAGGGGACCCGTCGGGTGCAATAGGCAATGGATCATTCAACGCACCAGAAGAATCCGCCCATGACATCCCGTCGCTCAAGTTGATCCAACACGAAGAAGCCATCGCGCCGGAGCCAAAAGAATAATAGCGCGTGTCGCCTACCGTATATTCACCAGTGCGCATTGCGCCGGATACGTCATCAAGGTAATACCAGGCGCTTCCGGACTTTATCCATCGTCCTCGTTGAATAGCTCCGCTTGATGCGGCGTAATACCAAGTACCATCAGCAAGTGCCCAGCCTGTTGCCATGGCACCTGAGCTCGTAAGGAAATAGGTGGACGAGCCCACTTGAACAAAGCCCGTAGACATAACATGGCTTCCTGGATCCAGGTAATACCAAGAATTCCCCAGAAGTAACCAGCCTCCATGCAGCAAACCGTTGGAGTCAGCGTAATACCAGTTGTTGTCAATAAGCGCCCACTGGGAGGAGAGCATGGCCCCTGAACTGTTAAAGATATAAGGGGTGCCATTACATTCTTTCAACCCGGTGGCCATAGAACCGTCTGCAGGATCAAGCCAGTACCAACGACCCCCATCCGAGAGCCAACCTTTTACCAGGGGGCCAGAGCCGGAGAAATAGTGCCAAACGAAAGCATCAAGATGCCATCCGATAAGCATCGCACCAGAAGAAGAGAATCCATACGTGGCTCCCCCGATCTGCAGCATCGAGTCGTGGACCATCTTGCCTTCATCATCCAGCCAATACCAGTTGCTGCCGTCTGAAAGCCAGCCTTTTACCATGGCGCCAGAACCGGAGAAATAACGCCAAGCAGAAGTGGAGCCCGTAGAATCTAGGTACCAGCCGACACGCATTGCGCCCGAAGAGGAGAAGGCATACGTCGCACCCCCGACTTGAACCAACCCATCCTGAGCCATTCGACCTTCGTCGTCGAACCAGTACCAGCTACCGTTTATATGTCTCCAAGAAGAAACAGCGATTGTTCCGTCAGACAAGCCCCAACGCCAAAAACCAGCCCCCTCTTCGGGCGATATCCACCCCTGATGCCAAATAATTTGATTTGAATCCTCAGAAGGGGTCTCATTATCCACCTGAGAGTTCTGCTCGACGGCAAAGGTCGATTCGCGATGAGCATCAACGCCTGACTCGACAGAAGCAATAGCAACGTTAGATGCGGGACCTTCGTCAGTGTTATTCAAATCAAGGGCGTATAACATCGAGGGCGAACCCAAAAGGAGCCCCAAAGAAACAAGGCCCGAAAAGACCAGCACCTCGAATGAGCATTTCTTCATAGCAGCACGGTATCCAATCACGCAGCGACCCCGTCACCTCAGGGCAACGGGGCCTCAATCAAAACTAGCTCAGTAATGTACTAGCCAATTTGCTGGCAGTTTTTGCACTCTCGTGAAGCGCCACGCCTCTGGGCCTCCTGGATAGAGATCTGCGAATAGCCCTTTGCGTCCTTGCCAACGGTACGGCACTTATGCGTATGGTAAACATGGCTACCGCTCTTGTACCAAACTAAACCGTAGCCCGGAATCCACTTGCCGTCCTCGCCGACATAGTAGGAGCCAACCCAGGCATTCGTAGCCATGGCACCGGAAGACTGGAGGTAGTAGTCGCCGACCCAGGCGTCGTGGGCCATAGCGCCGGAACCGCTAAAGTAGTACCAGGCGCCGCCGACCTGACGCCAGCCGGTGGCCATCGCGCCGGAATCGTCGAACCAGTACCAAACTCCACCAACGTTAGCCCAAGAGTTAGAGGCCATAGCGCCCGAACCTCCGAGCCAATACCACGTGCCGCCATTGCTTAGCCAGCCGGTTGCCATGGCGCCCGAACCGCTCGCATAGTACCAAGAGCCGCCTGCCAAGAACCACCCAGTGGCCATTGTACCGGAGTCGCCGAACCAGTACCAGGAGCCGCCGAGGCTGCGCCAGCTGTTAGCGACAATGGCGCCCGAGCCGTCGAGGTAGAACCACGTACCGCCGATGTTGAGCCAGCCAGTGACCATCGCACCGGAGGCATTAGTGTAGTACCAGGTACCCGAATCGTTGATCCAGCCAGTCAGCATGACCCCAGATTCGTTGAAATAGTACCAAGCCCCGCCGAGATTATGCCAACCGGTCAATAGCTCACCGTCGGAGGTCGCATAGGACCACTTTCCGTAGATGGAGTCGTAGAACCAGCCACTATGCTGCATGCGGCCATCGGCGTTGGCACCAGGGGTGTTCAGGAAGTAGTTCTTGCCGTCAATCTGAACTCGGCCGTATGCCATATCATGGCTTTCGGGGTAGAAGTAGTACTTGTCCCCACCGATAGACTGCCAGCCCGAAACTGCGGTCCCGTCAGCATCAAAATAGTACCAGACAGCTTCGTAATCCTTATGCCACTGGTTCGTGACCATGGCGCCAGTCTCGGGATCGAAATAGCGAAGGTTGCCGTCCTCGAACCGAACGAGTCCAGTCTTCGGACGACCGTCGGAACACCATTCCGTAATCGGTCCACCGCCTCCGCCACCGCCAGCAATATCAGCAAATGAGGGCGCCGGGGCAACCGTCATGCAGGCAGCAGCAAATGCAACAACTCCCAGCACTGTTAGTCCGTGCCATCTTTCTCGAAGGTTTTTCATACGACATCCTTTTTCCGAGATTTAAGGCTCTCTTAAGTTATTTTTAAACTATCAATTCAGTATTTCAACGGGAAATCGATAAAAGGTGTCTTTGTGACTGCAATTTAAATATGAGTCGCCACACCTCAACCGTTACGCTAAATAGCTTCTAAGGCAAACTTAGCGCATGAGCGAACTGATTAAACGAGTGAACTGAATAATAAAGCAACAAAATACAAACCTTGGTCATCAATCACATCTACCGCGGGCCGATAACGCCCGCCTCATGTGCTGCGATATAATCAATCTCACTAGATGCCAAATCAGCAAGCCGAAGGAGCTGACGTGCTAACAATTCACTATGGTGATATGGAAAACGTTATCTACAACACGTCCGTTTACTTCGATAACGTATATTCGCCCCAGTGGTTTCAAGACTCCTTTGCCCAAAGGGTCATAAAATCCATCGACAAAGGCACCGTGGTAGGCCCCAATGCAATCGATACCAAGATTCTAGGCATCATTCCTCCCGAGAAACTATCCAGCGGCACCAAAACGCTACTGCTTATGTACTTTATGCCGCAGAATATATATAACGCCTCAAATTGCGGTGATAATTGCGCCTACTGGATTCTGAGGATCGCCGCGCAAAAGGATCTAACAATCAATCTCTACCACATAATGGATTTTGGAAACGGCAAATTCACGGTAACCATTGCAAATACGGGCGATATAGTCCACACAATGTTTGACCTTGTCCCCATAGCTGGAAAATGCCTAAGGGAGAACTCCTGATGCGCGGATCATACAAGGTAATTATTCAAAATAACCGGGTTCAGTTTAAACTGACCATCAATAGAAATCTGACCATCATCCAAGGTAACAGTGCTACAGGCAAGACAACTCTGCTTGATATGGTGGCAGCTCACGAAGAGCTTGGGGCACAAAGCGGCGTAACAGTAAGTTGCAAAGTGCCCTGTAAAACAATATCTGGAAAATATTGGCGTAGAGATCTCCAAGAGATTTCCAGCAGTATTGTTTTTATTGATGAGGGCAATACTTTTGTTCGATCAAGAGAATTTGCCCATGAAGCAAAGCGTAGCTCAAACTACTACGTAATTGTCGCCAGAGAGTCACTGCGCCAACTGCCCTATAGCGTTGATGAAATCTACGGTCTTAAGAACACCAACCGAACCACAACGAAGTATCCCGTTTACTCTCGTGTCTACACCTCTACATATCGTATTTACGGTGATACTGATTTTAGAGGCGAGAGGCCCGAGCTTGTCATTGTCGAGGACACAAATTCGGGCTACGAATTCTTCAGTTTGCTATGCAAAAAGAGCAGCATTAAATGCATCAGCGCGGGAGGCAAATCAAATATTTGCAACTGCATTATGGACGCACCGGAAAACGACATCCTCGTGATTGCCGACGGTGCCGCCTTTGGACCAGAAATTGCGGAAGCAGCTGCTCTATTGCGCCGAAAGAACATCAAGCTATTCCTACCGGAATCGTTTGAATGGCTCGTGTTGAAGTCGGGATTATTCAACAGCAAACACATTAAGGACATGCTGCTTAACCCCGCTGAACATATCGAAAGCTCAAAGTTCTTTAGCTGGGAGAAGTTCTTTACTGCAGAACTCATCGAATGCTCACGAGACACACGTTTTCGATATGACAAGAGCTGCTTGAACGAGGAGTACCTGAACCCCACCGCTCTTGCAGCTCTGGAGGATACTTTGCCGGACCTTGGCATTACTTCGCACTAAAACGAGAAGTACTCACTGTCGGAGGATAGGTTTGGTCCGAGCCACGGGTCGCCATCGAGGAAGAACTCAGGCCAGTGCTGCATGAACAGCGCCTGCTCACGCTTCCAGCGGCGCAGCTTTTCCTCGTTGGCCTCTTCCCTGCCGCGCGAGGTGAACTCGTAGTGGTACAGCTCGGCATAGGGCGTAAAGATGGTGCGGTAACCCGCCTCCCACACGCGCAGGCAAAAGTCTGCGTCGTTAAAACCGACGGCGAATTCCTCGTTGTAGCCGCCGACGCGCTCAAATACGTCGCGTCGCACCATCTGGCAGGCACCCGTCACGGCGCTAAAGTTGCCCGGGCGCACGGCACGGGCAAGATAGCCCTCGCGCTTTGCCGAGAAGTCCTGGTTGGCATGGGCAAGTGCGCCACGCACGCCAATCAAAATGCCGGCATGCTGCACCAGATGATCGGCAAAGTAGAGTTTGGCGCCCACCACGCCCGCATCGGGACGCTGCAGATAGCCCATCATCTCTTCGATAAAGTCCGGGCTTATGACCTCGGTATCGTTGTTCAGCAGCAGCAGGTAGTCACCCTTCGCGTGCTTCACACCAAAATTGATGATCTGAGAGTAATTGAACTCGCCCGGCCAGTACACAACGCGCGCGATGCCCTTGCCTTCGGATGCTGCAGCCACGCGCTCTGGCAGGGTTTCGTAATACGCAAACGTCTCCGGGGCTTCACTGTTGTTCTCCACCAAGACGATCTCGTAATTGGTATACGTGGCCTTCTGGGCGATCGACATCACACAGGCATCGAGCGTCTCAATGTGATCCTTGGTGGGGATCACAATGCTCACCAGCGGCGCAGGCTCCGGCAGCGCATGGCGCATGCGGTAGACAAACGGCGTCTCGGTCTCCTCGACCGTTCCGTGAACGCCCAGCGCGTTAAAGTGGCGCTGCAGCGCAAGACGACCCGCTTCAATAGCATACGGCTTGCTATCGGCAGAGCCATCGGCGGTCGATCCCGGATGCACGCGCCAGTGATACAGCACATGCGCAACGTGCTCAAAGCGCGCGCCGGCTGCAAGGCAGCGAAGCGTCAAGTCGTAGTCCTGGGCGCCCGCAACGTCTTCTGGGGACATACCAATGTGATCGATGAGCGCCTTCTCCACCATCAGGAAATGCGTCACGCAGTTATGGCTATAGAGCAGGTCGACGTTGAGTACGGTCTTAAAGACCGGCTGGCCCCACTCCCCCGTTTTCTGGAACATGTCCTCATCACAGAACAGGACCTGGGGACGCTCGCCCTCGGCCGCCTTGTTCAGCGCGGAAACATACTGGAATAACGCGTCCGGTTCCAGAATGTCATCGTGGTCCAAGAAAGCGATGTAGTCGCCTGTCGCTTGCTCGATACCTGCGTTGGTGTTGACCACAATGCCGCCGTTGCCGGGAAGCTCGATGCGACGGATGCGCTCGTCGTTGGCACCTGCCGCAAGGGTGGCCACCGCGTCCCATTCGGGCGAGGCGTCCATAAGCAGCAATTCCCAGTTGTCATAGCTCTGGGCTTGCACCGATTCCAGCAGCTCGCGCAGGTAGACCCGATCAGTCTTGTAGCACGGCACCACAATGCTCACGAGCGGTCTATAGGCAAAGGCCGCCGAAGCGACACGCTGGCACGCCAAATCGCCCGGCTTTGCGCGATGCTGCTCAAACCAACGTCGATAAGCTGCGTCGTCTGCACGCGCGTCCTTCATACGGTTCCAGCTGTCGTCGACCATGCCGTTGTACAGGCGACCATCCATGGCGCAAAACCCGCTTTGGATCCGCTCTGTGGGATCGCTCACGATCGCGACAAAATCTCGTATATCCTGAGGCATCTCAACACTCAGATACGATTTATTGATGCGGCATCCGTTCTGCTGCGGAACATCGACCTGCGATTCAAACACATGCACGGTAACATCGATGGCATTCATATGCGTATCGAAGATCTGGAGCTCAGGCGCGCACTGGGGGTCTCCCGCCCAGGTAACCTCATAGCGCCACACCGCGCCGACGTCTGCCGGCAAATAGCGAATGGCATCGATCTCGTAGCGGCCGCAGTGTTCGCCACGCTGCGCATCGCGGATAAGCGCGCACAGCGCAGGCTTTGCTTTGTAGTTAATCTTGGATTCCAATTTGGCCACGCGGCTATCGAGACGAATAGAGCCCAACCTTTGGCCACCGGATGCAAAAACGGCATCCATCGACGAGCCATCCAAAAACGGAAGCACCAAAACGGCGAGCTCGCGCTCGTAATCGGAAACAGAAGGGCATAGCGCCAGCACACGGCCATGATCGACCGGGAGCACCAGTGACGGCAAACAAGAACCGCTCGTAGTCGCATGGGCAAACGCCTGAGAGGCCTCCCGCTCAATAAGCGCGGCGACATCCTGACCGGCAAAACGAAGCAGCACAAAAAGACGGCCCTGGCTGCGGCAAAGTGCCAAACGCTTGATACTCATCTACACTTCTCGCTTTCCCAGGGCGTTCGCTGCCACGCGCTTGCAGGCACCCAGGCGCCCAAACCTCAAGACATCGTAATCGAACATGAGCTTTTTGCACGCACGGACATTGGGGGCCTTGCTGGTAAGCGCCGCACGCACCATAGCAGCAACAGAAGGAGCGCATTGTGCGAGCGCAGCATCGCTGCCCACGGCAGAACCGGCAAGCGCCGTGGCAACGGCAGCAAACACCTTGCCGCAATCCGTACTCAACAGCCTGAGCGCATCGTACAGCACCAGATCGCAGAGGAAGTACGCCAGGTCATCGGCATGCTGAGCATCGAGACCGTCGCGCTGCCAGTCAGCCAGCACCGCAGAGTAAATCTTCACGTGCTCCAGCAGACGCGTCTCGTCGTCGTAGCGCATGGTGTCCATGAGCGAACCCTTGCGCGCCACGCGGTAATCATACAGCTTGTTCGAGATAAGCGCGGTCTTGTGCGAACGACCGTACACGGCAAAATCGAAGACCTGGTCCTCGCCATACTTAACGGTTTCGTCGAACACGATCCCGTTGCCCAGCAAAAACTCACGCTTGCAGGCGGTGCGCCATGCAAACGGGCGAGATGCTTCCTTAAACAGTAGGTCGGAGCTATAGCCTTCAAACGACACATCGCGCGGGCTCAGCACATAGTTAAGCCACGGATACCCCGCCTCAAGCGGATACGGATTCGCGCCAAAGGTCAAAACGTCGCAGTCCTCGCGCTCAAAGGCATCGACGATCACGCGGCATGCATCGGGCGTGAACCGATCATCGGAATCCAAAAACGCGACGATAGGCGCCGTGGACGCAGCAATGCCTGCATTACGGGCGCTCGACAGGCCGCCGTTCTCCTTATCGACCAGGGTAAAGCGCGCGTCCTTTTCGCAATAGGCAGCCGCAATATCGCGCGAACCATCCGGCGAGCCATCGTTGACCAGCACGCCCTCCCAATCGGGCATGTCCTGCGCAAGCAGGGAGTCCAGGCACCAGGCCAGGCACTCCTCCACCTTATAGATGGGAACGACAACGGAAATCTTGGGGGTAGTCATAGCCAAGTGCTCCTACTGTGCGGCCGGCACGTCATCGGGATGCGGATTATCGCCGTAGGTGCGCTGATACGTCAGCACGCGCCAGACCAGCGGCAGGCCGCCAATCTTAAAGTAGTGCTTAAACGTATTGAGCTTGCCGGGCTTCTTAAAGTCAAAGCGCGAATCGATATAAGCACGGGGCGACTTGACCATCAGGCGCAAGTCGGTCTCGCCGCGCGGATCGAACAGCGACAGATCAAAGCGACCGGCATCCCAATCGGCCTTGAGCTCGGGCGAAGCCTTCTCCCAAAACTGCTCGCGCAGCTCATAGACCAGACGCTCGTCATTCCAGCGATACGTATCGACCTTCATGCGCATTAAAATGCCCTGGAGCTGAACCTTGAGCTCGGGACGTTCATCCAAAAAGCGCTGCATCTCGGCGTATTCGTCGCACACGCAAAATACCTTGTTGGGCGAATTAACTGAGCTCTTCTCGTTGTCTTGGCGATAGCACAAAATGGGGTCCGCGATAAACGCAGCACGCTCGGCGCATGCCCAGACCTTAAAGTTAAAACCCGCATCCTGATACGAGGCACCCGGCGTGGGAAGGAAGCGAATCTGATTGTCGTTGAGGAACGCGCGCCGATAGATAGCCGACCAAATGGAAGGTTTGCGGTAGAAGATGCCCGGGCGATCGACGGGGCGATACGCGGCGCCCGTCATATGCTCGTCGATAATCCCAAACAGCTCACGTCGCTCGCTGGGCGTGGACCAATACAGATAAAAGTCGCCCTTTACCGCATCGGCATGCTCAGCATCGGCCTTGGCGACCAGCTTTTGAAGCGAATCCTCAAACATAAAGTCGTCGGACTCAAGGATGCCCACGTACTCACCGCGCGCCATCTCCAGGCCACGGTTCATCGAGTCGCCGTAGCCGCTGTTGGCCTTGTCGATCATCTTTACACGGGGGTCGTGCTCCATGTACTCGCGGATGATATCCGGCGAGCTATCGGTGGAGCCGTCGTTGATGCAGATGATCTCGATGTCATTGAGCGTCTGCGCCACGGCGGAATCGAGGCACACGCGCAGATAGCGCTCGACATTGCAAATGGGGACAAGCAGCGAAACTTTAGGGGTATCAGAGTTCTGCAAGAGAACCTCCCGTTGAATAGCGTGTAACAGGGTTATTTTAGCAGCCGAGTTGCGGCGGGCGGCAGCGCTTGGAATTTTATAAAGCGCTCCAGGCAGGCTTTGAGACCGCGAGTCGAAAGATAGAACAGCGTGGCGTCTGCCATCGAAACGCCCGAGGTCGCCGCAACGAGCTTGTGGGCAACACGGCGAACGGCACCCTTAGCAGGCATATCCGCCCACTCCGTTCCCAAAAACGTCGTGAGATCCATGTTGACGCGAGCCGCCACGCGATGGAAGTCATCGGCATCCAAGCGCGCCAGATCGAACACAATTAGGTCCAAAAACCAAGTTATCAGCTCGCCGGGACACAGGTCCAAAAGACCATAGGCCGCCCAGTCTTCCAAGACCTCCTCGAGCATCTTCATGTGGGCGTCAAGCTTTTTGGCGCGCGCCTCGGCACTGTTGAACTCGTGCGTCGCCGATTCGCTCTCCATCACGTAGTGGTAGAACTTGTCAGGCATGACGACGGTCCTGCGGGCAAGCGCATAAGCCGCAAATTGGAAGACGACGTCCTCGCCCAAAGCCAAACCGGGGGCGAAGCGAATGCCTTCGCGATTGAGCAGCTCGCGCGAAAAAGCCGCACGGCAGGCATAGGGCTGCGCATTCGAATGGAACAGCAGTTGAGGATCGCGGGCGCCGAAGGTACCAGCTTTGGGGCTCATGAGTTGCTGGACGCGTTTGGGGGCAGCATCGGCAGGTTCACAGACGCCGCCAAAAACGGCGGCCTCGCCATCCGCAGACTCCATGGCATGCAGCACGCGCTCGACCGTCTGGGCATCGATGTAATCGTCGGCGTCCACAAAAAAGACGGTCTCGCCCTCGGCGACATCGATACCGGCATTTCGAGCACACGAGACACCCGCGTTTTCCTGATCAATCACCAGTACGCGATCGTCGGCCTGCGCGATCTGGCGCAACACGTTCAACGAATCATCAGTCGAACCGTCGTTGACGCAGACAACCTGAATCGAACACTCAGACTGGACCAACAGCGAATCGAGGCATCGCTGAATGGAGCGTGCAGAGTTGTAAACGGGGACGACAATGGTAACTTTAGGACACGAGGCCTCTCCCATGCCGACCTACCCCCTCAGCGATTCGATGAGGAAGGCGGCGACCACGCCTGGGCCTCCAACCGAGGCGTAATACTTAGCACGCCCCAAGGCACCATCCGTCGCAAAACTCGGATGCTCGTCAACCCAGCCCTCGGGATCTTTGAGGATGGCAGCGAGATTTGCGCGCTTCCACGGTTTGAGGTCGTCAAGCAAAAACTCCCCCGCGTCCAAGGCCGCCTGAAATTCCTTAGCCATCTGAACCAGGAACTCCTTATAGAACTTAGGCGCCAGGCGCACGTAGTTCCACATGTATGAATCGTACTTAATGAGCTGGTTGAACTTGAGCATGCGCGCGACATCGCCGCTTGCGTGGTCGCGGGCATAATCCTCTCGAATCCAACGCTCAATCTCGGCATACTCGGTATTGACGCAAAAGACCTTAGCTGAAGAATTGACCGAGGAATTCTCGTTGTCCTGGCGATACGACAACACGGCATCGTGCAGGTAAATAGCCTTATCGGCGCACGCGATCACCTTAAAGGCAAATGACGTGTCCTGAAAGGATGCCCCCGGAGTCGGCAGGAACGTAATGCCGTTGCGCTCAAGAAAATCGCGACGGTACACGGCCGACCAAATCGACGGCTTTTGCTTAAAGAACTGCGTCGTATCGCTCGGGTGCACTGGCTTGCCACAGTCCTTGGCTTTAAACATCTCGTGCAGCGAACGGCGCTCCTCGGGCTTAGACCAGTAGAAATCAAAGTTCGCCTTCGCAAAGTCGGCATTATTGCTATCGGCGGCCGAGACAAGCTTTTCGAGTGCGTCGGGCGCCATAAAGTCATCGGACTCCAAGATGCCAACGTACTTGCCACGTGCCATGTCCAGTCCGTGGTTCATCGAGTCGCCGTAGCCGCTGTTGGCCTTGTCGATCATCTTGACGCGCCCATCGCGCTCCATATACTCGCGGATAATCGCCGGCGAGTTGTCGGTCGACCCGTCGTTAATGCAGATGATCTCAATATCCTTGAGCGTCTGCGCCAGGGCGGAATCGAGGCACTCGCGCAGGTAGCGCTGAACATTGTAAATGGGAATAAGCAGCGACAGAACAGGGCTGTCAGAGGCGTTAGTAGACAAATGTGCTCCTTAGGAAATACCTGTCGTTTCATGGTATCAAAGGGTCAGCGCGCCAGCGGGCGTTTATATAATCTATGGAGCCTCTTGCGGGCAAAGCAGCCCCACGTCATGCGGCGGGCCCATGGCAGGTTCCTGCGTTTTATTCAAAGCTTGCCGCTAAGGTGCGCCGAGCCTTTACAATAGGACAGTCCCAAGGACGTATTCGATAGCTTCCGTGCAGCGCTCGCCCGCCGCGCGTGAAAGGATATATTGCCCCATGCCTTCAACCCTTCCCGCCCCCATCGACAAGCTCGCCATCGTCGTCGTTACGTACAAGCGCCAGGAACTCCTGGCCAACTTGTTCGACTCCATGACCGAGCTCACGGCCGCGCCTTGGCGCATCGTGATTGTCGATAACGAGAATTCACGCGAGACCGAGGCCATGTGCGCCGCATTCAACGAGCGCCTGGCCAACCTGTGGGGCATCGACACCGAGCAGCCCGACGCGCAGGGCGGCACCGACCGTGTCATCTACGCCCCGCAGCTCGAAAACGGCGGCGGTGCGGGCGGCTTCTCCGCCGGCACCAAATGCGCCTACGACCTGGGCACCCAGTGGTTCTGGGTCATGGACGACGACGTGCTCGTCATCCCCGAAGGCATCGAGCGCTTGGCCAAGTGGACCGACCGCTACGACGTCATCCAGGGTTCGCGCCTGGACTTTGACGGCGGCGCCTTCTTTTGGCAGTACCAGCTCATCCTTTCGCTCGGCATTCCCAACCCCGTCGCCAAGTGGGATTTAGGCCCCGAGGGCTATCGCGCCATGAACCAGCTGTGCTTTGAGGGCGGCATGTTCTCGCGCCGCGTGGTCGACAAGATTGGCCTGCCCGACGCGCGCTTCTTTATCTACGGCGACGATGCCTGCTACGGCTACGTAGCCAGCCAGCACTTCCCCGCCGCCGTGGTCGCCGACGTGGTGCTCAAGCGTGCCCGCGCCGTCTCCAACTGGGATATCGCCGGCAAGCGCCAGCTCAACTCTACGAGCGACACCAACCGCTACTACATCATGCGCAACCGCGGTTATCTGGCCCGCTACATGCAGATTTACGGCGACTATCACCCCGTGCTGTTCCGTCTGGGCAACGCCGCGACCTTCTGCAAGGAGTTCATTCGCCTGGCCGCCGTTGACAAGTGCTTTAAGACCGGCATTCCGGCGCTGCGCCGTGGCATGAAGGACGCCCGCAAGATCGTTAAGGATCCCAACTGGAAGCCCATGCCGCCCATGAAGGACACCGAGTAACGGAAGCCGGAAACACCTCGGCGCTTAAAGCAGCTGGCACACCGTAGCCACATGCTGCCCATCAAAACCGAACCCCCAGCGCATGCGACCCACGCCGGGGCGCGGCACACGGATTTCGTCGATGCCGTCGCGCTCTATGTCGAGTAGCGACTGCACGGCCAGCAATTCCAACCCTAGCGCATCCACATCGGGGTCATACATCAAGTTAATCGTTATCAGTGGGCGCTCGTCCAGCATGCCAATCGTGTCTGCTACGTCGAACACAGCACCCGTAGGGAAAACCTGGATGTCCCAGCGACCCGCGCCACACTTTCGCCTCGAGGCAGGATTGGCATAGCCCGGCAAGCCAAAGCAGAGTCCCTGCAAGAGCAGATGATATGGTAGCGGCTTATCTGGGTCGGTCTCACCGATTCCCGCATCCCCCAGGATGCGGCTTAGCGCCCGCCTCACCGTATCCTCGTTCCCACGGCACAGCCCGTCGCGAAACGCATCGACGTCTCGAATGTCTTCGGCAGCGCACTCAAACCACTCAACAATCACTAGACGCAAGGCCTGGCGAAGCTCGTTATTGGGCAATCGCAAAGCACGGAGCCGATCGCCATGCTCTGGCTCCTCAGTCATATCCGTCGTGAGAAAACCGGACAGATACAGCGCTGTCCACATGCCATCGTCAGGCGAGACATCTGGCTCTGCAGTGCCCAAACAAAGCGGGACCTCAGCACACCCATAGGCCTCGAGCAAATCAAACAAGACCGAAAGGCGGTCGAGATTCCACCCGGCAACTACCCTACTCAGGCAATCCGCATACCCATACAGATCGGCGCGCACAGGCGCCGTGCAGCCTCGGTCCAGAAAACCGATCACACGCGCTGGACTCGAGCAACAGGCCCTACCAAACCGATATCCCTCGAGCCATTCACGCGCATCATCAAGGTATTCCTCGCGCCCAGCATGATTCAACAGAGCCCGGACCTCGGCATCCGAAAAGCCGAACCAACGGTCACACCACGTCGAAAGCGGCGTCGTCAGACAATACGAGCAGCCATGCAAAGGAAGCGCCGCTTCGGCAGGGCCGGGACGCTCCCCCATCAGACACGTCAGCCGCAACGAATCGCGCGCAGTGGCAATGGCGTCGAACAGCACGCGATCGAATAGCCCTGCCGGATCGGCATCGGAAGCGTCCCTCGCGCTCGCACGGCGAGACCACGCCGCATCGTACCCATCAACGAGCAATACAACCTGCTCATCGCAGGCCATCTCCAGCAGCTCAATGAGCACACCGAGCACCGAGTCAACCTCGTCCGCGCTCGCCACGCCACGCGCGACGCGTTCGATGTGACGCACCTTATCTCGAGCTAAATCAGGAGCCTCCAAGAGCGCCAACAAGCGAGCGCACTCGCCCGAAAGGGCATCGCGCACGACGTCGGCAATAGCGGCACCACGCCTCGCAGCGCCAGAAAAGTCCAGCGATATCACCGGATAGCAAGCATACTCATCCCGATAGCGCCCACCGTCTGCATCCCAAATCTGAGCATTGGCAAACAAACGCTGATCAGCGCGACCAACCGCTGGACGCTCCAGAAAAGCCCTGAGCATCGACAAGTTCATGCTTTTGCCAAAACCCTCGGGTCGACAGCACACCACAACGGACGCGTCGCAGTCCAACGCATCGGCAATAAACATGGTCTTGTCGACCAGCGTGCAGCAACCAAGAGCCTCCGCATAGTCGTGCATGCCAATGGGCAAAGCCGCATCGTCGGCACAGCCGATCAAACGCACGCCAAAGCCAGCAGCACAATCAACATTTGCCTGTTCAGACACCAAAACGTTCCCCCTAAATCGCAGCACGATGCCAATTGTAATGACCGCATCGCATGTACCGATGTCGCCGCGCAAACATATCGGGCAACGGTAGTAACAAGAGGTGTGAGGGGGCACAATTAATCGTTGCACAACAAAACGGGGCCCGATACATTCGCACCGGACCCCGTCCCGACTATTTAGTTATCTGGCAACTAAGAGCCTACTCCCCCGAGTCGTCCTCCCCAGAAGCCTTCTTCTGCTGATCGAGCTTATGCTTACCACTTACGATAGACGTAGCGCCCAGCGTGGCCAAGCTCGCGCTGGCAAGGCTCGCCATCACAATCAGATCGCCCGTCTTGGGCATGTTACCGCCCGAAGTCTTAGTCGTTGTAGTGGTGGTTGTAGTGGTCACCGTCTTGGAGTCATTTTGCTCTTGGACCTGGTTGTCAGCACCGCTCTTGTCGTCGTCTTCGGGCTGTTTCTTTTCGCCCTCGGTCTTGCTCTCGTCCTTCTTCTGAGTGGACTTGTCGTCCTTCTCCTCAGAGCTAGAACCCTTATCAGATTCGGTCTTCTCGGAAGCCTTGTCCTTGGAGTCGCCCTTTGCGGCTTCGGTCTTTTCCGTGGAAACCTGATCAGAGTTGTCCTTGTTCTGGGTCGAGCCGTTATTGACACCAGCCATCAGCGAAGAACCCAGCGTAGAACCAAGCTGCACGGAGAAAGAGGGCTTCTTGTCCGGCGAAGCAACGGGGGCGTCCGGCGCCTTATTCGAGTCGTCCTTGGAAGCACTGGAATCAGGAGTTGCATCAGAGCCGGAGCCGTTGTTAGAGCCGGTGCCAACGGACGAATCGCTCGAACCGGTGGATGAGTTAGAGGTGCCAGCGTCGGTCGAATCAGAAGCGTCGCTGTCCGTATTGCCGACAGAGCTTGAAGACGAATCGCCCGCAGCAGAGCCGTTCGAATCGGAGCCGTTCGAGGTAGAGCCGTCGTTGGTAGTGCCACCAGCGGAGCCATTACCGTCAGCATCGGTCGAGGGCGCATCTATCCTGTCATCGTTGGCATCGTCACTCGAGTCGTCATTCGAATCAGGTGTCGGCGAGGGCACCGGCGTAGGCTCGGGCTGCACGGGCGTCGCAGCGGCAGCCTCATCCTCAGCGATATAAACCAAGCAGTCCTTTAGCTCGTTGCGGTAGCGGTTCTTCCAGCCCTCATGATACTGGGGCTGGCTCGAATACTTGGTCGCCACGTTATTGACCACGCTGTTGGAGAGCGCCGTCACAAACTCGCGGTCGGACATATCGTTGGAAAGATTCGCCCAGCGGAAGAAGTCTCTGCAGCCACCGGTACCGCACATGTTGGTGATGCTCCACACCATGCCCTTGACGCAATCGGCGCGGCCCGAAATATCAATGGCCAGGCCGCTCTTGAGCCACGCCTCGGTCACCGCATAGTACGAGTTGTACGCATACGCATCCTGCAGAGCCGAAAACTCAGCAGGATCGGTGTTATAAGCACTCTGGAAGGCCTCCTGTGCAATACGGCCCAGCTCGGTAAGCTGGTCGTTCTCGTACATGGCATTGCTCGCGTTGGAAATCTCGCTGCCGCGATCAATCGCATCCTTGAGCATGCCGTACTTGGCAGAATCGTAGTTGTAAACCTGCTTCATAAACGGGATGAGCGACCAACGACGGTCGAACTGGTAATAGCCCAGCGCGTTATAACCGTCGCCATACGAAAAGCCCTGGTTGTAATTACCATGGCTCTCGTACTTGGTAAAGTACTTCATCTCGGGAGTCACGTTGACAAACGAAACGCCCTGGACCGACCTCAGCACGCCCGAGAAAGACTGCTGGGTGTAGAGACCTTTGTCGATATCGGTGGCATCCGAGGCAACGCCCGGCGTGGGCTCCTCGGCAGCGGCGAGTGCCGGCGCGGAAACGGCGCCAAACGAAAGCGCCAGCGTCAGGCCCGCGACAATAGCAGAATGCTTGGGCTGCATAAGATCCTCCCTGCATTGGTATAGTTAAAGTGCAGTTTGCAAAGATAGAAATAAGTATTGCAGCTCGCCCGTTGTTGCACAACAACCCCTCGGTAAACGGCAACAACCCTCCACGAATTCTTAAGGAATTGCGGTCAACCTACAGCTTAATGTCGAAATTGATCTCGGGGACGGCGGCCAGGTCGGCCAACGTCACGCCGTCAACATAGTTCTCGATGACCTCGTCCAGGCCGCGCCAGAACTTGACGGTCGAGCAAAGATCGCTGCGAGTGCAGCTGTTGTCGATGCCATCGCACGCCACTGGAGCCGTGCTGCCCTCGACGGCGCGCAGGATGTCGCCGGCACGCACCTCGGCCGGGTCCTTGGCCATCATGTAGCCGCCGCCCTTGCCGCGCACGCTCTTAAGCAGGCCCGCCTTCATAAGCGGACGAACCAGCTGCTCCAGATACTTTTGTGAGATATGCTCGCGGTCGGCAACCTCGCGCAGGGCAATCTTGCCCTCGGCGTCGCCCAGCGCCGCGATATAGATCATCAGCCGGAGGGCATAGCGGCCCTTGGAAGAAATGAGCATACCTACCCTCCCATCGCATCTGGGACAACATAACCAGGTTTGTTTGTCCCAAATCTTAAGTAAATGGGACAAACACAACAGGTTATTTTGTCCCAGAATTTGAAAAGTCGAGTGGATTAGTCGGGTTTTCCCTTGACTAACGCCGAACCCATAGTAACTTTATTCCGAGAAGATTCCTAGGGTTTAGTACACCTATGAGTACACCATATACAGAGAGGGACAGCATGAGCGCAAATCCGCTGCTTTCCATCGAAGGTCTTACCGCCTCCGTGGACGAGAAGACCATCCTCCACAACGTCAACCTCAACGTCGCCGCCGGCGAGACCCATGTGCTGATGGGACCCAACGGCGCCGGCAAGTCCACCCTCGGCCACCTGGTCATGGGCGACCCCGTCTACACGGTCAACGACGGCCGTATCGTCTTTGACGGCCAGGACATCACCGAGCTCACCACCGACAAGCGTTCGCGCGCCGGCCTGTTCCTGAGCTTCCAGGCCCCGGTCGAGATCCCAGGCGTGCCGCTGTCGAGCTTTTTGCGTGCCAGCATCGCCGGCCGTCCCGGCCTGGAGATGAAGGGCAAGGAATTCCGCCGTCGCGTCAAGGAGCTCGCGGCCGAGCTCAACATGGATACCGCCTACCTCAACCGCGAGTTGGGCGTAGGCTTCTCGGGCGGCGAGAAGAAGAAGGTCGAGATGCTCCAGCTTCTGCTGCTGCAGCCCAAACTCGCCATCCTGGACGAGACCGACTCAGGCCTGGACGTCGACGCCCTGTCCACCGTCAGCCACGGCATGGACGCGTACCGCAAGAGCTGCGACGGCTCCATGCTCATCATCACGCACAACACGCGCATCTTGGAGCACCTGGATGTCGACCGCGTCCACGTTATGGTCAAGGGCCACATCGTGCGCGAGGACGATGCCTCGCTCATCCCCTGGATCGACAAGAATGGTTTTGAGACCTTCGAGCGCGAGGCCGCCGAGCAGCGCGCCCAGGCCGAGGCCGCCGCTGCCGAGCAGCAGGCGTAAAGGGGCGACGCAATGACCAAGAACCGCACCGAGGTCGCGGACATCGACCGCAGCCTCTACGACTTCACCTATGACGAGGAGGGATTCGAGCGCCTCGACGCCGGCATCACGCCCGACATCGTGCGCGAGATCAGCGCCAAGAAGGACGAGCCGCAGTGGATGCTCGACCTGCGCTTAAAGTCCCTCGAGATCTTTAATCGTTTTCCCGACCCGACGTGGGGCCCCTCCATCGAGGGCCTGGACATGGATAACATCGTCACCTATGTCAAGCCCAACACCGACCAAAAGCACGACTGGGAGTCGGTGCCCGACGACATCAAGAGCACCTTTGAGCGCCTGGGCATCCCCGAGGCCGAGCGCAGCTATCTGGCAGGCGTCGGCGCGCAGTACGACTCCGAGCTCGTCTACCACAACATGCAGGACACCGCGTCTAAGATGGGCATCGTCTACTCCGGCATCGAGGAGGCCCTGCACGACCCGCAGTGGGAACCGCTCATCCACGAGAAGTTTATGACGCTCATCCCGCCCACCGACCACAAGTTTGCGGCCCTGCACGGCGCCGTGTGGTCGGGCGGCTCGTTTGTCTATGTGCCCAAGGGCACCAAGCTCGACTTCCCGCTGCAGAGCTACTTCCGCCTTAACGCCAAGGGCGCCGGCCAGTTTGAGCACACGCTCATCATCGTCGAGGACGACGCCGACCTGCACTTTATCGAGGGTTGCTCCGCGCCCAAGTACAACGTAGCCAACCTCCACGCCGGCGCCGTCGAGCTCTTTGTGGGCAAGCGTGCGCACCTGCGCTACTCGACCATCGAGAACTGGTCCAAGAACATGTACAACCTCAACACCAAGCGTGCGCGCGTGGACGAGGACGGCGACATCGAGTGGATCAGCGGCTCCTTCGGTAGCCACGTGGGCTACCTCTACCCCATGAGCGTGCTCAACGGCCGTCGCGCCCGCTCGAGCTTTACCGGCATCACCTTTGCCGGCGCCGGGCAGAACCTCGACACCGGCTGCAAGGTCGTGCTCAACGCGCCCGAGACCTCGGCAACCGTCGAGACCAAGGGCATCTCCAAGAGCGGCGGCATCCAGACGTTCCGCAGCTCTATCGTTGCCACGCCCAAGGCCGAGGGCTCCAAGGCAACCGTGAGCTGCCAGTCACTGATGCTCGACGACCAGAGCCGCTCCGACACCATCCCGGCCATGGACATCCGCGCCAAGAACGTCGACATCGGCCACGAGGCCACCATCGGACGTATCGGCGACGACAAGGTGTTCTACCTGATGAGCCGCGGTATCCCGGAGGAAGAGGCTCGCACCATGATCGTCAACGGCTTTGCCAACCCGGTCTCCAAGGAGCTACCGCTTGAGTACGCCGTCGAGATGAACAACCTGATCAAGCTCGAGATGGAAGGAGCGATCGGATAATGGAACAGACCACTAACACCGCTGCTACCACCCTTGAGCAGGTCAATGCGATGCCGGCTGCCACTTGGGGTTGGCTCAAGATGAACCAGACCAAGCTCGAGCTCTCTGACGAGCTTGCCGCCGCTCCCACCGAGGCCGTTGAGGTCGAGGGCTTGGACGAGCAGTTTACTGGCGTGGCAGACGCGTTCGAAGCCGCCATGGAAGCGAAAGAGGCTATCCCCTCTACTTGTAACGGTTGGGGCGTGGGCAACAGCGGACGGAGGTATTTTGAAATCCACGACAGCCATCCGGACAAAGCCATCTTCATGGAAATAGGAC
>URCS01000033.1 GCA_900546455.1 uncultured Collinsella sp. | reverse complement strand
ATGGCTCCTGCGACGCCCGCGCCGCAGCCCGCGCAGTCCGGCCTTTTTGCCGGCATCCCCGACCCCACGCAGCCTGCTGCCCCGGTGGTCGAGAGCGATCAGGCCGCCGAGGTCGCAAGCCTCGATAACGCGCTCAACAACCCCGATTTTACGTCGGTGTTTGCGCCCATCGATCCGCAGGCCAGCCGCAAGAAGATGGCCAAGCAGGCCGGTGTCGAGCCCGTCATCCTTATGGAGCATGTCACCAAGATCTATCCGGCACAGCCCAACAAGCCTGCACTCGACGACATCAACATCGAGATCTATCCGGGCGAGTTCGTCTTCCTGGTCGGTCACTCCGGCTCGGGTAAGACCACGCTGCTGTCGACGCTCAATCGCGACGTTAAGCCGACGAGCGGCCGTATCCTGGTTGCCGGTCAGGACCTCATGAAGATCAAGAACCGCAAGGTTCCGTTCCTGCGCCGCCAGATTGGCGCCGTGTTCCAGGACTTTAAGCTTCTGCCGCAAAAGACCGCCTACGAAAACGTGGCGTTTGCCCTGCAGTGCATCGGCAAGCCCAAGGGCGTCATTCGCAGCCAGGTGCCCGAGGTGCTGCGTCTGGTCGGCCTGGCCGATCAGATGGACTCGCTGCCCGACCAGCTTTCCGGTGGCGAGCAGCAGCGCGTTGCCGTTGCCCGCGCTATGGTCAACCGTCCGCCGCTGCTGATCTGCGACGAGCCGACGGGCAACCTCGACCCGGCGATCTCGCTGGGCATCATGAAGCTGCTCGAGCGTATTAACCGCACCGGCACCACCGTGATCGTCGCCACGCACGACCGCGAGATGGTCGATAGCATGCACCGTCGCGTGATCGCCCTCGAGGGCGGCCACGTTATCCGCGACCAGGAGAGGGGAGGTTACGGCAACTATGGCACCAACTAACGTGGGCTACTCCTTCAAAGAGGCAATCAGCCACTTCTTCCGTAACTGGACTACCTCGCTCGGCGCCGTCATCACGATCTTCCTTTCGCTGTTTATCATCGGCCTGTTCATCATGGGCTCCGCGATGCTGAACTCCGTGATCGGCACCGTCGAGGATCAGGTTGTCATCAACGCGTTCATTAGTGATGACGCCGATCAGGCCGATGTTCAGGCTTTTGAGGCCGAACTTAAGACGTGGAATAACGTCAAGTCCGTGACCTATAAGGACAAGGACGACGCGCTGGCTGAGTATACGAGCAAGATGTCGGGCAACGCCGACGCCACCATGAGCGCGCTCGATGGCCAGAACCCGCTGCCGGCTTCCTTCGCTATTGAGATGGACGATCCTTCCAAGGTCGAGAGCACGGCAGAGAAGCTCAAGAAGGATGCCGATTTCCAGAAGATCGCGGATGACGGCGACGTCAACGCGAGCGTGCTGTACGGCCAGGAGGAAGTGAGTCGCCTGTTCCAGGTGACCAACTACATCCGCATCGCCGCCGTGGTGCTCGTTGGCCTTCTGACCTTTATCGCATTCATCTTCATCAACAACACGATTCGCCTGTCCATCACGGCGCGTCGTCGTGAGATTGCGATTATGCGTCTGGTCGGCGCCAGCAACGGCTTCATTCGTGGCCCGTTTATCACCGAGGGCGTACTGCAGGCCATTTTGGGCTCGCTGCTTTCCATCGGCGTTCTAGAGCTGCTGCGCAATCTGATGATTCCGCGTCTGCAGGAGAGCATCGGCTGGATGTCGTTTGCCCTGCCGATGCAGTACTACCTGGTGACCTATGCTGCGCTGATTCTGGTCGGCGTGATTATCGGCCTCTTTGGTTCTGCCATCGCCATGCGTCGCTACCTGCGCGTGTAGGCATGCCTGGAATTCATCCCTTCCAACGGGTCGTCTCTTATGGGGCGGCCCGTTTTTTGATCCCTAGGGGACGGCAGGAAAGCGAATCATTTGGGTAGACTCTTTGGAGTTCGCAATCGATAGTTAGGAGGCGCCATGGGGCGCAATAACAAGCATAAGCGTGGAGCTCGCAATAAGCGCGGGCCGGTGCGCAGCGAACGCCGTCCGAGCCTGACCGGGCGCGTGCAGCTCCATGAGCACAGTGCCTATGTCATAACCGAGAATGGCGACTACAAGGTTATGGGTCGCGGCAAGCGTGAGATCATGGACGGCGATACCGTTGCCGTGAGCATTAAGAACAGCCCGCATGGCGAGCGTCGCGCCGTGATCGAGGGCGTGGTTGAGCGCGCAGCTATAAGCGTGGTGGGCACGTACCAGACCGCCGGTCCGCTCGGTGTGATTGAGCCGCTCGATTCGCGCCTGAAGGCCGACTTCTTCATTCTGCCCGAGGATACCTCGGCGGATCGTCTGGGCGTCCACCCGGGTGATGCTGTTGTCGCGCGCATTTTGACCTACCCGACGCGCCTGGAATCGGGCACTGTGACGATCGAACGCCGCATTGGCGGAGATGACGCGCCCGATTTGGGCGTTCAATATGTGATGGCGCGTTACGGCTATACCGATAGCTATCCCGAGGCCGCGCTAGACGAGGCCGAGGGGCTTTCGCTCGATGTGTCCGCGGCGCTTAAGGACCCGCTCCGCCGCGATCTGCGCGACCGCTTTGTCATCACGATCGACCCAGCCGACGCGCGCGACTTTGACGACGCCATTTCGCTGGAGCGAACGCCCGAGGGTGGCTACAAGCTGGGCGTGCATATCGCCGACGTTTCACACTATGTGGCTTGGGACGGGCATATCGATCTTGAGGCTCGCCATCGCACGACATCGGTGTATCTGGCCGATCGCGTGCTTCCCATGCTGCCCGAACGCCTGTCGAACGATCTGTGCTCGCTTCGTCCCGACGAGGACCGCCTGGCGTTTACCGTCGACATTGAGCTCGACGCGCAGGGCCGCGTGCGCCAGTACGACCCTTATCCCAGCGTGATTCGCTCGCGTGTGCGTATGGACTATGACGGCGCCGAGGCGCTGCTGGTGCGTGCCGGCGCGGTTGAGTATTCGGTGTTGGAAGGCGCCGCTGAGGATGTTGCGGCTGCCGAGGCCTTGCGCGAGGAAGCGCTTGAGCGCGGTCTTGCGTGCGAGGAGGCCGCCCGCGGCTACAACGTCGACCTCGGCGATTTCCTTGTCGCCGCCAACGAACTCGCCGAACTTCGCCGTCGTATTCGTCGCGCCCGCGGCTCAGTCGATTTTGACACGGCCGAGATTCGCGCTTTATTGGATGAGGACGGAGTGCCCGTGCAGATTGTGGCGCGTGAGCGTTCGTGTGCCACGTCGCTTATCGAGGAAGCCATGCTGCTCGCCAACGAGTGCGTTGCAGAGTGGCTGGCGGACCGTGATATCGAGGCCTGCTATCGCGTGCATGAGGATCCGAGCCCCGATAGCCTGCACGGTGCCGCCGTTGCGCTGGCGCAGTTAGGCATCATCGACGATCGCCGTGCTGCCGGTATTGCCCTGGGGAGTCCCGATGAGCTGCAGGCTGCAGTCGATGCTGCCGCCGGTACGGCCAACGCACCGCTCGTCAACACGCTGCTTCTGCGCAGCATGCAGCGCGCGCTGTACAAGCCGCGCAACGAGGGCCACTTTGCGCTCGCCGCGCCGTGCTACTGTCACTTTACGAGCCCCATCCGTCGCTACCCCGATCTGGTGGTGCACCGCGTGCTCAAGCTGCAGCTGGCATACGAGCGGCTGGGCGGCAAGGACGCCCTGGTCCGCACGCCGCGCCTGATCGGTAAGGGGCGCGAGTCGCTGCCGCGCATTCTGCCCCAGATTTGTCGTGCCTGCAGCGATGCCGAGCGCGCGGCCGACGCTGCCAGCCATGCGACGCAAAAGATCAAGATCGCTCAGTACTATGAGGATCGTCTGGGCGAGCGCTATGCCGGAACCATCTCGTGGGTTAGCAGCATGGGTCTTTTTGTTCGCTTGGATCTGACGCAGGTCGAGGGCCTGGTCTCGATTAAAAGCCTGGGCAACGAGTGGTTTGAGTTCGACGAGGACGCGCTTACACTGACGGGCGCCGACACGGGGACTCGTTATGAGCTGGGCCAGCGCGTGATTATCGAGGTCTCGCGCGTCAATACCACGCGCGGACACTTGGACTTTAAGCTTATCCATTAGCCGAATCCCGACCGTACGGGAGTGGGGGTGGTCTTTCGGAGCCGCCCCCGCATTTGGATCACGGCCGCGTCGCCGCCTGCTCGGCCGCCTATCCGCCTGCTATTTGGGAGGTAAAACCTACCAAAATAAACCTGTCCCTTTTTGGCAGGTTTACAAGAAAGCGGGGATGAGATGGCGACTGTGTACGGCTATGCGCGCGTGAGTTCGCGTGATCAGAACCTGAATCGGCAGTTTGATGCGCTGATCGCCTATGGCGTGGAGTCGGCGAATATTTATGCTGACCGTGCGAGCGGCAAGGACTTCGACCGTCCGCAATATCGCGATCTGCTGCGCGTGCTGGGGGATGGGGACGTGCTGGTGGTGCTTTCTATCGACCGACTTGGTCGTAATTACTCCGAGATTCTTGAGGAATGGCGACGCATTACCAAGGATCTCGGGGTTGCCATTGTGGTGTTGGACATGCCATTGCTTGACACGCGCGCCAGGGCCAGCGGCGCGCCGGATGTGACCAACACCCTGATTGCCGATATTGTGCTGCAACTGCTGAGCTACGTGGCGCAGGTGGAGCGCGAGAATATCCATCGGCGCCAGGCGGAGGGGATTGCAGCGGCGCGGGCGCGAGGGGTTCGTTTCGGTCGACCTCGCAAGCCGTGCCCTCCTCAGTTTGAGCTGGTGCGCGATAGCTATGAGGCAGGCGATATTACGCGCAGCCAGGCAGCAAAGTGCCTGGGCGTGTGCGTGGGGACGTTCGATCGCTGGATGCGCGAGGCGGGGTAGGGGTTTGCGTCGCTTTGTCGCTTCCTGTTGTGATTCAAATTTTGATACGGTGGCGATGTCATTTGGGGCTACACTCGCTGATATTCAAAAAAAAGGAGGTAGGCCCTTGGCGCGCGTAAAACAAATAATCGGATGGACCGCGATCGTTCTGTTCGCTGCAACGCTGGCGGGCATCTGGGTGCTGACGGAGCAAAATGCGGTGGAGACGTCGTTGCTGAGCGAGTCTACCGCGCGTGTGGTGGAGGGTCAGGCTACGGGCGTACAGGCTGCCAATGCCACGGGTGAAGCTCAGACGGAGAACGGAATGACCGGGGGCACCGATTCGGCTGCCTCGAATGTACGGTCTGGCCGACTTGCTTCCATTCGCATGTGGGTGGGCACGAACGTCCGTCGCGTTGCCCATACCGTAGAGTTTTTCTTCGTCGGATTGTTCGCCTCGGTGGTCGTGGTTTGCTTTTCCAGGCGTCCGTGGAGCGTATGCTCCCGTTGCCTGCCCGCATTGCTCTTTTGCGCCGCCTGCTCCATTGGCGATCAGGTGCATAAGATCTTTGTTCCCGGCAGGCATTTCGACGTTATCGATTTAGGATTCGATGCTGCGGGCTATGTCACCGCGATGCTGTTGGTATTGCTGGCAGCGGCGTTGGTGCGCCATGCGACTCGGCCGATCGGCGCCCATGCGAGGCGCTAGCCTTAAGACGAGACATCGCGACTGCCTATGCTTCGACATTGACTACAATAACGGCTGCAATCGCGAGTGGTCGTCGATGTGCAGTTTTCCAGACACCTGTTTTCTCTAAGAAAGGAAATCCCATGGCGGTATTGTTTGTTGAATATCCCAAGTGTTCGACCTGTAAAAAGGCCAAGGCGTGGTTGGACGAACATGGGGTAGAGTATATCGATCGCGATATCGTTTTGGACAATCCCACGGCTGATGAGCTTGCGACCTGGATTGCTCGTTCGGGGCTGCCGGTGCGGCGCTTCTTTAATTCGTCGGGCATGAAATATCGAGAGCTGGGCCTGAAGGCGCGTCTGGATGCGGGGATGACAGATCAGGAGTGCTACGAGCTGTTGGCGACCGATGGCATGCTGGTCAAGCGTCCGCTGCTGGTGGGCGACGACTTTGTGATTCCCGGCTTTAGGGAAGCGGCTTGGGCCGAGGCGTTACTGTAGCGGCTGCGGAAAGTGCGTCCCGTTTTGGGCGTTGATTGTGAGATGCGGTTTCCGCTTGGGGGCTCTAGGGGAAAGCATGTCCCAGTTTGAGCGTGAATTCTGGGACACGCTTTCCGGTTGAGGACTCTGCGGGAAACTATGTCCCGGAATGGGCGCTCAGAGTGGGATGCATTTTCCACTGGCGGGCCCGCCCCGGTTAGTCCTCCAGCTGTGCCCATTCGTGCGGACCGTAGACCTTTACGTGCTTGTTGGGCTTGCCGCTCCAGTACTCCTCGTCCATAAAGGGCAGATATGCCTGAACGCCGGGGCAGATAAAGGGGATCCGCTGCTGTTGCAGTCGCTCGCGCTGGCGCTGCTCCAGGTGCGCCTCGGATATGACGGTCGGCATACCGGACAGCTCGACGAGGCTTGCCTGGATTCGCTTAAGGTCGGGGAGTCCCGCGTGCCATGACATCCGCATGATCAAAAAGGATGCACGGCGGTATTTTGCCTGCATCACCGTGATGGCGGGGCGCAGAGTGGGATGGATTTTGTCCCGTTCGGGCCAAAGGTCAGCAGTGATCTCGAGGCCCAGGGTCTCCCATAGGTAATCAAGCTCTTCGTCCATGGCGCCTCGATATCTACGTGATCATTGATACTTCGATTGTGTTGCCTGGTGCTATCGTTTTCGCGGTAGAATCTGCCAACGGTTGACGGCTACCGCTCGCGGCGTTTTGCCCTTCGTGTGCAGCGGTCGACTTCACAGGTCCTTCACGTGTTGGCCGTATTTGACTGAATTTCAAAAAAGTCAAAATTGGGGCTTGCGTCACGGCCGGACTTCCCGTATATTTCTTTCTTGCGCAAAGGCACAGCCGAGCGCAGCGATGCAGTCATTGGGATGTCGTCTAATGGCAGGACAGCGGATTCTGGTTCCGTCAATGGGGGTTCGACTCCCTCCATCCCAGCCATTGCATTTGCTACATATGGCCCGTTCGTCTAGCGGTTTAGGACGCCGCCCTCTCAAGGCGGAGATCACCAGTTCGAATCTGGTACGGGCTACCAAAATTGAACGCCCGGGCCTCGTAAGAGACCCGGGTTTTGTGTATTGACCGATGTTTAAGGCGTGCGTTGAGTCTGCCGCCCGGACCGAGGAGTTGTCATGGACCTGCCTATCAGCTTGGAAGACATCACGTATGCCGAGAACTATCTGGCGCAGGGCGACCTGGCTACGGCGACGCCGCTGCTTGAGCGTCTGGTGGAGCTCGCCGAGGAGTATATCGACGCTGAGTGCAAGACGGAGGAGAAGCGCCAGTACTTTAGCTTCGACAGCAAGTTTGAGCGCCTGGCCTATCGCCGCGTGGAGAAGGATCCGCGCGAGCTGGTGCAGGTCGAGGTTCCCTTTGACCGCCTGTACTCCGACATGGCGTTTGCCTACATTCGCCAGCAGGATTATGTGAGTGCTCGGAATGCCCTGATGCAGGCCGTGCGTTGGGATCCCATGAACTGCAACTATCGCTTGGACTTGGCCGAGCTGTTCCGCGCGCTCGAGGACAAGCAGGAGTGGGCATCGCTCTCGTTCTCGGTGCTGGAGCGCGCGAGCGACGGTAAGTGCGCCGCACGCGCCTACACCAACTTGGGTCAGTACTTCTTGGAGCCCGAGACCGAGAACATTTCGGCTGCCGTGGGCTGCGCACGTCTGGCGCTGCGCCTGGCGCCCAATGATGCGCATACGACGCGCCTGCTCAACAAGATCCATACCACCTATCCGGATGCCGCGGACGAGAGTGACGACCATGTGATGGGTGAGCTCGCCCTGCAGGGCGTGCCGACCTCGCCTTCGGCCGAGATCGCCATCTGCCTGATCATGTGCGCGACCGATGCTGCAAGCGACGGCGACAAGCAGGAGGCTACGCGTCTGACGGTCCGTGCCCGCGACCTGGTGGGCGAGGAGGCATGCGCGGCGATTATCAAGCTGGTGCGCGAGAGCGATGCCGAGCTCGATGCCGAGCGCAGGGCAAAGCGCGAGGCTGCGGGCTCAAACGCCGATGGCGCCAAGGAGGCCGGCGATGCCCAGTAAGCGCGAGCGCAAGCTCATTTCCAAGAATCGCTCGGCACATCACGAGTACTTTATCGATGAGACGTTTGAGTGCGGTATTGAGCTGAGCGGTACCGAGGTCAAGTCGATTCGCGAGCGCGCGTGCCAGATTACCGATACCTTTGCACTGATTCGTGGCGGGGAGTGCTGGCTCGTCGGCCTGCATATCCACCCTTATAGCCATGGTGGCGTGTGGAATCGCGATCCCGACCGTCGGCGCCGTCTGCTGCTGCACCGCAAGGAGATCGACTTTCTTGACGGCAAACTTCGCAACCGTGGTTATGCGCTGGTTCCGTTGGAGCTCTACTTTAATACCGACGGTCGCGTAAAACTGCTGCTGGGCCTGGGTCGCGGCAAGAAGCTCTACGACAAGCGCGAGGACATGGCCAAGCGTGATGTCCAACGCGAGATCGACCGCGCCCTTAAGGAACGCAACCGCTAGGCGCTCGACCTGCAGGGACGGTGGGACAAAAACTACTGATAACTTTGTCCCACCTCGACTTCAGCTGTCTCATCTTTCTTACTGTTCTGACACATATGTCTCAAAGGCGGCGTCCGTTATGGGCGCTGCCTTTTTTGTGGGTACATACATCCATGAGGTTCCAACCCGAGCTAGGGGAGTGATCGTTATGGACAAAACTGCGTTCTTTACCATGCCGAGCGGTCTGTACGTGGTGAGCGCCGCGGCAGACGGGCTGCGTGCCGGCTGCGTCATCAACACTGCGGTGCAGGTGACGTCCATGCCGCCGCGCATTTCGGTTGCCGTGAACAAGGGCAACGTCACCTCGGGCGTCATCGCTTCGGCCAAAGCGTTTGCGCTGACCGTGATCGATCAGACCGCCGATATGCTCTACATCGGTAACTTTGGGTTCCGCACCAGCAGCGATTATGACAAGTTTGCCAAATACGAGACCCGCGAGACGGCTCTGGGCATGCCCTATGTGCCCGAGCACGCGGCGGCCCTGTTTAGCTGCCATTTGATCGACACTGTGGATGTTGGCACGCATCTGCTGTTTATCGGCGAGGTCGAGGATGCCGAGCGCTTGAGTGACGAGACGCCGCTCACCTACGATTACTACCATAAGGTCCTGAAGGGCAAGACGCCTCCGAAGGCGTCCTCGTATCAAGGCTAGAAATGTTCTAAAAGTACTTGCATTATATTATTGATAACATATACTAATAAGCGAAGTACATCACCAGTCGCGTTCGAGAGGAGAACATCATGGCTGAGGAGAAGAAGACGTATAAGTTCGTGTGCATCGTTTGTGGCTACGAGGTTGAGGTCGACACGCCCGAGCTGCCCGAGGACTACGTGTGCCCGGTCTGCGGCGTCGGTCCCGATCAGTTTGAGCTCGTCGAGGAGTAGCTCGTCGGCACGCGGCTCACGGCAACATATAGCTCTGTCCAAGGGTCCCGGTCGGATATCCCGGCCGGGACCCTTTTTCTCCGCCCCCAAGGGATCACGGTTGCTGTTGGCCGATCCTGTCTGTTGTGAGTCCGGCCGACCTTTTGTCTTAATCTGTAACGTCTAACGGCTCAAAACGGGTCTTCCTGTTACAGATCGAGACAAACCAAAACCGTCCGGCAGAAGGTCTCAACCTGTAACATCTAACGGTGGAAATTGGGTCCACTTGTTACAGATTGAGACAAACGGAGCTGTCCTTCGGAATGATCTCGATCTGTAACATCTAGACATCAAAAGCGGGTCTAGATGTTACAGATCGAGACGTTTGCCTGGGTAGGTGCCCCGTCCCATTACATCCCTGTCAACAATACGACATCGAGAATCGTCACGATGGCACCAATCCCTACGAGCAGCGCGTTGAGCGGGCGCGAATTGGCGTATTTGCCCATAACGCGGGGTGAACTGGTGAGCCGTATGAGCACAAAGACCGTAATCGGTAGCTGAAGCGACAGCAGTGCCTGACTCCAGATGAGACCTTCAAAAGGATTTGGGACGACCAGGCACGCCGTCACTGCGCCGACGAAACAGACCGCCACTCCAATCGATGAGTGCCGGTCGTGGATGTCGTATTCCTCGTCGAACATGCCCGCGGTGATGGTGCCTGCCGCCATGCCTGCCGTCACACTACTCGAGAGGCCCGCAAACAGCAGCGCCACCGCAAAGATTGTCGAGCTTGCTGGGCCCAGAATGGGGGAGAGCGTGTCCGCTGCGACGGCGAGGTCGTCTACGACCATGCCGTGCGCAAAGAAGGTCGTTGCGGCCAGGATGACCATGGCCGAGTTGATTGCCCAGCCCACGCCCATCGAAAAGAGCGTGTCGAAGAGCTCGTAGCGCAGACGTTCCTCGATAACCTGCTTGCCTTGGCCTTCGAAGTGCATGGATTGGATGACCTCGGAGTGTAGAAAGAGGTTGTGGGGCATAACGACCGCACCCAGGACACTCACGATAATCGCGGCAGAGCCAGTGGGCATACTGGGCGTGATCCAGCTTGCGGCGGCTTGCGGCCAGTCGACCTTGACTAGTGCAAGCTCGGCCAAAAACGAGAGTCCTACCACGCCTACGAAGGCGATAATCCAGCGCTCGGCACGCTTGTAGGAGCTCGTCATGAGCATCGCCATCGATACTGCTGCCACGATGACGCAGCCGGCACGCACGGGCAGTCCAAAGAGCATCTGGAGCGCAATCGCGCCGCCCAGGATCTCGGCCATGGCGGTGGCGATGGTCGCGAGGTAGGCACTGGCGAGCACCGTGCGCCCAACGAAGCGGGGGAGAAAGCGGGTCGTGGCCTCGGCAAGGCAGGCGCCCGTGGCGATGCCCAAGTGCGCCGCGTTGTGCTGCAGCACGATGAGCATGATCGTGGACAGCGTGACGATCCACAGCAGCGCGTAGCCAAACTGCGAGCCGGCGGCCATGTTGGAGGCCCAGTTGCCCGGATCGATAAAGCCGACGGTCACGAGAAGCCCGGGGCCGATATGCCGTGCAATGTCTAGGCCTCCGTGACCGCCGGTGCGGTGCGAGCCAAAGTGTTGTTTGAGATGGTTGAGCATGGCTGATTCCTACGTTGGGGCGGCGCGGCACTGCACTTGGGTTGCGCGGCGCCGCGCCCTGGGTTTGGGTTGAGGCTACTTGTGCGCTTTGCCCTGATTGGCCACGGCGTCGATCTTGGCGGCGATGGTCGCCGGATCGCCGATGTAGCGCTTGTCGAGGACGTTGAAATCGGTGTCGAAGGTGTAAACGAGCGGCACGCCGGTGGGGATGTTGACCTTGAGGATCTCCTCGGGCGTGAGGTGCTCGAGCTTCATGACGAGTGAGCGCAGGGAGTTGCCGTGTGCGGCGATGAGTACGCGCTTGCCGGCGAGCATCTGGGGGCGAATCTCGTCTTCGAAATAAGGCCAGGCGCGGGCTATCGTGTCCTTGAGGCACTCGGTATAGGGCAGCTGATCGGGCGCGACATCACGGTATTGCTCCTGGGTGTGGGGATCGCGATTGTCGCCCGGCTCGAGCGCCGGCGGGCAGACATCGAAGGAGCGGCGCCAGATGAGCACCTGCTCGTCGCCGTGCTCCGCTGCGGCATCGGCCTTGTTGAGACCCTGCAACGCTCCGTAGTGGCGCTCGTTGAGCTTCCAGGATTTGATGACGGGCAGCCACTCGCGATCCATCTGGCCGAGCACGATGTTGAGGGTGTGAATCGCGCGCTTGAGGCGCGAAGTGTAGCAGACGTCAAAGTCGAAACCGGCTTCTTTGAGGGCGCGGCCGCCTGCGGCGGCTTCTTCGCGGCCCGTGTCGGTGAGTTCTACGTCGGTCCAGCCGGTGAACAGGTTGAGTCTGTTCCACTCCGACTCTCCGTGGCGGATAAGGACGAGTTGGATCGTCTGCCGGTCTGTCTGGTTTGCCATAGGGGCCTCCTTAATGTGGCACGGCATGCGTGCCGTTTGCTTGACGCCGCAAAGGATACCCGTTTTAGGCTCAAAAGTTAACCAAGACTAACAAAATTGTTGTATTTGAATAGGATGGTGAAAGGGGATTGCTGAAATGTCTTGATCTGTAACAACTAGGGATGGAAATTGGATCTTACTGTTACAGATTGAGATGTTTGAAGTGGTGAGTTTACAGGTCGAACTTGGGGCCCTTGTCGTTGTCCTTGAGGTCGGCGGTGTCCACTCGTAGGGCGCGCGTTACGCGATTGTTTCGAAACGGGCGGGAAACACAACGGGCCGGCGATACTCCTAGTATGCCTATTCAACTGACTGTCTAAATATCCAGGGGAGGATCGCGATGCAGGCAGATTCCGCTCAGCAGCAGGGCCTTTATCGCCCCGAATTCGACCACGATGCATGCGGCATCGGCGCGCTTGCCGATATCAACGGTGAGCGCCATCACCAGATTCTGGACGATGCGCTGTCCATTCTGGTCAACTTGGAGCACCGCGGCGGCACGGGACTCGAGAAGAATACCGGCGACGGCGCTGGCATCCTGTTCCAGGTTCCGCATCACTTTTTCCGTAAAGAGGCTCAAAAGTGCGGCCAGATTCTGCCGGCAGAGGGCGACTATGGCGTGGCCATGCTGTTCTTCCCGCAGGACGACAAGGGCGTAGAGGATGCCCGACGCGTATTTGAGGAAGGCTGCGCCGAGGCTGGCGTGCCGCTGCTCTTTTGGCGTGAGGTGCCCGTCGACCCGCACGACCTGGGCGAGACGGCCCGCGCCTGCATGCCCACCATCTTGCAGGCCTTCCTGGGCCGTCCCGACGACACGCCCGCCGGCGACGCCTTCGAGCGCCGCCTGTACGTGTGCCGCCGCACCATCGAGAAGAAGGCTGACGCCGAGTTCGCCTTGCGCGACAAGATCTTCTATGTGTGCTCCATGAGTTCGCGCACCATCGTGTACAAGGGCATGCTGGTCGCCACGCAGATGCGCCGCTTCTTCATCGATCTCAACGACGCCGCCGTCAAGACGGCCGTGGCGCTCGTCCACTCGCGCTACTCCACCAACACCACGCCCAGTTGGGAGCGCGCGCACCCCAACCGCTTTATCATCCACAACGGCGAGATCAACACCCTCAAGGGTAACGTCAACTGGATTCGCGCCCGCGAACCCAACCTGTACAGCCCCGTGCTGCAGCACGATCTTGAGCGCGTGATGCCCATCATCAACCGCGAGGGTTCCGACTCCGCGATTCTGGACAATGTGCTTGAGTTCCTGGTCATGAACGGTCGCCCGCTTACGCGTGCCGCGTCCATGCTGCTGCCCGAGCCGTGGGACCACAACGACAGCCTGAGTGAGGAACGCCGCGCCTACGATGCCTACCAGTCCATGCTTATGGAGCCGTGGGATGGCCCGGCGGCCATCGCCTTTACCGACGGCCGTACCCTGGGTGCCGCCCTCGACCGTAACGGCCTGCGTCCCGCCCGCTACTACGTGACGCGTGACGGCCGCTTTATGCTGGCGAGTGAGGTGGGCACCATCGAGGTGAGCCCCGAGAACATCCTGACGAGCGGCTGTTTGGGACCGGGCCAGATGCTCGAGGTCGACTTTGCCCGCGGCCGTGTGATCTACAACGACGAACTGCGTGCCCGCTATGCCAAGGAAAAGCCCTACCGCGACTGGATCGCCGAAGAGACGCTGACCGTCGACGCGCTCGACAGGCCTGCCGCGGCAACACCCGCCGAGGACGCCGAGGTACCCGCCGCCGTGCGTATGGCCAAGCTCGGCTACCACTGGGATGACGTCGACGAGGTCGTGCGTCCCATAGCCCAGCAGGGCAAGGCGCCGCTCGCCTCGATGGGCATCGACGCGCCGCTGGCCTGCCTGTCCAAGAAGACTCGTTCGTTCTTTGACTACTTCTATCAGCTGTTCGCTCAGGTCACGAATCCTCCGATCGATGCCCTGCGCGAGCACATGGTGACTTCGACCACGCTCTACCTGGGCAACCACGGCAACCTGCTCGAGGACTCTCGTACGGCCTGTCAGCTGGTGCGCTTGGAGCGCCCACTGCTGAGCGAGGAGGAGTTCGAGCGTATCTGCGCCATCGACCGCGTGGGCTTTAAGACCCGCCGTTTCCGTGCCGTCTACCGCCGCGATGCCGGCGAGGGTGCGCTGCAGGCTGCACTCAAGCAGCTTGCAGAGGACGTTGAGGCCGCGGTCCGCGACGGCGTGAACATCGTGGTGTTGAGCGATCGTGCCGCTGCGGGCGAGGTGCCCGTACCGTCGCTGCTCGCCGTGGGCTGCGTGCACAACCACCTGATCCGCGCCGGCGTGCGTACCTTTGCCGACATCGTGGTGGAGTGTGGCGACGCCGTGTCCCCGCACGACTTTGCGGCGCTGGTGGGCTACTCCGCGAGCGGCATCTATCCGTACAACGCGCATGCGTGCATTCGCGACTTGGCGGCGCACGGCGATCTGGACGTGACAGCCGAGCAGGGCATCGCCAACTACAACAAGGCTGCGACCGCCGGCATCGTCTCCATCATGTCCAAGATGGGCATCTCCACGGTGCAGAGCTACCACTCCGCGCAGATCTTCGAGGCCGTGGGCTTCACTCCGGAGTTCGTCAACGCGTACTTCGCCGGCACGGTGAGCCGTGTGGGCGGTATGGGTGTCGAGGACGTTGAGCGCGAGCAAAATGAGCGCTACGACGCCGCGCTCGCTATCCTTAAGAGCCCGGCTCCCGATCAGCTGCCCACGCTGGGTCTGACCAAGTGGCGCCCGCTCGGCGGCGAGGATCACCTTATCAACCCGCAGACCGTCTACCTGCTGCAGACCGCCTGCCGCGAGGACAGCTACGACACCTTTAAGGAGTACAGCGCCCGCCTGCACCGCACCGGCCGTGCCGTGCGCCTGCGTGACCTGCTGGACTTTAATGCCAACGGTCGCACGCCGGTTTCGCTCGACGAGGTGGAGCCCGCGCTCAACATCGTCCGCCGCTTTAACACCGGCGCCATGTCGTACGGCTCCATCAGCAAGGAAGCACACGAGTGCATGGCCATCGCCATGAACCGCCTGCACGGCCGTTCCAACTCGGGCGAGGGCGGCGAGGACCCGCGTCGCGAGACCCCGCTGGCTAACGGTGACTCCAAGAACTCCGCCATCAAGCAGGTGGCAAGCGCGCGCTTTGGCGTGACGAGCCGCTACCTGTGCAGCGCCTTCGAGATTCAGATCAAGATGGCACAGGGCGCCAAGCCCGGCGAGGGCGGCCACCTGCCCGGCAAGAAGGTCTACCCCTGGATCGCCGAGGTCCGTCAGTCCACGCCCGGCATCGGCCTGATCTCGCCCCCGCCGCACCACGATATTTACTCTATCGAGGACCTGGCAGAGCTGATCTTTGACCTTAAGAACGCCAACCCCGGCGCACGCGTGTCGGTCAAGCTGGTCAGCGAGGCCGGCGTCGGCACCATCGCCACCGGCGTGGCCAAGGGCGCTGCCGACAAGATCTTGATCAGCGGCCACAATGGCGGCTCGGGTGCCGCTGCGCGCGACTCTATCTGGCACGCGGGTCTGCCGCTGGAGCTTGGCCTTGCCGAGGCCCAGCAGACGCTGCTGCAAAACGGCCTGCGCTCGCGCGTGGTGCTCGAGGCCGACGGCAAGCTCATGGACGGTACCGATGTCGCCGTCGCCTGCCTGCTGGGTGCCGAGGAGTTTGGCTTTGCGACCATGCCGCTCATCTCCATGGGCTGCCTCATGCAGCGCGACTGCCAGCAGGATACCTGCCCGGCCGGCATTGCCACGCAAAACTGTCGCTTGCGTCGCGGCTTCCGCGGCAAGCCCGAGCACGTTGAGCACTTTATGCTCTTTGTTGCCGAGCAGCTGCGTGAGGTCATGGCGAGCCTGGGCTTCCGCACCGTCGACGAGATGGTCGGCCATCCCGAGTGCTTGCGCCAGATTGAGGTCCCGGGCAACCGCAAGGCCAACCTGCTCGATCTGTCGCCCGTGCTGGCGAGCGCGACCTGCGAGTTCGGTGCCCATATCCCGGGTGCCGACGGCCGTCACTTCCTGCCGCAGATGGCTGCCGACAGCGAGCTCGACAAGACGCTCGACTCCACGTTGTTTGTGCCCTATACGGCCGATGCCCGTGCGCACCTGCGTCCGATTCGCTTCCGCGCCGATATCGCCAACGTCAACCGCTGCGTGGGCACCATCTTGGGCAACGCGGTGACCAAGGCACATCCCGAGGGCCTGCCCGCCGGCTCCATCACCATCGATTGCGATGGTTCGGCCGGTCAGAGCTTTGGCGCTTTCCTGCCGCGCGGCATTACGCTCAACGTGTGCGGCGACGCCAACGACTACTTTGGCAAGGGCCTTTCGGGCGGCGAGGTGTCGGTGCGCCCCAACCCGCATGCGACCTACAAGTTCGACGAGAACATCATTGTGGGCAACGTGGCCTTCTTTGGCGCCACGAGCGGTCGCGGCTTTATTAACGGCCTGGCAGGCCAGCGCTTTGGCGTGCGCAACTCCGGTGCCACGGTGGTGGTCGAGGGCTGCGGCAACCATGGCTGCGAGTACATGACGGGCGGTCTGGCGCTCATCCTGGGCGAGGTCGGGCAGAACTTCGCCGCCGGCATGACGGGCGGCGTGGCTTACGTCTTTGACCAGTACGGTACGCTCGATGCCCGTGTGAACCACGAGAGCGTTGAGCTCAAGGCCCCGACGGCCGATGAGCTTGCGCAGATCCGCAAGCTTATCCAGGAGCACGTGGACGCAACGCAGAGCCCGCGCGGCATTAAGCTGCTCTACAGCTTTGAGACGATGAGCAAGCACTTTGTGAAGGTCATTCCGACCGAGTACGAGCGCGTGTTGGCGATTGTCGCCGCCGCCGAGGCCATCGGTAAGACGCATGCGCAGGCCGAGGAGCTGGCGTTTGACATTGTGACCGGTCGCGCCGACGCCGCCGATGTCGCTCGCTTTGATGTGGCGGGTGGTGTCGCTGGCGCTGCGCCCACCACCGCCAGCTTTGTTGCTTCGACCAAGAAGGAGGCGTAAGTGCCATGGGTAAGCCCGGTGCTTTTCTTGATATCGATCGCGTGACCCACGAGCTGCGCCCCGTGGAGGAGCGCAGCCGCGATTTCGATCCGCTGTACGTGGAGCTCGACGACGATGCGCGCCGTGCCCAGGCGAGCCGCTGCATGATGTGTGGTGTGGCGTTTTGCCAGATGGGCGCGAGCTTTGGCAAGGCGCGTCCGAGTGGCTGCCCGCTGCACAATCTGATTCCCGAGTGGAACGAGCTAGTGTATCGCGGCCGATGGGACGAGGCTGCCGAGCGTCTGTCACTCACCTCGCCTATGCCCGAGTTCACGAGCCGCGTGTGCCCGGCGCTGTGCGAGGCCGCGTGTAACCTGGGCTCGGTCGACGGCCAGCCCACGACGATTCACGACAACGAGCGCGCGATCAGCGACCATGAGTGGGCAAATGGCGGTCCGCGCCGCTTTGAGCCGGCGGGGGAGGGCGCACCCACGGTTGCCGTGGTGGGCTCCGGTCCTGCTGGTCTGGTGGCAGCATGGGAGCTTGCGCGTCGTGGCGCCCGCGTGACGGTGTTTGAGCGCGACGACCGTCCGGGCGGCCTGCTCATGTACGGCATTCCCAATATGAAGCTCGAGAAGTCCGTGGTCGAGCGCCGCGTGGCACTTATGCGCGAGCTGGGCATTGTGTTCGAACTGAGTGCTGACGTGAGCGATCCCAAGGTTACCGCCAAGCTCGACGACTTTGACGCCGTCGTGGTGGCTGCCGGCGCTCGTGCTCCGCGTGGGCTTTCGGCTGCGAACATTGATGCGCCCGGCGTGGTGTACGCGGTGGACTACCTGACGGCTTCGACCGTCTCGGTACTCGACGGCGGTGAGCCCGCTATTGACGCGCGCGGCCTGGACGTCGTGGTCATTGGCGGCGGCGATACCGGTAACGACTGCGTGGGCACTGCGGTACGTCAGGGCGCGCGCAGCGTGCGCCAGTTTGAGTTCTTGCCGGCGGCGCCTGATGCGCGCGCGGCGAGCAACCCCTGGCCGCAGTGGCCCAACGTGAAGAAGACCGATTACGGCCAGCAGGAGGCCATCGCTGCTATGGGCGGCGAGATGCGCGCTTGGGGCGTGGATACGCTCGAGGTGCTGCTGGACAAGAAGGGCGCGGCCGCGGGCCTGCGCGTGGTCGATCTGGATTGGTCGGCGGGAAAGCCCGAGCGCATCGCGGGCTCCGAGCACGAGGTACCGGCGCAGCTGGTGCTCATCGCCTGCGGCTTTACGGGCCCGGAGCACAGTGTGTTCGACGCCGTTGGCGTGCCCGTTGCCACCGCTGGTCGTCCGCTGCCTGTGATGGCTTCCGAAGGCTCGCACCTTGCGGCGCGTGTCGACGGCGTCGCCGCGGATGCCGCGCCGGTGTATGTTGCCGGTGACGCTCGTAACGGCAGCTCGCTTGTGGTGAACGCTATGGCCGACGCCCTGGCCTGCGCTGCCGAAGTCGCCGACGCGCTGGAGCTGTAAGGCGGCTGTCCACGGCTGAATCGTCAAGGGCTGTCCCCAACGGCCGGCCCAAAAGGAACGTCCCCAAGTGCCGGCAGCTGGGGACGTTCCTTATGTGTCGGCACCCAGGGACACCCCTTGCGGGTTTGCGACCGATTTGTTCGTTTGCCGACGTACGGGTGTTCATTTGTCGACTTCTTGGGCTGTGGTCACCTGTTGTTTCTGTGGTGGCTACGGGCATCTGGCTCAAAAGAGCGGGTTGGCCGTCTATGTTTACCTGCGGTTTTGTTGCGGTGCGCATTTTCGGTCAAGCATCCCGTCAAGTGTTTGGTCAGCATCTGGTTTGCAGCCGGAGGCCTATTTTGCCCGCGCTGGTCGTGGCTGCCCACCCTCCTCGTAAGCTCAAATTGAGGTCCATCAGTTTGAGGAGGATGCCATGACTGACCACGTTTTAGACCGAGCGCATCTGGCCGAAGCCGTCGGCAACGATATTGCCGACATGGCCCATTTTTGGATGCTGCGGAAGTTCCAGTTTTTGGAGCCGGCGCGCGAACAGTTCGAGATCATTGTCGACCCATGGCTCAGCTATTGCACCGAGCCTTCGCAAAACGAAATCATGGCCTACAACATGGCATTTACCGATTGGCTGGTCTTCGAGCGTCCCTATCGCCATGGCAAGACGCTGCTCGAGCTGTATGTTGACGAGCCGCCGGCATCGCTTTCGCCTGCCTCGCTCAAGCGGCTCGAGCAGGTACGCGACACGCAGTATTTCTCGCGCTTTGGCATTTTGGACAAGGATCCTGCGAACGGCATGGTTGCGTTGAAGGATACGCGCGCCGACCGTCGCTTTGATGTCTACGACCCGCATATCGTGCAAAAGGAGCATTGGAGCGACGGCGCGATTGCGGTGCGCCTCGCTTGCGTCGACGATGTCTGGCTGACGGCGGGACAGCTCTATCTGTATGACATCGCACGCCTGAGCGACACGGCCGTCGACGGGCCGGGCGCGGTGCATCCCGAGGACCTGGAGGACGGCTTCGACACCTCGTGCATCAGCTTCTTTATGCGCCTGGTCCGCGACATCATGGGCGCCCAGGGGCGCTACGTAAAGTCCCTCAACATCTACGAACAAGAATGGGAGTAGGGGATGTGACTGGTGCCGCCCTACAGCCCTGACTTTGTCTCAATCTGTAACATCTGGCTGTCAAAACAAGGTCTATCTGTTACAGATCGAGATTGACGGGCGCGTGGTTCCGAATGTCTCGTTCTGTAACATCTGGAGGCCGTTTTGCCACGTAACTGTTACAGATCGAGACGGAAGATTGGCTGCTGATGAAAGATCTCGATCTGTAACACCTGGAGGCTGAAGGCCGGTCTACCTGTTACAGATCGAGACAAAGGGTTGGGCTCTGCCGAAAGATCTCGATCTGTAATATCTGGAGGCTCAAATGCCGTCTTCCTGTTACAGATTGAGATGAACGGACGCGGCGGGCAACAGAGACGATGACTCGTTTGACTGATGTGATGGTGATTAAGGTGTCCAGTGCCGTCTGCAAGCATAAACATGCGACTCGTAACACATTGGCGCGAAACAGGATGCTCGCTCGGCTCGCGGGGGCGGGCGAGCAGGGGACGCTGCTTGTAACCCACGACAATGCCGAGCTCATGTGGCTGCGGCGCCATGTGGGGACCGATGATATCGCGGAGCCCGAGTCGTATCTGTTCTGTTTTCAGCATGATTGGGATGCATTGACGCCGGTGGATCGAGCGCTGCGGACTATTAAGGGGCTTGCGGAGTTTCATCCCGATTGGGCGTTTTGGGGTTATGACGCGGCGCTTTTGTGGGGCTTGGAGGTGCCGAACGATTTGCTCGGGCCGCGTTTTCTTGTTAAGACGGGCTGCTCTGCGGCGTTGAGCGGCGGGTGCAGGTTGCTGCGTCCGCAGGTCGCGGGTGCGCTCGGGCGTGTTGATGGCGTGTGGGTGACGCCGTTTTGGCGCACGGTGGAGGACTGTCTGCTGCGCGCGCCGTTTTCGTATGGGTTGGCGATTGCCGATTCGGCGCTTCGGGCGAAGGGCGTATCGCGCGAGGACCTTTGCGAGTGCCTCCGTGCCGATTGCGAAGGCAGGCGAGGGTATCGCAGGGCGCAGGTGATCGCGTCGTATGCGGACGGGCTGTCCGAAAACGGCGGCGAGTCTCGGTTCCGAGCGTTCTTTATTGCATATGGCTTTCCGGTTCCGGAGTTGCAGGTGGAGTTTCGCGACCCGCTCGATCCGGGCCAGGTGTTTCGCGTCGATTATTTTTGGCGGCTCGAGGATGGGACGTGCGTCATCGGCGAGCTCGACGGAAAGGGGAAGTACACCTTGCAGAACGGCGAGGGTCGGGAGTCGGTTGACCCATTCGTGGCAGAGCGTCAGCGGGAATCTCATCTGACAATGCTCGGGCATAAGGTGCTTCGGTTTACGTTTAACGAGCTCAAGAATCCGGGGAAGCTGGTCGAGAAGATGAGGCTGGCGGGTATTCCGCAGCGGGCTGATCTGGCTGTGGAATGGAGACGTCAGTGGTACGGGCGCTGAGAGGGTTTGTCTCGGTCTGTAACATCTTGGGGCTGTTTGGGCCCGTAATTATTACAGATTGAGATGAAAAAGTGCAGCCTCGACCGAATGTCTCAATCTGTAACATATGGCTGTCAAAATGCGGTCTATCTGTTACAGATTGAGATAAAGGGTGGGTATGCGACCGAAAGATCTTGTTCTGTAACATCTGGAGGCTCAAAGACGGTTCTCCTGTTACAGATTGAGATGTTTTGTATTCACCGCTGGGGAAGGGCTGCATCGACTCCCGTCCTCCCTCATATTCCCCTCCTTTCTCCGTTAGCCGATATGTCTGCAGCAACCCTGCTGGACTAGGCGATAATGAACAAATGTTCATGTTAATTGAGGGGGAGGAGCCCGATATGGCGTCTGCCGATCGTCCCACGTTGTTTATCAATGCGACCGTTCTGGATGGCTCGGAGCATATGGAGCCGCAGCCCGATATGGCTGTGGCCGTTGAACGCGGCGCCATCACCTGGATCGGCCCGAGTGCCGTGGCGCAGGCGCCTGCGGGTGCCGAGGTCATCGACTTGGCCGGTGCGTATCTCATGCCGGGTCTTATCAATATGCACGTGCATCTGCGTGGCTCGGGCAAGCCGGTCTCGGCAGGCGATGCAGGAGCGCTGATGAAGAAGCTCGACAACCCCGTGGGTCGTGCCATCGTCCGCCATATCCTCAAAGGCAGCGCCCAGCAGCAGCTGGCGAGCGGCGTGACTACGGTACGCGGCGCAGGTGACCCGCTGTTTGCCGACATCGCCGTGCGCAACGCCATCGACGCCGGCAAGTATCAGGGTCCGCGTCTTGTCGCGCCGGGCACGGGCGTCACGGTGCCGGGCGGCAATGGCGCAGGCCTGTTCGCGCAAGTTGCCAATAC
>URCS01000032.1 GCA_900546455.1 uncultured Collinsella sp. | reverse complement strand
CGGACCCCGAGGGCAGACGCCGCGTCGCCGACCCCAACCTCACTGCCAACGGTGCCGTGCGCGCCAACCGCGCCGCACAGTTTATGCCCTTTGCCGCCCTCACGGGATACTACGAACTCGTGCGCAAGCAGGAAATCACCGTCGAGCCAAAACGTGAGCTCACGGAAGAAAAAGCCCTCGTACTTTCTAAAAAGCTCGAGGGTCTCAAACGTGGCGACTTGGTTCGTGTCACCTATTACGATACGTACGGCTATCGCTCCCGCACCGGCATTCTCGACGAGGTACTCCCCGCCTTCAAGCTCCTCAAGCTCAAAGACATCGTCATTGACTTCGACGATATCCAAGACGTTGAGCTGCGCGGCCGAGCCTAGCGACGTTTCCCGCGCCAAGCACGCGCTCTACAGCGTCATGACGTAGTAACCAGCGTCCTTCACGGCTGCCTCAAGGGCACCGCGATCGATCGGCTGCTTAGAACGCACGCGTGCCGTATGGTCCGCATACGTCACCGTTGCCCACACGCCATCCAACGCATTCAGGGCATTGGTCACGTTCTGAGCGCAGCCGTCGCAACTCATGCCGCCGATGAGCAACTCATCGCCATAGGGATAGTGCGACGCATCGGTATCCGCCACAACAACCTTTTTGGCCTTCTTGCCGCGCGCGCCATCGCTGCAGCAACTTTTCCCACGCGTCGAAGCGGCAATGCGACGCAGTCCAAAAAACATGCCGATGGCAATGACGGCCAGCACGATGAGATTCGCAGGGTTGAGCAAGTCGCTCATGCGCTCCCCTTTCCAAGTAGCCTTAACTAGATACCCCCATGGGGTGTCCCCATCTTAACCCAAAATCATGTCCGTTCGGTCAATTAGTTTCCCGCTTCAAACTTTTTTTGTTGACCATGGCTTACTTTCGTGTATAAGTTTTCCTAGGCTAACAGTTTAGATCCGTAAGGAGCGCCGTGACTCGAACCATAGACATCCCAACGTTTCAGGCAGCAGTCGTGCGCAACTGCTCTCCCACGCTCGCGGGCATCAAGCCGGCATCGCTCTTTACCTATCCAGGCACCTACGCCCACGGGGACGGCTCGACCGCAACCGAAACCATCGCAGAACGCCGAGCACGCCTGCTCAACGTTATCGCCCAGTGCAATCGCGAGCTTAACCCGTTCGGTATCCACCTGAGTGTTTTGGTCTGGCGGCCCTGCGGAGCGCTCGTGTATATGTACCGAGCCAAAAGCCTCACCACCTATTTCGCAGACCCTCGCGCCCAAACGGCGCTCGCCTCGGAAGGCTACGACACGAGAGACCTTTCGACATGCCTTGTGCATTTGGCATCACGCATCACGCTCGCGAGCAATAACGTCGCGGAATGCGCCTGTAGCCAGACTCGATGCGCACTACCCCAGCAAGCTAGCTGCAGTAACAACTGCACCTGCGAGTTTCCGCACGAAATAGGCTACTTCCTCGGATATCCCTACGACGACGTGCACGAGTTTATCGCCCAGCGCGGCGAGAACTACAAGGTCTTTGGAGCTTGGAAGGTCTACACGAATGTCGAGCAAGCGCTTGCGATGTTTGACGCCTACCGCGCTTGCACTCAATACCTCACCTTTGTCTATCAGCAGGGCTGCAGCCTGGCGCAACTTGCCCAGGCAACCCGATAGAACATAGAAGCCGCGGCAACCTGCCGCACAACTGAAAGGACTCAACATGAGCAAGATCGCCGTCGTCTACTGGAGCGGTACAGGCAACACCGAGGTCATGGCAAACTTCGTTGCCGAAGGTGCAACCGATGCCGGTGCCGAGACCGAGGTCATCCCCTGCGCCGACTTCTCTGCCGACAAGGCCGCCGAATATGATGCCTTCGCCTTCGGCTGCCCCGCCATGGGCTCCGAGGAACTCGAGTGCGATGAGTTCCAGCCGATGTGGGACGAGGTCAAGGAGACTCTCGGCGACAAGAAGGTCGTCCTTTTTGGCTCCTACTCGTGGGCCGAGGGCGAGTGGATGGACAACTGGAAGGCCGATGCCGACGAGGCTGGCGTCAACGTCGTGGACTCCACCATCTGCTACGACGCGCCCGACGACGAGAGCGAGACCGCTTGCAAGGCCCTCGGAGCCGAACTCGCGTAACGGCACCGGGACCTCCAACGTAAGGCCCGCATCAAAGCGCATCCCTATCCCTACAAAAGAGCGGGGCTGGAGTTCATGTCCAGCCCCGCTCTTTATAACGACAGTTCTGTCAACCGGCTACGAGATGTTGCCCAAGAACGCCTTGGTGCGCTCGCTCTTGGGGTGATCGAAGACCTCGCTCGGCGTACCCTCTTCCACGATAACGCCGCCGTCCATAAAGACGACGCGGTCGGCAACGTCGCGGGCAAAGCCCATCTCGTGCGTCACGACGATCATGGTCATGCCGTCGCGTGCCAAGTCGCGCATGACCCCCAACACGTCGCGGACAAGCTCGGGATCGAGCGCCGACGTGGCCTCGTCAAAGAGCATGACGTGAGGATTCATCGACAGGGCGCGGGCGATGGCCACGCGCTGCTGCTGGCCGCCCGAAAGCTGGCTCGGCATAAAATCGATGCGCTCGGCAAGACCGACCTTGGTCAGCTCCTCGACGGCGATCTTCTCGGCCTCTTCCTTGCTGCGCTTGAGCACCTTCTGCTGCGCGAGCATGACGTTCTTTTTGACTGAGAGGTGCGGGAACAAATTGAACTGCTGGAACACCATACCCAGATGCGTGCGCACCTTGTTAAGGTCGACGCCCTTGGCGCACACGTCCACACCCTCAACGACAATCGAGCCACTCGTGGGATGCTCCAGACGATTGATGCAGCGAAGCATCGTCGACTTGCCCGAGCCCGAGGGACCCAGGACTACGACGACCTCGCCCTTATGCACATCCAGATCGATGTCGCGCAGGACCACGTTATCGCCAAAGGCCTTTTGGAGGTTCTTGATACTGACGACGACCTCGTTCGAGTTATTGGTTTCGCTCATGATAGGACCTCCTTACAGACCGGCGATGTGATCGGCGGGCGTCGCGACAACCTGTCCGGCGCTCTTGGCGGGACGCTTCTTCTTGGTCTCGGCCGTGCCCAAAAGCCTCGCCTCAAGACCGCTCACCAAGCGAGCGAGCGGCAGGGTGATGACCAGATAGAACAGGGCGGCAACCACGTACGGCGTAATGGAGCCCGTCGTTGCCACGATGGTACGGGCGTTCATGACAATCTCGACCACGCCCACGGCCGCAAGCAGCGACGTATCCTTGTAAAGCAGGATAAATTCACTGGTCAGCGTAGGCAAAACATTGCGGAACGTCTGCGGAATCATAACGTAGAGCAGCGTCTGGAAGGCATTCATGCCCAGAGAGCGAGCAGCCTCGTTTTGGCCCTTGGGGATCGATTGAATACCGGCACGGAAGATCTCACACAGATAGGCAGACGAGTTCATGGCCATGACGATGACGCCCAAGACATAGTCGTCCACCTTGACGCCGGCCAACGGCAGACCGAAGAACGCGATATAGATCTGCAGGAACGCCGGCGTACCGCGAATGATATTCACATAGATGCCGGCAAGGCAACGCAGGATGCGCGACTTGGAGATGCGCATGAGCGACAAGGCAAAGCCAAAGGGGATTGCCAGCGGAAACGCCACGAGCACGATCGAGAGCGACATGAGGAAGCCCTTAAAGACGATCGGCAGGCTTTGGACCAAAATGACCGGGTTTAAGAACAGGCGCAGGAACATGTTGGAATTCCATGCCTCGACCCACGGCTGCTCCTTAAGGTCGGCCAGGAAGTTATCGAATGCCGTCACACCCTTGATCTCCACCGACGGAATCTTGGAGATCTTCTTGGTCGAACCATCGGCCAAAGTGTAGGTGCCGCTAAAGGCCTCGTCGCCGCCCTCGACGGGGAAGGTCACGCCGTAGACCTCGACGCGGAAATAGCCGCCGGCCGGAGCCGTCTCGCCAAAATCGATCTTGAGCGTCTGGCCGTCGACCTTGCACGTAGGCTTCATGGGCGTACGGTCCATAAGGTCATCGCCCGAGAGCATCGTCAGACGCGTGTCGTCCGCACCAAAGGTCGTGCCATCGGCAAACGTCAGCGAAAGACCGCTCAGTTCCTCGTCGGCATCGGCCTGGACCTCCCAGGTGATACGAGTCTCGGTGCCACCGACCACGTCGCTACCCGAACCGGTATTGGGTCGGGCGGTAATCTTTGCGGTCTCAAGTGCCTGAGCAGTCGAGGGCACGCAGGCCCCCGCGCATACCAGGGCGAGCACCACAGCCAGGGCACAGGCCAGCTTTTGGAGCATCGAGGGCAGTGGATGGCTCTTGCCCATGGCTCCTTGGTTCAATCGAGACAAGGTGGCTCCTAACGTTTAAGTTGCCGACATAACGGGGCGGGATGACGCCCATTCAAGAAACGCAAAGGCCCTCTCCGCCAAAACGGAAAGGGCCCGCGTGCAATCAAGTAGCTATTTTACTTGATGTTGTACTTAGCCATAAGGGCGTCAACGGTACCGTCATCGGTCAGGTCCTTGATAGCCTGGTTGATGTCGTCCTTGAGCTTAGTGTTGCCCTGGTTGATGGCGATGGCGTACTCCTCGCCGGTGCTGATCTGCTTGATGGTCTGGCAGGTGTTGAACTGCTCGGCGGTCAGCTGGCTGGCGACGGAGCGGTTGGTGACCACGGCGTCGCCCTTATCGGACTGCAGGGCGCTGAAGCACTCGGTAGCGTCCTTGTAGGGGACGATCTTTGCCTTGGGGAAGTTCTCCTGGGCAAAGGCCTCGGCAGTCGAGCCAGACTGGACGATGATCGTGGCGTCGGCGTTGTTGAGCTTCTCGCTGTAGTTGTCGGCCGTGATGTCGGTGTTATCGACCTTGGTCACGATAGCCTGATCGTCCATGTAGTAAGAGTCGGAGAAAGCGACTTCCTTCTCACGCTCGGGCGTGTCAGTGATAGCCGCGATGGCGACGTCGTACTTGGCGCCCGAAGCAACGCCGGGGACGAGCGTGTCGAAGTCGTTGTTGACGTACTCGACATCCAGGCCCAGCTTATCGCCGATAGCCTTGATGAGCTCAAGGTCAAAGCCCTGGTAATCGCCGTTGTCATCCTTGTACTCAAACGGCGCGTACTCGGCAGAGGTGCCGACGGTGAGCGTACCGTCCTTGACGAGTGCATACTCCTTGGAGCCGTCGACCTTCTCGACCTTCACGTCATCAGAGCTGCTGGAACCGGCATCGGAACCAGAGGTGGCGTTGGACGAGCCGCAGCCCGTCAGTGCGAGGGCAAGCGCCATGGCGCCCGTGGCTGCAAATGCGCCAAGCTTCTTGAGCTTCATAATCAGTCTCCTTCCGGTGACCCCGTTTGATTCAGAGGTCTGCAAAAACTGTTGGCTATTATGCACCCGGAATTACGAATCTGCAATGAGAAAACTGATTGAAACAATCCCATAACGTGAATGGAACACTCCACTTTGTGACAGTTGTTACTGCTGTAACGACCTTAATAGCGTAATTTCCGCTGCATAAGCTGCAAGTTCGTTCGGCGTCTCCAAAATAAATGGAAGTGCACGCAAGCGGCTATTCGATACAATATTCTGCATAATCTGCATACCGCCGCCAAATTCCTCGCTGCCAAGGTATCCCTTGCCGATGCACTCGTGACGATCTTTATGGGCGCCACAAGGGTTCTTCGAATCGTTGATGTGTACGGCATGCAGGCGATCGATGCCCACCACGCGGTCGAACTCGTCGAGTACGCCGTCCAGATCATGGATGATGTCGTAGCCAGCATCGCTCACATGGCAGGTGTCCAAACAAACGCCCAGCTTATCGGACAGCTCTGGGCACTTGGCGGCAACGCCCTCGATAATGCGCGCCAGCTCTTCAAAGCTACGGCCCACCTCGGTGCCCTTGCCCGCCATGGTCTCGAGCAATACCGTCGTCTGCTGTCCCTCAAACATCACCTGGCACAGTGTGTCGACAATCATCTGAATGCCGGCGTCTGCCCCCTGTCCCACATGCGCACCGGGATGGAAGTTGTAGAAGTTGCCGGGCAGTGCTTCCAGACGCTGCAAATCTTCCGCCATAGCCTCCAAGGCAAACTCCCGCGCCCGCTCCTTAGCGGAGCAGGGGTTATAGGTATACGGGGCATGCGCCACCAGCGGTCCAAAGTCGTTTTGTGCCATAAGCTCGCGCAGAGCCGCCACGTCATCCATGTCAAGGTCTTTTGCCTTGCCACCGCGCGGGTTGCGCGTAAAGAACGCAAAGGTATTGGCACCAATGGACAACGCCGTCTCCCCCATTGCCCGATAGCCCTTCGTCGTCGAAAGATGACACCCGATCGTTAGCATCTCCAACTCCCCCTCATCAGTTGCGGTGAAATACGGTCTATTGGTGCCTTATTTTGGCGCAAACAGACCGTATTCCACCGCAAGATATAAAAGGGGCATCGGGGGCACGGTCCGCCGAGCCTTCTTGAGCACCAGCACCGCAACCTAGAGCGTCAAGCGAATCGCATCGATGATCTGCGCGCAGCGCTGTGTGGCGGCAAGAGGCATAACAGGGCTTTCAAGCTCTCCCGTCTGGACGAGCTGGGTCGCATGCTGAATTTCGCCGTAGAAATCATCGACCTCAAACGGGGCATTTATTTCGAGCATTCGTCCGTCGGAGTACTTCACATGGGCGAGCTCGGGGCGATGGAGGCGCTCGATTTCCAACGAGCCCCGCTCGCAGGCAATCGTTAAGCGGCTTTCATATGCTGCTTTGCCGTCGCACACCATATGAATGGGTATACCGCCGACACTCATATAGATCTCATCGGCCCAGTCCACGCGGCCGCCCGATACGTCACGCCAGCGAACTTCACGAGACGAAACATCGCACGCACCCGCAAGCAGATCCTCAAACCACCCGACCGCATAACAGCCCATGTCATATAGACAGCCACCCTGCAACGGATCGAGCAGATAACTCGAAGGGGACTCACCATAATCGAGTTTTTGCACGCTTTCGATCGAGACGATACGGCCGAGCTCACCCGACGCAAGCAAACCCTTCACGCGAGTATGTATCGGACAAAACCGATTTTTCATCGCCTCCATAAACGGCACACCGCACTCACGGGAAACGGAGGCGATCGCATAGGCCTCTTCTTCATTCAAAACGGCCGGCTTTTCGCACAGCACGGCCTTTCCCGCGCGCAGTGCCCGACAGACCCAATGCGCATGCATGCCATGTGGAAGAGCCAGGTAGATTGCGTCGACATCGGGATCGGCAATCAGCGCATCATAAGCCGCATCGCCGCTATCGTCAGCCGTGGCATAACTGTGCGCGGCATCAATCGAAAACGCCCTGCAAAACTCCTCAACATGCGAAGGGGTGCGACCGGCGGCAGCCACCAGCCGTGCCCCGTCCACCTCCTTGAGCGACGATGCAAATCGATGCGAAATGTGCCCAGCGCCCAAAACGCCCCAACGAACCTCACACAAATCATCGCATGAATCCCGACGGCCCACGACAGCCCCCTTCAGTTGCGGTGAAATAGTTCCTGTTTGGCCCCTATTCTGCCGCAAATAGGAACCATTCCACCGCAAGTTATAAAAGGGGCATCAGGAACGCGTTTTGCAAAAGGCTTTAAGCGCGGCCGTTACGGGGCCAGGATGGAAACGTCGGCGCACATCGTCGAGACGCTCGGGAATATCGATGTGCTGCGGGCAGTGACGTGCGCATTTGCCGCATTTGACGCAATTGCTCACCAACTTGGGCTCACTCGTCCGTACCGCGCTCGCCGTAAAGTATTGAGACAGCCCCGTAAACCAACTATGCGCATAGCTCGCGTTGTAGGCGCCAAAGCAGCCGGGAATATTGATGCCCTTGGGGCACGGCATGCAGTAGCCGCACCCCGTACAGGGCACGCGATTCGATTTCTCAAACTCTCCCAGCACACGTGCGATGGTATCGAGCTGCTCTCTCGTCATCGAATTCGGCAGTGCGCGATCCGCCAATGCCGCGTTCTCGTCCACCTGTGCGGTATCGGTCATGCCCGAAAGCAGCATCGTGACCTGAGGATGGTTCCACACCCACGAAAGTCCCCAAGCAGCCGGCGTCTTCAGGTATGGATCGAGTACGTCATCGAGCACGGCGCGGGCCCGCGGAGGCAGCTTGCCCGCCAGGCGTCCACCCAAAAGCGGTTCCATCACAAACACCGCGAGCCCGCGCTCGGCGGCTGCCATGAGTCCCGCCGTTCCCGCTTGGTAACGCTCTCCAGCGTAGTTGTACTGGATCTGGCAAAAATCCCAGTCATACGCGTCGAGCATCGTGAGGAAGTCCGCCGCACTGCCGTGGTACGAAAAACCTATCTGGCGAATACGCCCCGCAGCCCTTTGGTGCGCAATCCAGTCCTCGATACCCAACGCCACCACGCGCTCCCACTGGGTGGGCGAGGTAATGTTGTGCATGAGGTAGTAGTCGATATGGTCGGTCTGCAGGCGGCGCAGCTGCTCGTCGAAAAACCGATCGAAATCCTCCGCGCTTTTGCATGAAGCATGCGGCAGCTTGGTCGCGAGCAAAACCTGGTCGCGCAAGCCCAGGCGCTCAAGCGAAGCGCCCACGCAAGCCTCGTTGCCGGGATAGAGATAGGCCGTGTCCAGGTAGTTAATCCCCTGCTCCACCGCACGGGAGACGATGGCGTCGGCTGTCTTCGCATCCGGGCGTCCCGGCGCGCCGGGAAACCTCATGCAGCCCAGCCCCAACGCCGAGATACGGTTGCCGCTTTTGGGGTCAACGCGGTATTGCACGGCCCCTCCCTTCGCCATCGGTGCCCCGGTCACGCGAAACACAACGGTCACGCCGCCGAAACAACTTGGAATCGCAATCGAGAACGTATCGTAACGCAGCAGAAATCGAGCTGTCACGGCACCGCTTTAACATCAGCAAAAAGCCCGATGAAAGGAGTCACCCATGCCCGCGCTCGACCTTTGGAATCTCGCATCCCAGCTCAAAAGCACCGATTATCGCTGGGTCGACCTCACCCACACGCTCTCGTGCGACACCCCGCACTGGTTTGGCTTTAAGCCATTTGAGTCCACCAAGCTCTTCGACTACCTGCCCGGCACGCCCAAGGACATGCTCGCGCCCATGCGTTGCTTCCAGTATTCGGTCGCCTCGCAGTACGGCACCCACGTCGACGCGCCGCGCCACTTCCATGTCGAGGGTCGTTCCCTTGGAGAGATTGAACCCATCGAATTTATGCATCCGCTCTGCGTGATCGACAAGCACGAGGAGTGCGCCGCGAATCCCGACTACGTCCTGACCGTCGAGGACCTCAAAGCCTGGGAGGATGAGCACGGTCGCATTCCCGAGGACGCTTTCGTCGCCTTCCGCTCCGACTGGTCCAAGCTCGCCGACCTCGAAAACAAGGACGAGGACGGCCAGCCCCACTACCCCGGCTGGGACCTCGACGCCATCAAGTGGCTCGTTGAAGAGCGCAACATCGGCGCCATCGGCCACGAACCGGCTGACACCGATCCGGCGAGCGTGACCACGCGTGAGGACGCCTACCCCTACCCCGGCGAACAGTACATCCTCTCGGTCGACCGCTATCAGATCGAGGTCATGGACCATCTAGACGAGCTTCCCGCCACGGGCGCCGTCATCTTCTGCACCTTCCCCAAGGTGCGCGATGGCGTTGGATATCCCGCGCGCGTCTTTGCGGTCTGCCCTGCAGCGTAGCGTCCAGGCAAACGTTTCTTTTTCATAACAGCCGCTCCGCGCACCCATCAATCACCCTGGCAGCATACAATCCATCAGGCGCCCCTTACGCGGGCGCCTTTTATATGGGGAGATGATTCATATGCAGATCAACAAGGTCGCCTTTATCGGCAAGGGTGGCGTCGGGCTACTCTACGGCAGCATGATCGCCCAGGCACTCGGCAACGATGCCGTCGAATACGTCATGGACGACGCTCGCTTTGAGCGCCATGCGAACGATGCGCTCACCGTCAACGGCAAGCCCTGCGCGCTCAAGTCCGTCCGCGCGAGCGAGGCGACGCCCGTCGACCTGGTCATCCTCACGGTCAAGACAACCGGACTCGACCAGGCGCTTAAGACTATGGAACACATCGTGGGCCCCAATACGCTCATCGCCTCGCTGTGCAACGGCATCACCAGCGAGCAGAAGATTGCCGAGCGCTTTGGCTGGGAGCACACCATCCTCGGAATCTGCCAAGGCATGGACGCTGTGTTTCTCAACGGCGCGCTCACCTTTACCAATGCGGGCGAGATCCGCTTTGGTGCGGCCGCCGGCACCGACCCCGCGACCGTCGCCGCCATCGACGAACTCTACACGCGCTGCGGCATCGCCCACACCGTCGAGGCAGACATCGCGCACCGCATGTGGGCCAAGCTTATGCTCAACGACGGCATCAACCAGACCTGCATGGCCTACGGCGGCACGTACGGAAGCGCCACGGAACAGGGCTCCGAGCAGCGTCGTTGCTTTGTCTCCGCCATGCGCGAGACGCTTTCGGTCGCCAACGCCGAGGGTATCGAGCTCACCGAGGCAGACCTAACGCAGATGGTGCATCTCATCGAGGGGCTCGACCCCGCCGGCATGCCCTCGATGGCGCAGGACCGCGTCGCGCAGCGCAAAACAGAGGTCGAGGAGTTCGCGGGCACCGTCCGCCGCCTCGCGGCCAAGCACGATATCCAAGCGCCGCAGAACGAATGGCTCTATCGGCGCATCCGTGATATCGAGGCAAGCTGGTAACGCCGCCGCACCGCATCCAACAGTCTCAATAGCAAAAACCGCCGCAAAGGGCACTCCCCTTGTGCGGTTTTCATGTTCAGCCATGGCCAACAGTCATTTTCGCAACAGTTAGAGATGCGACTCCGGAACCTCGTCCTCATCATCGCGACAAAGGACAACACCGGCGCTTCCCAGCAGTGTGGCCGCGATCAACGCGCCGACCACGATAGAGGCAGCCCCACAAGACCCCTGCATGCCCGCGACGAGCGCGGCCGTAGGACCAAGGCAGCCAAGCGTCAATGCAACGGCGGCAACGGCGATATCTCGAGCGTTCACAAGACCACTTCCTCCACGAGAAAGACCCTATTTCTCATGAACTAGTGTGCCCCGCGCCCATATGCGCGACGTACCGTCACGGTAAGGGCTCTGTTAGCTCAAGCGTATACATAGAACGGGCGTCCTTACGTTGCCCTAAAGCTCGGTAAAGACGCCCGTCCGCCAAATATCCGTGATACAGAAAAACTACCAACCGGTGTAGTAGTCGGTGGTTCCGGCAGCGCAGCCGGAGTCATAGACCTTGCAATCACCCTTGGAGCCCGTAAAGGTCGAACCCTGGGCCATATCGCCCGCGGCAACAACGTAATAGCCGTCGGAATCGCGCCAGAAGCCCTCAGAATCCTGAGTCCATTCGCCCGTGCGATAGTGATAAAGCACATTGCTGCTGTAATAGGTCTCACGGCGCCCGTTGTAGTTATTGACACCCGCAGAGCGCGTCAGGCCCGATCCGTTCGCGTAGGACGCGGCAGACGCGTAGGACGGAGTGTAACCGGCGTTGTAGTACGAAGCCTGGGCGGCCTCGGCAGCCTCCGCCTCGGCGGCAGCGGCCTCGAGCGCTTCGCGCTTGGCATTCTCAAGCGCAGTGCGCAGCTCATCGAGCTCGGTCGACTTCGCGTCGACCTCCCCCATCGTCAAAAGGCTGCCCGCACCATCGATACAACCCTGCAGCACAGCGCGCTCGTCATCGGTGGCATAGTCACCATACATGTTTAGGATAATCTGAGCGCGCATTTCAAGGGAATCGCGCTTGGCCTCCATCGAGGCGTTCCACTCCTGCATAGAGCCATAACCATCGCCGCGATAATCAACGGGCTGTACCAGCGTCGTCTCGGACGGCGTAGATCCAACCGTATCGGACAGTGTTGCGGCGTGGGCATCAGTTGCACCGGCGCCCGCCAAAAGTGCCACGGTCAGAGCGGCGGAAAGGGCAGCGGCTTTCGGTTTTCGTGAATCGATCCTCATGTAGCTGGAAACCTCCGTAGTGCGTTTTTGCTGCGTTTGAGCTGCGTGTGATTCGATCGCGCTGCATAGTACCTCGAGCAAATCGCGACCTGCGGTTTTACTCAAAAGGCGCACGTCAATTGCGTAAAACTCACATCCTCTCAACAGGAGTTTTCCACAACTCGAATGCATAAAGCATGCCAAAAACCCTGTAATAGCGCCCTTCCTATGCAAAAAAGGCGCCTGCGCAACCATTGCTTGCACAGGCGCCTTGAGCAGGCATTTTATGCAGTTATACCTATCGAGTCGCAAGGGGTCCTTGCACAAGTCGCCTTACTCGTCCAGCGCGGCGAAGGCCTGCTTCAGATCCCAAATGATGTCCTCGGCGTTCTCGGTACCGATGGAAAGACGGATCGTGGAGGGCGTGATGTTCTGCTCGGCGAGCTCCTCGGCAGAGAGCTGGGAGTGCGTGGTGGTAGCCGGGTGCACGACGAGCGACTTGACGTCGGCCACGTTGGCGAGCAGCGAGAACACCTGCAGATGATCGATGAACTTCCAAGCTGCCTCCTGGCCACCCTTAATCTCAAAGGTGAAGATCGAAGCGCCGCCGTTGGGGAAGTACTTCTGATAGAGCTCGTGATCGGGGTGCTCAGGCAGGCTCGGGTGGTTCACCTTGGCGACATGGCTGTCACCAGCCAGGAACTCAACGACCTTCTTGGTGTTCTCGACATGGCGGTCGACGCGCAGCGACAGGGTCTCGGTGCCCTGGAGCAGGACCCAGGCGTTGAACGGGCTGATGCAGGCACCCTCGTCGCGCAGCAGGATGGCGCGGACATAGGTTGCGAAGGCGGCGGGACCGGCAGCCTCGGCAAACGAAACACCATGGTAGGAGGGGTTGGGCTCAGCGATCTGGGCGTACTTTCCGCTCGCCTTCCAATCGAAGTTACCGCCGTCGACGATCACACCGCCCAGCGAGGTGCCGTGGCCGCCGATGAACTTGGTTGCGGAGTGGACAACGATGTTGGCGCCATGCTCCAGCGGACGGAACAGATACGGGGTGCCGAAAGTGTTGTCGACGACAACCGGCAGACCGTGCTTCTTGGCGATCTCGGAGATGGCGTCGATGTTGGGGATGTCAGAGTTGGGGTTGCCGAGCGTCTCGAGATAGATGACCGTGGTGTTGTCCTTGATGGCACCCTCAACCTCTTCCAGGTTATGAGCATCGACAAACGTGGTCTCGACGCCAAACTGGGAGAGCGTATGCTCGAGCAGGTTGTAGGAACCACCGTAGATGGTCTTCTGAGCCACCACGTGGTCACCAGCCTGGGCAAGAGCCTGCAGGGTATAGGTGATGGCAGCAGCGCCGGAGGCGACGGCAAGACCGGCCACGCCACCCTCGAGTGCGGCGATACGGTCCTCGAAGACGCCCTGGGTGGAGTTGGTCAGACGGCCGTAGATGTTACCGGCGTCGGCAAGACCAAAGCGGTCGGCGGCGTGCTGGGAGTTGCGGAACACATAGCTCGTGGTCTGGTAGATAGGCACGGCGCGGGAGTCGGATGCGGGGTCGGCGCTCTCCTGGCCAACATGAAGCTGCAGGGTATCGAAACCAAAGGTGTGCTCGGGGTTGTTGATGAACTGGCTCATGATGATCTCCTTGATCGAACGAAAGTAAATAAATAAGAGAAGAGTAAGTCGCTGTCTCCTGATCACGCCAACGGGCGCAAACAGGAGCCCGGCATTCGTCTTGGCAAGCAGTTCATATGCGGTCCTCCCTTTGACATCCCGGTTCCGTGGTCGGCTTAATTACCTACCGCCTTTGTGTGTTTTGAATAGTACGAGCATTGTTTCGCTCGGTCAATCACTTAAAAGCGCTAACCTGTTATCGGTTTTATAGATAGCAATCGAAAGGATGGCGTCGATGACCCTTCAGCAGCTTCGTTTTCTGATTGCCGTGGCAGAGTCCGGCTCAATCAACGCCGCAGCTCAGCGCCTCTATACCGCTCAGTCCAACATCTCAAACGCCGTCAAAAGCCTGGAACAGGAGCTCCACCTGGAGATCTTTACGCGCTCCAGCCGCGGCGTCACGCTCACCAACGACGGCACCGAGCTTTTGGGTTATGCACGCCAGGTCGTAGAGCAGGCCGACATGCTCGAGGCCCGCTACGAGGACGGCGGTACACCTCAGGCCCGCCTTGCCATCTCGGCCCAACACTACGCGTTTTCGGTCGAGGCCTTTGTCAACGTAGTCGAGCGCTGCCGCGACAGCAAGTTCGAGTTCATCATGCGCGAGACCACCACAGCGCAGATCATCGACGACGTTCGCGCGTTTCGCAGCGACATCGGCATCCTCTATCTGGACGACTTTAATACCCGTGTCTTGCAGAAGGCCTTTACCGATGCCCGGGCGAGCTTTCACCCCCTCTTTAATGCGAAAGTCCACGTGTTCGTCAGCGAACGCCACCCGCTCGCCCGCCGCCCGCAGCTGTCGCTTGCCGACCTCACGCCCTATACGCGCTATAGCTTTGAGCAGGGCACCTCTAATTCCTTCTATTACGCCGAGGAACCGTTTAGCTATATTCCCTGCAACCGCAATATCCGCGTATCCGACCGTGGGACGCTCACCAACCTGCTCATCACCTCGAACGGCTATGCGCTGTCGACCGGCGTCCTCTCCAGCGAAATGCAGTGGGGCATGGCCTCGATCCCTTTGGCAGACGCCCCGACGATGCATGTGGGCTACATCATGCATGACGATCGCAAGCCCTCTCCCCTCTTGCAGCAATACCTCGACGAGCTCAACCGCATCATCCATGCCGACCAACTGTCGGAAGACGGGGTAGAAATCGTAGATTGCTAGCCCCTGGCGGGCATGGCGCTACAATGGTCACTCACGCGAAACGTACCCAACGAAAGGAACCATGTGAAGGTCATCATCTATACCGACGGCTCGGCTCGATCCAATCCGGGGCGCGGCGGCTACGGCGCCGTGCTCAAATACACCAACCCCGCCGGCAAGACCTTCACCTCCGAGCTTTCGCGTGGCTACGCCAAGACCACCAACAACCGCATGGAACTCATGGCGGTCATCGTGGCGCTCGAGGCGCTCAACCGCCCTTGCGAGGTCGAAGTCCATTCCGATTCGCAGTATGTCGTCAACGCCTTTAACAAGCACTGGATTGACGGCTGGAAAAAGCGCGGATGGAAAACCGCCAACAAGCAACCCGTCAAGAACCGCGACCTGTGGGAGCGCCTACTCACCGCCAAAAGCAAGCACAAGGTTGAGTTCATCTGGGTTAAGGGTCACGCCGGTCACGAGCTCAACGAGCGCTGCGATGAGCTCGCCACCACGGCGGCCGACGGCAGCAACCTCGATATCGACGCCGGCTTTAACGAGAGCGACCTGTAATAGCGTTTTCGCGCAGCTTTATATCCCCACGCGCTACACTCATCCTGTAGACCAAACAACGCAAGGGGGACGTATGCTGCGCATCGCGACCATCGGCACATCCATGATCACCGACGACTTTATCCAAGTCGTCAACGCCAACGATCAAGCCGCGTTTGTGGGCACGCTTTCACGCGATGCCAATCGCGGTGCCGCCTTTACCGCCGAACACGGCGGCGAACGTAACTTCACCGCACTTGACGAGCTTGCGTCCGCCGTCGACGTCGACGCCGTCTATATCGGCAGCCCTAACGCACTTCACTACGAGCAGGCCCTTGCCTGCATCGCCGGTGGCAAGCACGTCATCGTCGAGAAACCCTTCTGCGCCACCGAAGCGCAGGCGCTGGAAGTCTTCCGCGCTGCCGAGGCAGCAGGTGTCGTGGCCCTCGAGGCCATGCGTCCCCTCCACGATCCCGCCTTCCACGCCATCGAGGACGCCCTGGGCGAGATCGCCCCCATCAGCCGCGCCTCATTGCGCTTTGGCAAGTATTCCTCGCGCTACAACGAGATTCTCGCGGGACGCGCCACCAATATCTTCGACTGCAATATGGCATCGGGTTCCCTCATGGACATCGGCGTCTACACCGTCGAGCCCATGGTCGAGATCTTCGGCATGCCCTCTGGTCTCACCAGCATGACCACGCTACTCGATCCCGCCACGCAACAGCTCACGCACGGGCCCATCGACGGCTGCGGCTCCATCCTCGCCAGCTACGGCGGCGGCCGCATCTCCGTCGAGCTCGCACATTCCAAGATCACGAACGACCTGCTGCCCTCGCAGATCGAAGGCGAGCGCGGCACCATCCAGATCGACCATCTATCCACACCCCGCAACGTGCGCATCGACTATCGCGGCGATGTCGTTCGCGGCTCGGCCACCGAGGTTCCGCGCGAGCAGGGTGACAACGGCCGCGTGCTCGACCTACCCACATCGAGCAACACCATGGAGTACGAGCTCGCCGACTTTATCGCCGCCATCGGCGGCATTGATAACGTTAAGGAAGAGATTTGGGAGACGCCCGCCGGACGCCACGAGCTTGGCCGCTATCGCGATGTCACGCTCGTCTCATTGCGCATCATGGATGCCGTGCGTCAGCAGGCAGGCATTACCTTCCCGGCCGACGCAGGCAAGCAGGCCTAGCGATGGGTTTCTTCGATAAGCTCTTTTCCGGTGTCAATCGCGAGCCTCAAAAACCATCAGGCGTCGAGCTCGAGCTGCGCCGCAGGCTTACCGTGCTCGCAAGCGACGAGGCCACTCAAGACACTCCCCTGCGCTATTTCCTGCGCTGGACGGGACAGGTCCAGGGCGTCGGCTTTCGCTTTACCAACACCAATCTCGCACAGGCGCGCTCCCTCACCGGTTGGGTGCGCAATATGGAAGACGGCTCGGTCGAGATGGAGGTGCAGGGCGCACCGGCGAATATCCTGTCTCAGCTCGAGGCGCTTCACGTCTCCTACGAGCGCATGGGGACGCGCTTTCGCCTCGAAGACGCCCAGGCGCGAGCCCCGCTTGCCAATGAAGACGGTTTCAATCCTCGTTATTAGTATTGTGTGCTAAATACGGTATCATTTATCTACAAACCGTTGATAGAGAAGAGGCGAGGCGCATGGCGGTGCAAAGAAGAAATACCAAGCAGCGAAAGCTGGTTCTCGACGCCGTGCGCCAAAGCTATAACCATCCCACCGCCGATGAGATCTACAACGTCGTGCGCGAGCAGGATGACAAAATCAGCCGCGGCACGGTCTACCGCAACCTCAACCTCCTGGCCGATGCCGGCGAGATCCTCTCCATCAAGACGCCGGGCGGCAGCCGCTTCGATCGTACCGTCGAGCCTCATGCGCACATCATCTGCACCTCGTGCAGCCGCGTCATCGACGTACCGCTCCCCTTCGATGCCCAGCTCGACGCTAAGGCGTCCGAGCAAATCGGCTGGCACGTCACGTCGCACTACACCATCTTCGAGGGCCTCTGCCCCGACTGCCGGTAGGCATGTCCCAAAAATCTACTCGGCAAGCAGGCGACGCAGTTCCTCTTCCACCGTACGCACATAGCGGACGCGGTCGTTGATGCCGCGCATGGTGGGGTTGCAGCTTTCCATCAGATAGGGATGGCCCACGACGTTGAGCATGTCGCGATCGTTCTCGTTGTCGCCAAACGCCATCATCTCATCGGGCGAAATCCCCAGGGCGCGACCGTAGTCGGCAAGTGCGGAACCCTTGCCCGAACCAAAACCGATAAAGTCCGTCCATTCGGTTCCCGATGTCATGACATCGACTCGATCGCTAAAGTGACGCTCAAAATGCTCCAGCGCCGCCGGCTGCTCGGCCTCGGACGTCTGGAACGCGATCTTAATGACGTCCTCGTCAATGTCTTCGGGACGGTCAACCACCGCTACGTCGCAATGGACCTCATAACGCAGGTGGTCGACAAACGCGTCGTTGCCGCTCATGGTGTAGAGGTGTCCCTCACACGACAAGGTTACGTCGGCATGAGGATACGCAACCACGGCATTCGCGATATCCATGGCCAGATCGCGCTCCATGGCGCGCTTGACCACGGCACGCCCCTCGCTCATGACCAGGGCGCCGTTCTCGCACACGTAGCCCAGCTCATCGGCCACCGGCGCAAACAGGTAGCGCAGGCTCGCGTACTGACGGCCACTCGCCGGCATAAACACAACACCGCGACGGTGCAACTCACGAATAAGCTCAAACGCCTCGGGACGCGGCTCACGCTCCCCCGGATGCAGCAACGTGCCGTCCAAATCGCAGGCGATCAGCTTGATTCCCTCAAGACCCATGTGCTTCCCCCAAAGCATCTCATCAACAGCGAGACGGACTTTGAATGGCCATCCCTCAAAGTCCGTCCCATGTCATCGGCGCTTAATCACGCGCCTTCTTTACGATTGTAAAGTCCGGAGCCATGCTCACGACAACATCCGCCGCACTCGACGCAAAGCGTCGACCCGCATCGAGCTCGTACGAAACAATCGAGATTCGAGCTCCCTCGACACCGCGAAGCATACGGCCCAAAACCGGCTGCACCGGCGTATACATGCGCACGGTATGCTCATCCGAGTCACCCCGGAAGAGCGGCGCATGCATGTTGCCGATCTCCCAGCACGCATGCGCGAGCGCAATCGGATCCATGCGGTCGACTTCGACCAAATAAACCTCGGCGCTGCGCAGGCGCACGACAACCGCCACGGGCACCATACCCGAACGGTCAATGGCGAGCACGTCGCCATCGGCAAGACGACCGCCGTCGGCAGTATCCAACCGAACATCGATCGTGCGCCCCAGCTCCGTCACGCCCACAAACGCGCATGCATCAGCCTGGTCCCAATCGAGCAACAGCTCGTCAACTTCAAAGACACCGCCCAGCTCCCGGCGAAGCAGGAGTTCATAGGACGGATCGTTGAGATTTCCCAAGCATGTCGTCAAAACCAAGCGTTCAGGCATACTCTAGTCCTCGACCTCGACGAGCTCGATATCAAAGTTGAGATCCTTGCCGGCGAGCTCGTGGTTGGCGTCGAGCGTCACGGCCTCGGGCGTCACGTCTATGACCACGGCGGGGACGGGCATGCCGCTCGGCGTGGACAGGAAGAGCTTCATGCCCTTCTCGATCTGCTCGATATTGGGGACCTGCTCAGCCGGGAAGGTCAGGACCATCTCGGGATTGTGCTCGCCGTAGGCATCGGCAGCGGGAATGTGCACGGTCTTCTTCTCGCCCACCTGCATGTCGACAACAGCGGCGTCGAAGCCCTTGATCATCTGACCGGCGCCGCAGGTGAACTCCAGCGGCTCGCCGCGATCGTAAGAGCTATCGAACTGCGTGCCGTCGTCGAGCGTGCCACGATAATGGGTCTTGACCTTCTTGCCCTGGTTGGACATGGTAACCTCCGTGATAAGGGCGGCGCACAACGCGGGCCGCCATGAACATATGGCGCTAACTATACCCTAGTCATACAATTCAAAGACAGTTTGCAAAGAAACGCTGCAACCGGAGGAACCATGGCATATCCCGTATTTGACCTACACTGCGACACCGCTGACCGCATCGGCTGGGCCACGCTCGATCTCGACTTGCGCTTTACCGCCGGTACCGACGGTTATTTCCCCGGCGACGAAACGCATCCGCAAGATTTCGACCTCATCGAGGGCAACGCCTGCGCCATCTCGCTCGCAAAGATCGGCAACACGCCGTGGGCACAGTGCTTCGCCACGTTTGTCCCCGACGAGATTCCCACCGCCCACGCCGCGCGCTTCCAGGCGCAGATCATGGCGCATATGAGCGGCCAGGCAATGCTCAACCACGACCGCATGGTCAACGTACGCAGCGCGGCAGACATTCGCCCTGCGCTCAAAGACGGCAAGGTCGCCTGCATCCACACCATCGAAAACGCCACGTTCTTTGCCGAGGACCCCGCGCTGATCGAGGTGCTCAAGAGCCTGGGCGTACTCATGTCATCACTCAGCTGGAACGCGCAGGGGCCGCTCGCGAGCGGCCACGACACCCACGCCGGCCTCACCGCCGCCGGCATCGAGGCCCTTACGCAGATGGAGCACGCCGGCATGGTGCTCGACGTCTCCCACCTCAACGACGAGTGCTTTGACGAGGTTGTCGCCCACGCCACGCGCCCGTTCGTCGCCAGCCACTCCAACTCCCGTGCGGTTTGCGGCGTCAAGCGCAACCTCACCGACGACCAGTTCCGCACCATTCGCGACATGGGTGGCATCGTCGGCCTCAACTACTGCAGCGAGTTCCTTTCCAACGACGCAACCGACAAAACCGCCGCAGACGTCACCTTCGACCAGCTAGCGGCACATATCGAGCACTGGCTCGACCTGGGCGGCGAGGACGTCATCGCGCTCGGCGGCGACTGGGACGGTGCCACGGTGCCCGCTTTCCTCTCCGATGCCAGTATGATGCCCGAGTTCCAGAACATGCTCTCCAAGCATTTTGGCAAGACCGTGATGCAAAAGCTCTGCAGCGACAACGCGCTTGCCTTCTTTGAGCGTTATTAATTTCACATCCCTTGAGCGGGCCGGCATGCCGAGCGGTCGGCATGCCGAGCGGTCGACATGCCGGCCCGTCCCCAATCTGAAGGATCACATTTGACGCAGCAATTTACGATTTCCGCATCCCGACCGGATGGAACGCTCATCCCCGTCGTCGTTACCAAAAAGCGCGTCAAGAACTTTAACCTACGCGTCACATCGAGCGGCGAGGTCCACGCCAGCGCACCGCTCGGCGCCAGCCGCGAGCGCATCGAAGCGTTTGTGAAGCGCAACAGCGCCTGGATTATCAGCCGACTTGCCCAACGTGAGCAACGTCAGGCGACAGCGCAAGAGCCGCTCAGTCCCTCGTCCATCATTGCGCTTTGGGGCAAGCCCATCACGGTACAGGATGCACTCGATCACAACTTTGCATCACCCGCACCGCGACCCAAACAGGCCACCTTCGCAAGTTTTATGGGTACCGATGAGCCAAGTGGGCGCGCGCAGGCAAAGCAGTGCACGGCCCTCGACGGCCTAACGTCCGATGAGTTCCAAGCCCACATCGACCAGCTTTATACGTCCGAGGTCACATCGGCGCTGCGCGATATGGTGCACGCATACGAAATCGCAATGGGTGTCGCCGTTTCCCGCGTTTCCGTGCGCAGCATGAAGACGCGCTGGGGCTCCTGCACACCCAAAACCGGCGCCATTCGCATCGCGCGCGAGCTCGCCGCCTACCCCGTCGAATGCCTCGACATGGTTGTCGCCCACGAGCTTGTCCACTTGCTCGAGCCAAGCCACAATCGGCGGTTTCACACCCTGCTCGACACGTACTGCCCCAACAATAGAGCACTGTCTCAGCGACTCAAGCAGCCGCCCATAGAGACGTATTAGAACCGACTAGCGCACGCGCTCGATCTCGACACCGCAGCTTGCCAGGGGAAGACCGACGGGCGCCCAAGGCTTATCGAGCTTAACACGCACGCCAAGCAGCAGGGGGTAACGACGCAGCAGCATCTGGGCCACACCCTCGGCTGCCGCCTCGATGAGCTTAAACGTATGCTCGCGCAGATAGCCATCGACATCGTGGCACACCGAGCCGTAGTCAATCGAGACATCCAGGTTATCGTGCTCCCCCGCCGCGCGCAAGTCGGCATAGAGCACCAGAGAAACGATGAACTTCTGACCCAGCGCATTCTCCTCGGGATACACGCCATGGTTGGCAAAAACCTCAAGGCCGTCAATGACAATGCGATCGGCATGGCGCAGATCGTCATAGCTCACGTGAGGCACCGCCGTTGCGGTGGATATTTCGCCCCTTCCACGGCGGGCGAGCTCGGCGCCTTCAGTCTTGGTTGCATTCTCGGGCAGTTTCTTGTTACTCATCGCGATCGTCTCCTTCGTTTAGAACCCCGACCGCGCAAACTAGCTACACGCGAATCGACAGGTTCTTTTTATCATCGCTCCAGTTGCAAGCATTGCGCGCGGGGCATGCAAAGCATGCGCGCGACGCTTTGTCGGCTGCATAGAGCAGACGCTCAAGCGGTTGGCTGTTCACGCGCAGCTTTCGATGGCCCAGAATGGCCGTCTTAATGGCTGCGGCATCGGCCGGCTCAAACGCCACGTCATCGGGCATGCCGGCGAGTATTGCATCAGCGACGCGCTCGCTTGCAATATCATGGGATATACCCGATTCATACTGTTCATCTTTGCCGATATCGTGAAGAAGTGCCGTGGCATAGATGACCTCGCGGTCAAATTCGAGCTGTTCCTCGAGATTCTTAATCCACATAATGCGCGCGACATCCAGCAGATGGTCAATACCGTGGCGGCAGAAGATACGCCCCGATTCCAACTGTGCAATGTTGCCCAGGTGCCGCCGGAACAGCCCGTTGGCACAAATGTAATCAATGCGAGGCATGGCACCAAAGGGAGTCAGGCCCGAAGCCATAAAGCCGCGACGCGGCGTCCCTTCATCGGTCTTCGATGTAAAGTCGTTGACGACTCTCATGGTTAGCGGCCCAGCATCCTAAAGAACCGCTCCTCGAGCGCGGGATCGGTCTCAAAGACGCCGCGGCGAGCGAGCGTCACGGTCTTGGTGCCGGGCTTTTGCACGCCGCGCATCGTCATGCACATGTGCTCGGCTTCCATCAGTACAATCGCCCCTTGGGGAGCAAGATACTCCATGAGGACATCGGCAACCTGTGCACACAGCTGCTCCTGCAGCTGCAGACGACGGGCATAGACCTCAACCGTGCGAGCAAGCTTAGACAGGCCCGCCACGCGACCGTTAGGGATATAGCCGATCGCAGCCTTGCCATAAAACGGCAGCAGATGGTGCTCGCACAGCGAGTAAAACGTAATGTCGCGCTCGATAACCAAATCGTTCGAAGCGACGGCAAAAGTTTTGGACAGGTGCTCCTCGGCACTCTGGTCCATACCGCCGGCAATCTCGCCATACATACGGGCGACGCGTCCCGGAGTCTCCAGCAGGCCCTCACGAGTTGGGTCCTCGCCTATACCTTCAAGCAGCAGCTTAATGGCAGTCTCGACTTTTTCCTGATCGACCATCTGGGCCTCACTTTTTTCGATTTCGCGTTCGCGCTATGGTACCACGCCCTCCGGCATCGGCCACAAGCTACATTGTATGGGTCGAATAGACCGGATCATCCCGCCAAAGCTCCACGGTGTCGCAAAGCGCAACATTCTCACGCTCGGCACGGGCACGCGTGGCGTTCATATCTATCACGCGCTGGTTACTCGAGCCCCTAAAGCGCAACGAGATATCGTACAGATCCTGAACGAACGGACCGTCCACCAACATATCGAGGCAGGCGAGAATGCGGTCCGTCACCTCGGTATGGTGACGACCGCCCGGCATAAGTTCCTCGAGCACGTCGCCGGTAAAGCACCAAATGGTCTTCCCCGACTCCACGGGATAAGCCTCACGAACACGCTCGACAAACTCAACGAGTCCCGCCTGATTCTCAGGTTCCATAGGCTCGCCGCCCAAAATCGTCAGACCATCGATAAAGGGATGGTCGAGGCTCTCAATAATCTTATCCTCGACGGCACGATCAAAGGGCTCGCCCGCAGCAAAGTCCCACGCAACAGAGTTAAAGCAATTCTTGCACCCACGACGGCACCCACTCACAAACAGAGAAGTACGAACGCCTTCCCCATCAGCAATGTCGAAATACTTAATGTTCGCGTAGTTCATAAGTAACTCTCCCGGGAGGCCGGGACATATCATCCCGTCCTCAAACATTCTCGGCCTGCGGCCTGCGAAACTGCGGGCGGGACGATATGTCCCGGCCTCATGCAAAGGGTAACTCAATGAACAGAGCGAACATCGAGTATAGGGTTCGAGGTCCAATAAAAAAATGAGTTGCAGCTCAACCGTTATTGCAAGCAAATCGTCGTTGCAGGTCAACTCATTTCCGCTAAGAACTTCGAGGGGTGAGCAGACTGCGTGCTGCATCTCAGAAACGTCAACTTGGCTGAACCGAGAGGGCCGCTTGGGCTTTTGCTCGATATGAGTTCCGCACGCAAAGAAGGCCACTTAATGTGGCCTTCGTCTTGCGCAGGACTG
>URCS01000031.1 GCA_900546455.1 uncultured Collinsella sp. | reverse complement strand
CATGCGCCTTCCCCGACTGACGGCGCATGCCCGTTGCATTCGCATCCCGCCCGCCCACCGCACGGCGCGGGCGGTCGAAGCGATTGAAAGGAACCCCTTCATGTTGAAGAAAACCCTAGCCTTCGCCCTGTCAGCGGCGCTTTTCGCGTTCTCGCTCGCCGGCTGCGGCGGAAATTCAATCGACAGCGCAAAGGCAAGCGATGCCGATTCCCAGGAAAAGACCGAACAGGCGGCCGATGCGCCCGAGGGCGCAAGCGCTGCCCCCATCACCGCCGACAAGGTGGCCGACGGCACCTATCCGATCACCGTAGATTCCAGCTCGAACATGTTCAGGATTGTGGACGCCCAGCTCATCGTGGAAAACGGCTCCATGCACTGCGTGATGACGCTTTCCGGCACGGGCTACGGCAAGCTCTTCATGGGCACGGGCGACGAGGCTGCCGCCGCGAGCGAGGCCGACTTCATCCCCTATGTGGAAAACGCGGAAGGCAAGTACACCTACGACGTGCCCGTTAAAGCGCTCGACGAGGACACCGCCTGTGCCGCGTGGAGCATTAAAAGGGAGCGGTGGTACGACCGCACGCTCGTATTCGAATCCGCCGGCGTCGATCTGCGCGCCGACGCACTGAAGTAACGCCATGCGGTCGATTCTTCCCAAGGGGGAAAACAGGAAGCGCCACAGCATCGCGGCGCGCGCGGTCGCCTGCGTTCTCGTCGCCCTGCTCGCGCTTCCCTTCGCGGGGTGCAGTGCGAGCCCGAACGCGACCGGTGCCACGACGGGCTCTCAGGAATACACTGTGAGCGTCTCGCTTTCCGGCGGGTCAGGGCGCGCAAGCATCGCCTCACCCACCACAATTGTGAAGGATGGCGACACCTACACCGCGACGGTCACCTGGTCGAGTTCGAACTACGACAAGATGACCATCGACGGCGTGGACTACGCGCCCATAAACGACGGCGGCAACTCCACGTTCGAGATACCCGTCACGCTCGACGAGGACATCGCCGTGTCGGCCGAGACCGTCGCCATGTCGACGCCGCACACCATCGACTACACGCTCCACTTCGACTCATCCACCATGAAGGAGAAATCGGGCGACGATGCAAGCGGCAACTCCCCCGCGGGAACGGCTTCAAGCGCCGCGGCCGACTTCCACAACCCAGATTTGGGCTGCGGCTGGGAGCCGACGGGGACGCTTCAGCTTGAATACGCCAAGCACTTCACTGTCGACGAGTTCGAAGGCGGCCTGCGGCTTATCTGCGTTTCGAACGGGGAGCGCTTCCTCGTGGTACCGCAAGATGCGAAGGTACCTGATGGGTTGAGCTCTGACATCGCGGTCATAAGGCGCCCCGCCGACAAGGTGTACCTCGTGTCGTCGGCGACGATGTGCCTGGTCGACGCGCTCGATGCGAACGACAATATCTTCATGTCGGGCACGAAGGCCGACGATTGCTCGGTCGCGGGCTTCAAAAGCGCGCTCGAAAGTGGGGCGATCGCCTACGGCGGCAAGTACAGCGCGCCCGACTACGAGCGAATATCGGCCTCGGGCTGCACGATCGCCATCGAGAACACCATGATCAACCACACACCCGATGTGAAGGAAAAGCTGCAGAAGCTCGGACTCGTCGTGCTCACCGAACAGTCGTCGAGCGAGCCCGAAGCGCTCGGGCGCGTCGAGTGGATTAAGCTTTTCGGCGTCCTGTTCGACAAGGAAGACGAGGCCGCGCACCTGTTCAACGAGCAGAAGGCCCGCGTCGAGCAAACGTCGAGGCTTGCGTCGTCAGGTAAAACCGTGGCGTATTTCTACATTAACTCGAACGGGGCCGCCGTCACGCGGCGGGCGGGCGACTACGTGGCGCAGATGATCGAGCTTGCAGGCGGCAACTACGCGCTCGATGACGTGCAGACGGCGTCGACGTCAGGTTCGTCAGTAACGCTCGAAATGGAGCGCTTCTACGCGACGGCGAAGGATGCCGACATCATCGTCTACAACGGCACCATCGACGAATCGGTTGCCACCTTGAACGACTTTGTAGGCAAAAACGCGCTATTGTCGCAGTTCAAAGCCGTGAAGAACGGCAACGTCTGGGTCACAAGCGCCGACATGTACCAGCAGATGACTTCTACCGCCGACATTATCGACGAGCTGCACGGGGCGTTCACCGGCGATGACGCGAGCGACTTCCATTATCTGAGGAAGCTCGGCTAGCACCATGAGAAGCCGACTTTCCATGACATACGACGAATCGGGGCGCGCCGCGCGGTGTCGCGTCGTGACGGCGCTGCTCGCCGTTGCCCTCATCGTGCTCGTCGGGGCCAACCTGTGCATCGGGAGCGTGCTCGTGCCCGCAGACCACATCCCCGGCATCCTTTCGGGCGGCGCGGCCAATTCCATGGAAAGCCAAGTCATCTGGGAGATTCGCCTGCCGCGTGTGCTTTCAGCCGTGCTTCTCGGCGGGGCGCTTTCCCTCTCCGGGTTCCTGCTGCAGACGTTTTTCAACAACCCCATCGCCGACCCGTTCATCTTGGGCGTCTCCTCGGGCGCAAAGTTCGTCGTCGCGCTTACGATGATCGTACTTCTGGGCGCGAACCAGGCCATGTCCTCGCCGGCCATGGTGGTCGCAGCGTTTCTGGGCTCGCTTATCACCATCGGCTTCGTGCTCCTCATCGCACGGCGCATAAGTTCCATGGCCATGCTCATCGTGGCGGGCGTCATGGTGGGATACATCTGCTCGGCGGCGACGAACTTCCTCATCGCCTTCGCCGACGACCAGTCCATCGTGAACCTGCACAACTGGTCTTTGGGTAGCTTCTCGGGTTCGAGCTGGGACGACGTCGCGGTCATCGCGGTCGTGGTGATCACCGTGAGCGCATGCGTATTCGCGATATCGAAGCCCCTTTCCGCCTTCCAGCTGGGAGAAGCCTACGCGAAAAGCGTCGGCGTGAACGTCGCACGCTTCCGCGTGGTGCTCGTCCTTCTAGCGAGCATGCTCTCCGCCTGCGTGACCGCGTTCGCTGGTCCGGTGTCGTTCGTAGGCATCGCGGTTCCGCATCTCGTTAAGTCGGCGCTGAAGTCGTCGAAGCCCATCCGCGTGATTCCTGCGTGCTTCTTGGGAGGCGCCATCTTCTGCGCGGGCTGCGATTTGATCGCGCGCACGCTGTTTTCCCCCGTCGAGCTTTCCATCAGCGCCGTCACCGCCATCTTCGGCGCGCCGGTGGTTATCGCACTCATGTTGAAGAAGCGGGTGAGGTAGATGGGGGAATTCGTGCCGCGGCCCAAAACGCTCGGAGGGGAGTCGAACCTCGAAACCCCGGTAAAAACGCAGGCTGACGGAGCGCCGCTTTTCCGCATAAGCGACCTGTCGGCGGGCTACGACAAGAAGGTCGTAGTCGAAGGCGTCGAGCTGGAGGTTCGCGCGGGCGACGTCGTGGCGCTCATCGGGCCGAACGGCTCGGGCAAGTCGACCATCTTGAAAACCATTACACGCCATCTGGCACCGCTTGCCGGCGCGGTCGAGCTCGACGGGCGGGAGATTTCCCGATGGAAGACGGCGGAGTTCGCAAGGAGCCTTGCCGTTATGCTGACAGATCGCCCCCGGACCGAGCTCCTCACCTGCCGCGATATCGTAGAGGCGGGAAGGCATCCCTACACCGGGCGAATGGGCACACTCTCGCCCGACGACCATAGTCGGGTCGACGAGGCCATGAAAACCGCACATGTGGAAGAGCTCGCCGAGCGAGACTTCATGCAGATAAGCGACGGGCAACGCCAGCGCGTCATGCTCGCACGCGCCATCGCGCAGGATCCGCGTGTGCTCGTGCTCGATGAGCCCACGTCGTATCTCGATATCCGCTACCAGATCGACCTGCTGCGAATACTTCGCCACCTTGCGAAATCGCGGAATGTGGCTGTCATCATGTCCATCCACGAACTCGAGCTCGCGCAGAAAAGCGCCGACAAGGTGATTTGCGTGAAGGACGGCCGGGTCTTCCGCGCCGGCGCACCCGAGGACATATTCACGCGCGAGACGATTGGCGAGCTCTACGGCCTTCAACATGGCACCTTCAACGAGCGCTTCGGCAGCGTGGAAATTGGGCGCCCACACGGCGATGCACACACATTCGTCATCGCCGGCGCAGGTACGGGGTCGGCTGTGTTTCGCCAGCTCATCCGGCAGGGCAAGGCGTTCTACGCGGGCGTTCTGCACGAAGGGGACATCGACTGCGAGCTCGCGCGCGACCTGGCGACGGAATGCGTGGCCGAGCGCGCCTTCGAGCCGATCGGGGATAAAACCATAGCCCGCGCCAAAGAGCTCCTCGTCCACTGCGCGAGCCTTATCGTGTGCCCCGCCGCCTTCGGCACCATAAACGCCCGCAACGCAGAGCTCGTCGAGTTCGCACGCTCGCATGGTATCGAGGTCATGCGAGCGTGCGAAGGCGCATCGGAGGATTCCAAAATTGGAGTGGGAAGGATAAACTGGACTTTCTTTTAAGGATCCTCAGGCTACAGCTCCTACGCCGGCAAGGTCTCCAAGGCGCCGGAGAACCTCAGGAACAGGAATTTCCACGCCGACGAGCCCAACTAGGCCTAATCCAAGCGAGATTCCAGACTCGACAGACCATTGAGAGTCAGATCGTTGGCGACCTCAGAGACGCGCTCGATAGGAACCGAGCCGTCAGACAGCGCCCACGTGCGATAGATACCGATAATACCCGACAGCAAAAACGCCAGATAGTAGTCGAACATCTCGTCCTTGAGACCTTGGGGCAGCAGATCGCGTTCGGCAATCTCGTGCTCGAGCGGCGCACGAAGACGAGCCATAAAATCATCGAGCGGAATGTTCTCGATCAGCTGACGATTGAGCACCAAGTTGTTGCACAGTGCCTCGTTAACGGTTTTAAAGAAGGTCGCCGCCGCGCCCAGGGCGCGCTCATTGGTGTCGCCGTCCATGGAAGCAAGCGTTTTCTCGACCGAGTCGACAATCATCTCCACCACATCGACGGCAATGGCATCGAGCAGGCCGTCAACCGTACCAAAGTGAACGTAAAAGGTCTTGCGGTCGACATTGGCCTCGCGCGCGATGGCACTCACCGTAATGTCTGCCAGCGGCTTTTCCATGAGCAGGCGCTCGAAAGCCGAAAGGATGGCATTACGGCTGCGAACGATGCGGCGGTCAAGACGCGGTTTGCTGGTTGCCATGGGCGTGTCCCTTCGATATGCGAGCAATCATCAACAGATGAGAGATAATCTACGTAAGAGGATTATCCCCCATACGGCACAAATATGCCCCGCATCATGAAGAACGCACGACTGCCCTACTGAGACTTAGGGTGCTTCTTCTTATTGAGTGCCGACGGAGATACGCGAATACCGTCTCCTGTCTGACGCACATAGGCCTTATGAGCCGGCTTAGCGGTCCCAGAAGCCTTCTGAGCGTGCCTCTTGGGATCAACGGTAACAGCATTCGTGGGGTGCGGCTTAGTGGGCGCAGAGGGCGTCTGAGGCGTGCGGCCAAGCTTGCGCATCACGCGATCCCAGCGCGCATGGATGCTCTCGTTGTGGGCGCTCTTAAGTCCCAGCAGGGGCGCAGCCAAAATGGTAGGCGCAATAAACGTAATGAGACGCCACAGCAGATAGCCGGCGGTCGAAGCCGAACCGAAGAAATGGCCCAAGAACAATGCAAAGCCGCCCTCAGCGCCACCAGTTCCACCGGGCAAGGGAACCGCAGAGCTTAACAGCTGGACAAAGGCGCTCGCGGCCATGACCGAGAAAAAGTCGACCTCGTGGTGGCCAAAGGCAAGCATCAGGAAATACGGAACCAGATAGAAAAACGCGAGCTGCAGCATGGTGATAAACACGGTGAGCAGCATGGAAGAAAAATGTCCGGCCGAAAGCTTGAACTTCTCGGAGAAGGAGTAGATCTCGCCATCGACAAACGTGCGCCAACTCTCGATCTTAGTGGCCGAGACACCAATGCGCTCAAGCCAATTGATGATGCAATGGGCGACGCGCGTGACGGTCTTAGGCATGAGAGCGACGGCGAAGATGCCCAGCAAGATGCAGCAGTGCCCACCAAAGCTAAAGACGCACAGCAGCGTCATGTCACCATAGCGCTCGGCAAAAAACGGCATGCGAGCAAGCAGTAGGATAGCGCCCCAGGCAACGAGGCCAAACTGATACACGATAAAGCGCGTGAACTGCGTGGCTCCGGCCTCGCCGACATTTTGGCCCGCCTTGGTCAGGCGGTAGATCTGGGCGGGAGTCGAGCCCATCATCATGGGCGTCAGGTTGCCAAAGAAGATGCCACTCGCCTCGACCGAGATCAGGTCGCGAATGCCAACGGGTGAATTGGGGTCGAGCCAGACAGCGATCGCATAGGCCACAATGCCAAAGAACAGATACATGAGCATGCAAAGACACGCGACAACGAGCCATGACGCCTGGACGCTCGACATGGCGGCCCAGAACTGCCCCATCTGCCCGGTTACCACCAGATAGACAATATAACCCACCAGCACGACGCCGATAAAGATGGCGCCGCGGCGTGCGCTCTTATTGTCATCTCCGCCCGAGGCCTCAACCTCGACCTGGGGCTTAGACGTATGCTGAGAGGACTCCGTCATGAGACTCCTTCTAACAGTCAAAATATCTTGGATATTGTACCCGTAAGGGCCATAGGCAGAACGCAAAGCTCTGGTTCAAACGGGAATTGCAGACGGTTGTTTGAAAGTAAAAAACCCGGCCTTCCATAGGAAGTCCGGGTATCAGATGCATGGTAGCCCGTACCAGATTCGAACTGGTGATCTCCGCCTTGAGAGGGCGGCGTCCTAAACCGCTAGACGAACGGGCCACATGACATCTGCACTGCCGTGCTGCGAGGAAATATATTACGGGACAAAAAACGTCAGCGCAAGAAGAAATTCCAAATTGCCGAAAAATTGTCGGCAGGTTATGGAACACGCAGGTAAACTGAGTAGCTAATTCAAGTTGAGATGGACCAAAAGAGCTTCGCGCTCGTTGGGAATGTTGTCTTCGATCACGGCGTCGAGGGCGGAGTTGAGAAGCTGACCCAGTTCCGGCCCGGGCTTGACTCCAGCACGGATCAGGTCGCCGCCGTTGATGGCGAGCATCTTGAGCGTATAGGGCTCCCCCGCCCTCAGCAGCTCGTGCGCCATCGCGCGCATCTCCTCAATCGTCTCAACGTAATAGAAGCACGACGGGGCCTTGCCAAGTGTGTCGGCACGCTTAAGGTCCATGAGCTCGTCAATCAAACGCGACGTGTCGATGCCCTCGCCAGAAAGCAAGCGCATCATATTGAGCAGGCAGGATCGCTCGGGACGCAGCGGTTTATCGTGATATTTGATGAGCAGGCACACGTCGCGCACCAGGTCGTGCGAGAGAGCCAGGCGATCCATAATGACGCGCGCTTTCTTGGCGCCGAGCTCGGGATGACCGTAGAAGTGTCCGCTGCCGGCGTGATCGACCGTAAAGCACTCGGGCTTGGAGACATCGTGCAAAAACGCCGCCCACATAAGGCTCGACGATGGCGCGACGCCGTCGCACAGCGCCAGCTCCCCTGCCACCGTCAGCACACGGGCGATATGCTCGTAGACGTTAAACGCATGGTAGACACTTCGCTGATCAAACCCGCGACCCGCTGCCAACTCGGGCACAGCGGCACAGATGAGCTCGGGATAGCGAAGCATCGCGTCTCCCCCATGACCGGTCGAAAGAATGCCCTCGAGCTCAATACCCACACGCTCGCGCGCCACGACATCGAGCAGCGGCGCGCACTCGGCAAGCGCACGCTTAGTCTCGGGCTCAATCATAAAGTCCAGACGGCAGGCAAAGCGCACCGCACGCAGCATGCGCAGGGCGTCCTCGTTAAAGCGACGCTTGGGATCACCGACAGCGCGAATCAGCTTGCGCTCCAAGTCACCCTGGCCGTCGTAGCGGTCGACAAGCCCGCGCTCGGGATGCCAGGCCATGGCGTTGACGGTAAAGTCGCGGCGGGCCAGATCGTCCTCGAGCGAGGCGGCACGCTCGACACTCTGAGGATGGCGCCCATCGGTGTAAAAGCCATCCAGGCGGTACGTGGTGACCTCGATACGCTCGCCATCGGAAATAGCCGTGATTCCGCCAAATTTAATGCCCGACTCCACGACCGCGATATCAGCGGCCTCGAGCGCCGCCTTGGACTCCTGCCACAGGCCGCTACAGCACATATCAACATCGTGGCTGGGGCATCCCATCAGGGCGTCGCGCACCCAACCGCCAACGAACCAAGCCTCAAGGCCGGCTGCCTCGAGCGCACGAAGGATGCGCAGGGAGGCATCAGACGGTTGCGTACCGTTGAGAGAAACATTGCACATGCCCATGGCCTCCTGCACTTGCGAGCGTTAATCGATGGTTCTCAAGAAGTCTAACAAGAAACGAGAAAGCGCGCACACGCAATCGCGTCGTCGATTCGATAAATCGAGACAGCAAACGCCACATACTTCAGCGCACAAAAAACACCCGCCTCGGAGATCCAAAGCGGGTGTTCGGCAACGATGTATCGATGCTCTAGCAGACCTGGCGAACCTCGATATGCTTCTTATATTCGTCCACCTTGGCAAAATCGCCCAGACCGGGGCACTCGACCACGTTGGCGCCGGTAGCCATCGAAAGGCGCAGAGCGTCCTCGACGCGCTCGGGGGCGTCGTGCCACACGGAAAGGAAGGCAGCGAGCGAGGAATCGCCGGCGCACACCGTCGACAGCAGCTTGACGTCGAAAGTGCGGTTCGCAAACCAGATGTGCTCGCCGTTAGAGAAGTACGCACCGGCGCCGCCAAGAGTCAGCAGCACATTCTTGGCGCCCTTGGCGTGCAGCTCGGCCATCGCGCCCTTGACGGACTCGTCGTCGCCACCGCTCACCTTAATGCCAAAGATGTCGAGCAGCTCGTCGTCATTGGGCTTGATCAGCAGCGGCTCCATGGCAATAAGGTCTGCCAGCTGATGGCTCGAGATGTCGAGGACGAACTCGGCCCCCTTGGCCTTGACGCGGCGCAGGACCTCGGCCAGGAAGCCCTCGGAAGTGTTGGGAGGCAGCGAGCCGCTGATGACCAGGCAGGTCATGTCATCGAGTGAATCGATGAGCTCAAACATCTCTTGCTCGTTGGCCTCGTTGATGGCGGCACCGGCGTTGACCATGTTGTACTCGGTGTCGGGGCCGGCATTGAGGAACACGTTGACGCGCGTGATGCCGTCGGTCCACACGGGCTTGACGGGCACGCCCAGGGCCTCGGCGCCCTTGACGATGAACTCACCCGAGAAACCGGCGAAAAAGCCCAGGATCGTGGTGTCGACGCCGTAGTGGTCGAGCGTAAACGAGACGTTTAGGCCCTTGCCGTTGGGCGTGTAGACGGCGTTGCGGGTACGCGTGACGGTGTTGGCAGCAAGACCGTCGCAGGCGATGTTGTAGTCAATGGCGGGATTTGCAGTGAGCGTGTAAATCATGAATGTTCCTTTCACGAAGCAACGTGTTAATGAAAGTATATTCCACGCATCGGTAAAAGGCTAGGACAACTCGGTGAACGGTGTGGAAGCGATGAAGTACGGCAGAACATCCCCCATGACGGAACAAAAAAGGCGCCCCGGCCGAAACCGGGGCGCCGCATGCGCACGAATATGTCGCGTTCCGATTACTGACGATCGAGCTTGCGGACAGCAACGCGCTTGCTGTACTCATCGACGTGACCGAAGTCGCCGATGCCGACGGACTCGGCAACGTTGGCGCCGGTGGCCATAGCGAGCTTCATGGCCTCCTCGACGTTGTCGCGATCCCTGTACCACTTGTGCAGGAACGCAGCGAGGGTGCAGTCGCCGGCGCAGACGGAAGAAACCAGCTTGATGTTGAACTCACGCTTGGCGTACCAAATGTCCTCGCCGTTGGAGAAGTAAGCGTCGCCGCGGCTACCACGGGTGAGCAGCACGTTCTGAACGCCGGCGTCGTGAGCCATCTTCATGGCAACGCGGACCTCGTCGTCGGTGTCGACCGGCACGCCGAAGATGGCCTTCATCTCGTGATGGTTCGGCTTGATGAGCAGCGGCTTCTTGTGAGCGAGCTCCTTGAGCTTATCGGAGGACAGGTCCAGGACGACGTCGGCGCCACGAGCCTGAGCGTGCTCCATGACCTGAGCCAGGAAGTCGGGCGTAGCTTTGGGAGGCACGGAGCCGGAGACGATCAGGCACTCGAGATCGCCCGCGGTGTCCAGGATGTTGTAGAGCTCCTCCTGGTGCTGCGGCGTGATCGGGGCGCCGGGGTTCAGGATGCCGTACTCGTGCTGGCCATCGTTGACGTAGGTGTTAATGCGCGTGATACCGTCGGTCCAGACCGGGCGGCAGAGGCAACCCAGGTTCATGACCTCCTCGACGATGAACTTGCCCGTGAAGCCAGCGAAGAAGCCGAGCGCGACGGTGTCGACGCCCATCTTCTTAAAGGCGAAGGACACGTCGAGGCCCTTGCCGTTAGCCGTGTAGCTGGCCGAACCGGTGCGGACGTTCTCGTCGGGCTCGAGCGGAGAGCTCGAAACCGTCATGTCGACAGCCGGGTTAGCGGTTAGCGTGTAGAACATTTACAGTACCCCCTGTATATGTGAGGGCCGCGTGGCCGGCCCATTCCAACCACGCGGTTACCTCTGATACCAAATTAGCGAGCTGCGGACTCGAGCAGTGCCTTGACCTCGGCGGCGGTGTTGCAGGCGAGCGCCTTCTCGGCGAGCTCGTCGCACTCGGCCTTGGTCCACTGGCTGATGGTCTTACGGGCGCGCAGGATCGACGGAGCACTCATCGAGAACTCCTCCAGGCCCCAGCTGATCAGCAGCGGCTCGAGCAGCGGATCGGCAGCGGCCTCGCCGCACATACCGACCATGATGCCGGCCTTCACGCCGCTCTCGATGATGTTCTTGAGCGAGCGGAGCACGGCGGGATAGTAAACCTGGTACAGGTTGGAGATGGTGTCGTTGCCACGGTCGGCGCACATGGTGTAGCCGATCAGGTCGTTGGTGCCGATGGAGAAGAAGTCGGCGACCTCGGCAAGACGGTCTGCGAGCAGCGAAGCGGCAGGCGTCTCGACCATGATGCCGACCTCGATGTTCTCGTTGAACTTGCGACCCTCTTCGGTCAGCTCGGCCTTACACTGCTCGACGAGCTCCTTGACAGCCAAGACCTCCTCGACGCAGGTGACGAGCGGGATCATGATCTTGACGTCACCGAAGGCGCTAGCGCGCAGCAGAGCGCGGAGCTGGACCTTGTACTGGTCGGGATTGGCCAGGCAGTAACGCACGGCGCGGAAGCCCATGAAGGGGTTATCTTCCTTGACCATGTGCAGATACGGAATCTCCTTGTCGCCGCCAACATCGAGCGTGCGGATGATGACCGGAGCGCCCTTGAGCGCGCTTGCGACCTTACGGTAGGCGTTGAACTGCTCCTCCTCGGAAGGAAGCTCGGCAGAGTCCATGAACAGGAACTCGGAGCGGAACAGACCGATGGCCTCGGCATCGTGATCGAGCGCGTTGGGCACGTCATCAGGGTTACCGATGTTGCAGGCGATGATCTTCTTGATGCCATCGGCAGTCACGGACGGCTTGCCACGGAAGGCCTCGAGGGCTGCCTTCTCGGCAGCGAAGGCCTCGGCCTTGGCGGTGTAGGCGGCGAGCGTCTCCTCGTCGGGATCGGCCTCGACGATACCCTTGCCACCGTCGACGACAACGGTCATACCGTTGCGCAGCGCGGTGCAGCTATTGGAAACCGAAAGGACAGCCGGGATCTCAAGGGCGCGCGCAATAATCGCGGAGTGCGACGTGCGGCCACCGGTCTCGGTGACGATACCGGCAACGTGGGCCTTATCGATCGTGGCGGTCATGGACGGCGTGAGGTCGTGCACGACAACGACGGTGTTCTCGGGCAGGACGGAGAGGTCGACGACCTCCTTGCCCAGCAGCTCGGCCAGAATACCGGTGCGGATGTCGGCGATGTCGGCCGCGCGCAGACGGAACATCTCGTCGTCCATGGACAGGAACATGTTCTCGAACATGGTCGAGGTGTCCATGAGCGCCTGCTCGGCGCAGGTACCACCGTCAATGGCGGCGTTGATGGCGTCGGTCATACCCGGATCCTGAGCCAGGACAATATGTCCGCTCATGATCTCGGCCTCGGCCTCGCCCACCGTCTCCTTCATGTGGTCGGCCTGAGCCTGGGTCTTCTCGCAGAAGACCGAAAGAGCGGACTGATAGCGCTCCTTCTCTGCTGCCGAATCAGCAACCTCGTGCGGCTCAAACGTCAAGTCGGGATCGACGGCGACCATGACGGTGCCGATACCGATGCCCTCGGAAGCGTTGACTCCCTGATACATTCCCATTCCTCTCTCCGTGTCATGTGATAAAGCGTTTTGCCATATCCATGACAAAAGAGCGCAGCTACCTTACAACAGGTCACTGCGCCCCCAAATATGAACTTAGTTGTTCAACATGCGACCCGTTTGAGTTCTACTCGCCAAGACCGCTCTTGATGAGCTCGATGGCAGCAGCCAGAGCCTCGGCCTCGTCAGCGCCGTCGCACTTGACCTCGACCTCGGTACCGCAGGGGATACCAGCAGCCATGAGGGCCATCGGGGACTTGCCGTTGACCTCCTTCTCGGGGGTGACGACCGTCACGTCACAGGCATACTTGCCCATGGTGGAGGCGAACAGACCAGCCGGACGCATGTGCAGACCCTGAGGATTAACGAGGGTAGCCTTCTCAGAAACCATAGTTGACTCCTTTTTGTGTTTAACCCCTGTCATGCATGTGGCAGGAGTCAGATTCACGACGTTGTTTATATTAACTCACATCAAACGGTTTTTCATTATGTTTCGGGCGAATTGTTGGACAGATGTGTTTGTCGTCCGCTTGCTCGCCGGGCGGGCGCGGGTTAAGTTTGCTGCTCTACAGTCCTGCGCAAGACGGAAAGCACATTAAGTGCTTTCCTTTGCGTGCGGAACTCGCGACAAACTTAACCCGCGCCCGCCCGGCAGGCGAGCTGCGGAAACTCGGTCGGTCCAGAGTAATATCGTGCGAACGGAATTCTGGCTGATGACCTGTTCGCAACAAAGACTCGACAGGCGGCCCTCTCTATGCCCTTTTATAAGTTGCGGTTAAATAGGGACTGAATTTGGGGTTGAACCGTTTAAACAGTCCCTATTTCACCGCAACTTATGGGAAGGATAGAAAAAAGGGTGAGGCCCTGGAGAGGGACTCCGCCTTATATACAGGGGGCGATGTTATTCGCGAGCTGGTGGATTAGACCAGGCGGCCGTTGATCGTCTTGGCGATCTCGGCGGCGTCGGTGGAACCCTTGACGGTGGCACGGAAGTCCTCGTCCATAAGCGCCTCGGCGACCTTGGACAGGATCTTGAGGTGCGTGGTTCCAGCCTGAGCGCCCGGGATGAGCAGGGCGATGGCAACGTTGACGGGAGCGCCGTCCATGGTGTCCCAACCGGTCACGCCGGACTCGTCCTTGACGACGATGACGGCAGCCTCGGTAATGGCGTCGGACTTGGCATGCGGGATGGCGAAGCCCTCCATCATGCCCGTGGTGCCCTCGGCCTCGCGGGCCAGGAAGGCGTTCATCACGGCGTCGGCGTCGCTGGCGATACCGGCCTTGACAGCCTGGTTGGAAACGAAGCTCAGAGCCTCGTCACGAGAAGCGAAGTCCTCGGCGACAAAGACGTTCTCGACCTTCACGAAGTCGGCAGCCTCGGCCTTGGGGGCCTCGACGGCAGCGGCCTTGGGGGCCTCAACGGACTTGGCTACAGGAGCGGCCTTCTGATTCTTCTCGAAGTCGTACTTCTTGAAGGCCACGAACAGGATACCACCGACCACAGCGCCGATGAGGATCGCGAGGACCCACAGCGGACCGTTCTCGACAACGGGCAGGACCAGGAAGCCGCCGTGAGGCGCCGGATCGTGAACGTTGAAGAAGATGGTCAAGATGGAAGCGATGGAAGAACCGAGCATCATGATGGGCATGACGGGCCAGATGTTCTTGGTCATGAACGGAATGGCGCCCTCGGTGATGTGGGTGCAACCAAGGATGAGGTTGACGATACCGGCGTCATGATCCTCCTGGCTGAAGTACTTCTTGCCGACAGCGACGGCGAAGGTGGTGATCAGCGGCGGAACGATGCAAGCGGCGGAGACGGCAGCCATGAAGTTGGTGCCGAAGTTGTAGGTCTCGGTGCCGACGCCAGCTTCGAGAGCGGTACCGAGCAGGAAGGTACCAGTAGCGTAAGCAGCCTTGTTGACCGGGCCGCCCATATCAAAGGCGCACATGCAGCCGATGGCCAGGCCAAGGATCACCGGACCGGAGTTACCGAGGCTCTGCAGGAAATCCATCATACCCTGGTTAATGGCAGCCATGGGGCCGGAAATACCGAGCATGACCAGGCCGACGATGGCGGTAGAGCACAGCGGATACAGGAAGATTGCCTTCAGGCCATTAAGGCTCGCGGGAATTTTAGAGAAAACCTTCTCGAGCAGCAGGATGACATAGCCGGCGAGGAAGCCGCCGACGATGCCGCCCAGGAAGCCGAAGCCCACGCCGGCGCCACCGGCGTCGATCATGCCGGTCTCGGCGTTAACAGGCAGGCCCTGGATGGCAATCATACCGGCAACGAAACCGGGGACGAGCGCCGGGCGCTTGCCGATGGATTCGGCGATGTAGGCGGAAAGCACCGGAACCATAAGGTTCATGGCGATGCCGCCGATGATCTTGAGCATCGCAGCAAAGCTGTTGTAGTCGGCAGCCGTCGAATCAAAGGACGTGATGCCCCACAGGAACGAAATGGCGGTCAGAACACCACCGGCAACGACGAAGACCAGCATGTGGCTGACGCCGTTCATGAGGTGCTTGTAGATGACGTGGCCGATGGACTCCTTCTCCTCGACCTCGTCCTCGACATCGGCGGCAGCGGCAACCGTGTCGTCGCCCTTGGCGGCGAGCGCGCGGTCGATCAGCTTACCAGCAGCCTCGACAGACAGGGCCTTGGAAACACCAACGGAAACCATGGGCTTACCGGCGAAACGCTCCGCCTGGACATCCTTATCGGCTGCGACGACGACGGCCTTGGCACCGGCGATCTCGCTCTTGGTGAGCTCGTTCTCGACACCGACCTGGCCATGAGTCTCGACCTTAATGGTCAGACCGCGCTCGGCAGCTGCCTTCTCCAGCGCCTCCTTCGCCATGAAGGTGTGCGCAATGCCGGTCGGGCAACCGGTCGCGGCGATGATGTCAAACTTAGCCATGTGTCCCTCCTTCTTGAGTACAGCGCCCTCGGGCGCTCCCTTACACGCGCTTCGATGCGCGTTTTTCCACAACTGAAAGATACCAACCTACCGTCCGCGTGAGAAGAGACAAGGCGCAATTCTCCGGTGAAAGGTTCTTTCATAACCGTAAACGGCAAGTGAAAGTTTACCATCAACACTTGAAACGGCAAGGTGTATCTTGTAATTGAAAATGCCCGTATACTATGGCATTGCAAATCAAGTTAGATTTTCATGCCAACCAGGAGCCATCCATGACCGATAGTAGCAAGAGCGCACTTTCCCTCATTAGTACCCATCAGGGATACAGCGAGTCCGAGCAGCGCATTGTCGACTATATATTGGAGCACCAGTCCGAGGCGCCACGCCTCACGGCGGCTCAGCTCTCGCGCGCCGCCGCCACGTCCGAGGCGACCGTTTCGCGCTTCTGCCGCAAGCTTGGCTTTGGCAGCTTCCGCAGCTTTCAGTTTTCGTTGGCGCGCGACTTGGAGAGTCAGCGCAACGAGGGCCTGACCGACGAGGTATCGCTCGACAACATGGAGCAGAGCCTTAAGAACATCCTGGCTGCCAAGGTGAGCGAGCTTAATGCGACCATCGACGGGATCGACCACGATACGCTGGCGGCTGTTGTGCATGCCCTTAAGCATGCAGGGGTTATTGAGTTTGCAGCTGTGGGCAATACGAACGCGGTCGCGCTCGATGCGACGTTTAAGTTTTCGCAGCTGGGCCTGCGCTGCATGGCGAGCACCATTAGCGAGACATCAATCGGCTTTGCGCTCACGTTGCGCCCGGGTGACGTCATCGTGCTAATCTCAAACTCCGGCAAATCGCGCCGACTGAATCGCATGGCAAAAGCGGCTCGCAACTGCGGCGCAACCGTAGTCGTCATCAGCAGCGACAGCAAATCCCCGCTCGCGCGTCTGGCAGACTACACTTTTTATACCGTCAACCACGAAGCGCTGCTGACGACAGGCGACTTTGCGTTCTCTAAGATCAGTGCCACGATGATCATCGAAGTCATCTACAACTTCCTGCTGCCCGAGATTGAAGACGCTCGCGAACATATCAGCTACTACGAGGAGCTCATCCAGCCGGATAAGGTCGTTGAGTAAAACGCGTAGTGGGACAAAAATTTCAGTCTATTTTGTCCCATCAACACCGCTGATACGACCTAACCTCGAGCTTCTTTGAGCATCTGCTTTGCGTGGGCCAAGCTTGCCTCCGATTGATCGCCGCTCAACATGCGGGCGATCTCGGCGGTACGCGCTTCGCCGGTTACCTCGTCCAAATGCGTCTGGGGAACATCGCCCGGTTCCTTGCTGACAACATAATGCTTGTCAGCCATGACGGCGACCTGCGCCAAGTGGGTTACGACAATCACCTGATGCGTAGCGGCGAGATTTGCCAGCACGCCCGCGAGCGCACGCGCCGTGGAGCCACCGACACCAGCATCGACCTCGTCAAACACCAGCGTATCGACACCGTCCGCGTTACCGAGGACAACCTTGCTTGCCAGCATGACGCGGCTGAGCTCGCCGCCCGACGCAATTCGACGCAGGGGGCGCGGCGTCAAACCGGCACCGCTGCGGTATAGCAGCTCGTAGCTCGAAGGACCAACGGGCGTCCACTCAGCACGGGGAAGATCGCGCGACTCCCAGACGAGCTCGGCACTACCCATCTCCAAGCGCGCCATCTGGCGGCCAACCTCGTGGCAGAAGCGCGGGGCCGCCGTATTGCGAGCGCGCTTAAGTGCCTTGGCAGCGGCAAACAACTCGCGCTCGGCGCTCCCGAGTGCCTCACGCGCCTTTTTGATCTGTTCATCGCCATCATCGACCAGGGACAGCAGCTCTTGCGAGCGATCGCGCATGGCAAAAACATCGTCCATGGTGGGGCCCCACTGACGCAACAGCCCCTTGAGGTCGGAATACCGCTCACGCATGCGGGCGAGCTCGCGCGGGTCGAAGGCGACCCCATCGCGATAGGCACGAAGCTCGTTCGCGCAATCCTCAAGGGAGATACAGGCATCCGAAAGCGCATCGGCAATGTCGCCCAGTTTGCGATCGACGGTAGCCATACGGGAAAGCTCTGCCACGGCGTTGTTCACGGCATCGAGCGCTCCCCCTTCGGCGACAAGCGATGCATGGGCATCGCTAGCAGTGGCAACCAGTACCTCGGCATGTTCGGAGCGCGGCAGCAGTTCCTCGAGTTCCTCATACTCGCCCGGCCTGGGGTCGACCTCGGCAATGCGCTCCAGGGCGAAGCGCGCCTCCTCGACACGACTCCCCTGCGCACGCGACGCCTCCTCGACGCGACGGACCTCCTTGGCAGCTGCACGCGACGCCTTGAGGCAGGCACGATAGCGGTCGAGCGCCTCGAGCGCAGAGCGACCAGCCCAGGCATCAACCATGGCAACATGATGTGCCGGATCGAGCAGGCGCTGATGTTCATGCTGGCCGCACAGATCCATCATCACGCCGACGCGCTCGGATAGCTCGCGCACGCTGGCGATGCGGCCGTCAATCTTGACGCGGCTGCGACCCTCGGCAGAAAGGCTGCGCTGCACGGTGAAGCCCTCCGTGTCGTGCGGGCCATCGAACAAGCGCGCCTCGACGCTCGCCAGCGCCTCGCCCTCGCGCACGGTCGACGAATCCGCGCGTTCGCCCAAGATGAGCTTAAGCGCCGAGAGCAGCGCAGTCTTGCCGGCGCCAGTCTCGCCGGTCAGGACCGTTAGGCCAGCGCTGGGCACCAGCGTCGCTTCACGAATGAGTGCAATGTTTGAAACCTGCAGCTCATCGATCATGGCGAACTCCGTAGAACACGCGGCTTACCGAGTTGTAAAAACTCTCGGGGCCGTAGTCGAGCAGCAGCACATCGCCGGGACCGCGACGCACGGCCACGCTCTCGACGGTGCCATCGCAGGTAATAAACTGCCCGTCGATGGCAATAGCCGGTACACTCGGGCGGTCATCGGACATAAAAATCTCGACAACATCGCTCGGCGAGGTCAAAAAGGCACGGGCCTGAATCGTATGCGGCGCGATCGGCACGCAGACCATGCCCGTATAATCCGGACTCACGATAGGACCGCCGGCACTGAGGGCGTAACCCGTGGAGCCGGTTGCCGTGGACACAACCACACCATCGCCGCGCAAGCGATCGATATGGTGGCCCGATACGGTGATGTCGAACTCGACCATATCGGACAGGGGCCCACGCGTGAGCGCCATATCGTTGAGGGCGAACGAACGCACGACATCCTTCGTGCCGTCCTCACGCACGGAAACGATGTCTGCGGCAATCGTAGCGCGACGGCTCACGTGGAGCTCACCGGACAGGGCATCGCTCACAACCTGCAAAATGTCGCGCTCCTCGGGACTCGCTGCGGTCAAAAAACCCAGATGACCATAGGAAAGACCAAGAATGGGAATCTCGCGATAGTTGAGGATGCGGGCAGCCCGCAAAAGCGTGCCGTCGCCGCCGAGCGTGATGACCAAGTCGGCATCGTCGACATCGGGCGTGCTCTGAATCTTCGAGCGCTGATCGGCCGCCCATGCGACCTCGTAGCCCTGGCGCGTCAGCCAGAGCTCGAGCATCAGGCCGCTCTCGACCGCCTCTTGCTTATAGTAATTGGGAACCAGAAAGACCTTCATAGCGTTGCCGCTTTCTCGCTCAAAGCCGATACCTGTGCTTGCAGCTCGTCTTTCGAGCGCTCGCCGGGGGCGAGTCTCGTGCCGTACAGGAAAAACTCAACGTTGCCCTTGGCGCCATGGATAGGCGACACGCACACGTCGACCGGGAACAGGCCCTTCGCGGCAAACAGCTCGATGGCCGCAACGAGCGTGTCGACACGCACGGCGGGGTCGGTCACGATACCGCCCTCGCCCACCAGCGCTGCCGGAGCCTCAAACTGCGGCTTTACCAGCGTACAAAACGAACCCGTAGGCGTCAGGCACGCTAGCACCGCGTCGATGATGTTCGCGATGCTGGTAAACGACACGTCGCACACGGCCAGGTCGATAGCGCCCTCATAGCCAAACTCGGGTAGCTGCGTCACGTTGGTGCGCTCGTGCAGCGTCACGCGATCGTCCTGACGTAGCGACCAATCAAACTGGGCACGCCCCACGTCAACCGAGACGACGGTCGCGGCGCCGCGCTTGAGCAGGCAATCGGTAAAACCGCCGGTAGAACACCCAACATCCAGGCAAGCAAGGCCCGTCGGGTCGATATCAAACGCATCGAGCGCGCCCTCGAGCTTAAGGCCACCGCGCCCAACATATGGGATGCGACCTTTCACATGCAGCGGCAGGCCCGGCGCAACCTTAAGCCCCGGCGAGGTCAAACGCTCACCACCGCTCGAGACCAAGCCGGCCATAAGAGTGCGAAGGGCATCCGCGCGATCGGCGCAGATGCCCTGTGAAATCAGTTCGTCATCGAGACGCACGCGTTTCATGAATGCCATCAACCATTCGTATCCGTAGATGCAGCCTGGCCATCCTGTGATTCGTTTGCCGCATCCTCATCGTATTCTTGCTCGAGCTTGTCGGCCTCACGCGGCGTCAACTCAAACTTGTCGACCATATCGACCGCGCGGGAGCCCAGCTCAATCGCTTCGTCAAACAAATCGAGCGAACGCTCCAAGGAGGTATCCTTGGAGCGAACGGTAGCGATGATCTGATCCAGACGGTCCGAAATCTCATCAAAGTTACGGACAGAACCCTCTGGCATGGCTACTCCTCGACGGAGTCGATGTCAGCCTCGGCGGCGTCCGCATCCTCGGCCAGCACGCCAGCCTCAGCCTGAGCAACCGCAACCTTGGCGGCAGCCTCGGCAGCCTGCGCCTCCTCGCGAGCGCGATCTTCGGCCAGCAGCTCCTGGTACAGGCCCTCGCCCGGCAGCTCCTCGCTGCGAGCGATCTTGCCCAGCACGCCGTTGACGAACGATGCGGACTGGTCGGTGCCATAGGCCTTGGCAAGCTCGACAGCCTCGTTGATCACGATGGCGTCCGAGACCTCCTCGTCGGTGAGGAAACGCATCTCGTAAACAGCGATACGCAGCAGATTGCGGTCGGCGCCGGGCATGCGCATAAGATCCCAGTTCTTGGCAACGGATCGCAGAGCGCAGTCGATGCGGTCGATATGCTCGTAGGCACCGCGGCACAGCTCCAACGCATAGGGGTCGAGGGGACCCTTCGAGATCAGGAAATCACCCTCGAGGACGCGCTCGAGCGGGCTGTCCGTGGCTTCGGCCTGGAACAGCAGCTGCAGCGCCTGACTGCGGGCAAGCGTACGCCCGCGATAAACCTTAAGGCTCAAAGGTTACTCCTTGGGGAAAACGAGGCCGTCGATGCAAACGTCAACACGCTCGACCTCAACGCCCACCTGGGCATCAATGGCGGCGACCACGGCAGCGCGAACGGCCTCGGCGAGTTTCTTGAACGGATAGCCAAAGAACACCACGACACGCACGGTGAGTGCGAGCTTGTCGCCGACGACCTCGGCCTCGACCGCCGGCTCGGAAGCCGGGGCCTTGGACGAGAGCATCATGGAGACAAGGTTGGTGGCAAGGTCCTTGACGCCAACGGAGGCGATGCCCTCGACATCGGACACGGCGCGCGAGACGATGGCGGTCAGAACATCGGGCGAAATGCCGATGCCGTCAATCTTGATTTCCTGGGGCATGAGTCCTCCTAGAAGATTTGGTTGCTAGACGCGGGAGACGAACTTGCCGTCGCGGGTGTCAACCTTGATGACCTCGCCCTCGTTGAGGTACATGGGAACCTGGATGACAGCGCCGGTATCGATCGTGGCCGGCTTGGTGGAACCCTGGACGGTGTCGCCCTTAAAGCCCGGGTCGGTCTGGACGATGGTGGTCTCGATGAACATCGGCGGGGTCACGCCCATGAGCTCATCGTCGGCGAAGAGCAGCTGGCAGACGTCGTTCTCGCGCAGCCACTTGGAGTTCTCGCCCACCATGTCCTCGGGAACGGGAACCTGCTCATAGGACTCGTTGTCCATGAAGATGTAGTCGGTGCCATCGTTGTAGAGGTACTGGAACTCACGGGTGGTGAGCATGACGCTCTCGAACTTGGTGCCGGCGTTGCAGGTGTTCTCGACGACGCGGCCGCTCTTGATGTCGCGGGTCTTGTAGCGCACAAACGCGCCGCCCTTGCCCGGCTTGACATGCTGGAACTCGACGATGGTGTAGACCTTGTCCTTGATGCGGAGACCGAGGCCGTTCTTGAAGTCGGCGGTAGAAATGGTAGGCATAGCGACCTTTCTTGTTATGGGCAGAACGCACAAGCGTCCAAATTACATACGACAGAAATTATACACTTGCAGACGGCGCCTGCAGCGAGCGCATAAAAAGAGAACGCGGGGCGTCCGAATCGATCCGAACGCCCCGCCCCAAACTATCTACCGAAGTAGACTAGCAGTCGATAACGTGCAGGTCGTGCGGGGTCTTGGTGAAGGGCTCGTAGCCGTTCTCGGTGACCACGCCGTAGTCCTCAAGGCGCACGCCGCCCACGCCGGGCAGGTAGACGCCGGGCTCCATGGTGACAACCGAGCCGATCTCGATGGTGTTCTTGCTGCGGTTGAAGTTGGGCAGCTCGTGGATGTCGATGCCCACGCCGTGGCCCAGACCATGGTTGTAGTAATCACCATAGCCGGCATCGCCGATGATCTTCTTGGAAAGCTTGAAGATGTCGTTACCCTCAACGCCCGGATGGATGGCGGCGACGCACTCCTCGTGCGTGCGGCGCACGAGTGCGTACAGGTCGAGCTGCTCCTGGGTGGGCTCGATGCCCTGGCTCTCGGCAATGGCCTGATACAGCAGGTCCTGTTTGGCCAGGTGAGTGATCACGCTGTCCGAAGCGCCCAGCATGGCGTTGGCGTCGGTGTAGCCCTGGGCCTGGGCCAGGGTGTTCAGATCGCTGCTGTAGTAGGTGGCCAGCTGGCTGTAGTAGTTCAGGAACATGCAGATGTAGTAGTCAGAGATCTGCTTGGGCACATCCTTGAAGTCGGCAGTGTCCAGCAGGGCGTCCATAATGGCGTTCTCCAGGTTCTGGTCGTAGAGGGCACTGGAGAAAAAGGCCTTCAGCTCCTCCACGGTGTGCACGTCGTCGCTGGTGCCGAAGGTGCTGTCCACCCATTCGTCGGTCAGCTCCGGCGTCACCGGCTCGGAGATGGAGTTCACGGTCACGCGGAACACGGCCTCCTTACCGCTGAGCTCGACGGTGTTGCCGTCGGCGTCGGTGGAGGCGTCATAGCCGTCGGGGAAGGTGACGGTCACGTCAAAGGTGTCGCCGGTGTTGTGGCCGACGATCTGGTCTTCAAAGCCGGTGATGAAGCTGCCGCTGCCCAGCGTGAGGTCGTAGCCCTGGTAGGTGCCGCCGTTGAACGCCACACCGTCCACGGTGCCGGAATAATCAATGTTCACGACGTCGCCGTTCTGCGCGGCGCGGTCGGTCACGGCCTGGGTGGTGCTGTACTGGCTCAGCAGGCTATCGATGCGGGCCTGGACGTCCGAGTCGCTGGGGGTGACGTCTGCCTTCTTGATGGGCAGAGCGGCCACATTGTCCGGCAGGGTGACATAGTCCTGTGCAGTGATGCCGATGCGGTAACCGTTTGCATCCAGACCGTCGCTGTAGGTAAAATTCTGGTAGTCAAAGCTGTCCACCGTGCCGTACTCCGAGACGGCAGGAGCGGAAGAAGCCGCACTGGAAGAAGCGGCCGCAGAAGATGCGGACGAATCACTCTGCTTTTTGGTCAGCGTGAAGATGGCAAAGATCACGCACAGGGCGGCTGCTGCCGCACACAGCACGCAGAGCAGGGTTTTGGTTGAATGTTTCAAGAATAGACCTCCTAAATAAAAAGACCGTTTGCACGGCCGGATCGGATCGTGTGCTTTCCTATTATATCGGATAAAACGCCAAAAGGAAAGTTTTTTGCCAAATTTCCACAAATCCGGTCCGCCGCAGCGCCGCACTTTTGCCCGCCTGCCCCCTGCAAAAGGCGCAAAACCGGTGGAAATGCCCCGGCGGTTCTGCTACAATAAAATTATGTGACCTGAACCGTTTCCCTCTCAGGGGGAGCCTGATAAAAATGGAGGAAAAACCCATGGATTACAACAAAGCCGCTCTGGAAATGCACGAGAGCCACAAGGGCAAGGTGGGCATCGTGAGTAAGGTGGAGGTCGCCACCCGCGATGACCTGTCCACCGCTTACACCCCCGGCGTGGCCGAGCCCTGCCGCAAGATCAAGGCAAACCCGGAGGACGTGTACAAGTACACCTTCAAAGGCAACATGGTGGCCGTTGTCTCCAACGGCACTGCCGTGCTGGGCCTGGGCGACATCGGCCCGGAGGCCGGCCTGCCGGTCATGGAGGGCAAGGCTGTGCTGTTCAAGGAGTTCGGCGGGGTGGATGCCTTCCCCATCTGCATCAACGCCCACAGTGCCGAAGAAGTGATCGCAGCCTGCAAGGCCATTGCGCCTACCTTCGGCGGCATCAATCTGGAGGATATCAAGAGCCCCGAGTGCTTTGAGATCGAGCAGACGCTGGAAAAAGAGCTGGACATCCCTGTGTTCCACGATGATCAGCACGGCACGGCCATCGTGGTCACCGCTGCTCTCATCAACGCCCTGCGCGTGGTGGGCAAAAAGATGGAAGATGTGCACATCGTGCTGAACGGCCCCGGCGCCGCCGGTACGGCCATCATCAAGATGCTTATGACCGCCGGTGCAAAGGACATCATCGCCGTGGATCAGTTCGGCACCCTGTACAAGGGCTGCAACAGCGCCGAGGCCCACAAGA